>LNEB01000003.1 GCA_001464795.1 Bdellovibrionales bacterium Ga0074139
AACCAATCAAACTTCTGCGACCTTTGCTTTTTCAAGCCCAGGTAGCGTGACCTTTGAATGTCAGTTGGACACAGCGGCCTACGCGGCTTGCACTTCACCTAGAACTGTTACCGGTTTATCTGCAGGGGCCCATGTGTTTAGGGTCAGGGCTCGAAGTGCAGCTGGCAATTTATCAACACCTATCATGCACTCTTGGTCAGTGGATTTAGCAGCTCCCACTGTGAATTTAACTTCCATGCCTTCTGTGAATACCAATCAAACTTCTGCTAATTTTGCTTTTTCAGGAACTGGAATTGTTAATTACGAATGCCAGCTTGATTCCGCGGCCTACACATCATGCACATCGCCTCGCGTGCTATCAGGTCTTTCAGTAGGGGCCCATACTTTTCGAGTCCGCGGTACTAATGCGGCTGGCAACGTTTCAGCTCCTGTGCAATTCGTTTGGAACGTAGAGCTTCAAGCCTCAGCCATTGCTTTTACTCAGCAGCCACAGCCTGTTATTGGTGCTAGCAGTGCCACTTTTGCATTTTCGGGAAATAATATTGCAAGTTATGAATGCCAACTGGACAGCGCAGCTTATGCGGCTTGTACATCTCCTCGTGTATTATCAGGGCTTGTGGCTGGTGCTCACGTGTTTCGAGTTCGCGGTGTAAGCTTAGCTGGAAATATTTCTCAAGCGGTCAGCTACAACTGGACAGTGGAATTAGCTCCGCCCGCAGTGAACATAATATCGGGACCTAGTAATCCTACTAATCAAAGTACAGCGGTCTTTAATTTTTCTGGTACTGATGCGGTCCGTTTTGAGTGTCAGTTGAATGGTGCTGCCTTTAGCACTTGCACATCACCGCATACAATTGCGAATTTAGTGGCTGGGAACTACAATTTAAACATCAGAGCTATCAATAATACAGGATTGGTTTCCACCAATAGAAGTTACGACTGGAGCGTTGACCTAACGCGACCAACAGTAAGGATGACTTCTGCACCAAGGAATTCCACTCGAGATGTCAATGTGCAAGTCGCTTTTGTGGGTGAAGATGCTGGTGGTATTAATCGCTATGAATGTTCATTAAACAACAGCCAGTTTGCTGCTTGTACAAGCCCTTTGCTGTATTCCAATCTGAGGGATGCTAATTATACTTTCCAAGTACGTGCCATTGACAATGCTGGGAATTTTTCATTTGTTAACGGCGCTACTTGGTACGTGGATACAACACCACCTACTTTTGATCGCTTTACATTTTATGCCTCCGCGAACACATTTTCGGTGATTACAAATACGAATAGCAATGACACTCTTAGTTACAGCCTTGATGGAGCTGCATTTGTCAGACATTCCAATAATATTGAGGTCACAACCAGTTACGGCCCTCATTCTGTGAGGTTTCAGTTAATCGATTCAGCTGGCAACATGGCTCTTTCATCTGCGTTCAATTTTAATTCTACACAAGCCGTGCAAATATCTCGGGCTGCTACTCCTTATTTTTCTGAAGCAGAAATATCTCCTCGTCAAATTGGTTATCATAATGGTTACTTACATAAGTTTGGTGTCGGATATGGACCAAATACTTCGGGTAAATTCTATTTACAGACCAGCAATTTAATGGGTGTAGTGACTCAAACTACCGAGCTGAATTGGTCAGCTTCAGACTTGGTCATTCGCGGTAACTATGCCTACCTTGCAGGGGACAGATGCACCATCCATGTCATGTCACTAGAAAATCCAGCGGCCCCAGTTTTTGTACGATCTGTGAGTGCTCCACAGGGCTGCACTCTTAGTGGGACATTTTGGATTTATCGTTTACATATAAGAGATGGTTCGAACGATCTGGTTTACATCGGCCCTGGACAGGGCGAAGAAGATTATTTGACTTTATTTTCAATCAACAATCCCTCCACACCCACCTTCGTCATGCACGGTCGGGGAGACATTGATGAAATGACAACTCAAATGAATAGTGATCTTATATATAGCTCCGGCGTACTTCGCCGTTTTGTTAACTTAAGTGCCAGTGAAACACTGTTCACAGCTTCACCAATTTTTAGAGTCACCACCAATTTATACAACCGAGAGTTATATATAAATGAAAGAGGCCGAATTTCTGTTTTTAGCGGGGCTACTTCGAATTACAGTTTCCAAGACAATAATTCATTTTTATCGGGGATTCACCCAAATGCTTCACTCTCGGTCTATGGAAATTACTTAGTCAGCAGTTGGGGTAGTTTGTCTGTCTATGATATTTCTGATCGCAGCCGGATTCGCCTAGTGGCTACGATTTCCGAAACGGGTACTGCACAAAATCACTTCACACGCGTTTTAAACTTCGATGTAGCCACAAAAACCTTGGTGATCATTGAGAGTCGATCACAAACTGGGATCGAGGGATTTATTCAGACAGTGGTGCTTCCTTGATGGTAAAATGTGAAAGTCATTGCCAAATCTCCATTCCCATCACAAAATTTTAACATGACTCTATTTACCCCAAATGTTTACAAACTCCGCCAGCAAAAAGCAGCTACTGTTGTACAGTCCGAGCTCAATGATTCTGAGCTTCTGGTGATTCACTCCGGGCACCCGCAGAAAAAACCTGGGGGGCTTGATCAGACTTATGATTTTTTACCGCATCCTTTATATTTTTGGCTGACCGGGCACAGAAGACCTTTTGGAGTTTTTGTCATTTCAAAAAAAGAAATTTACGGTGAATTTCAAAGAAATCTAACTTCTACAGAAATTGTCTGGGAAGGGGCACAATGGAATTTTATCTCTGATAAGTCTTTGACTGATTTTGAAAATTTAAAAAAGCAATTTTCTGTGATCACACATCTTGGACTATGGCCTGGTTTGGAATCTGAAGAGCAAAAAGAAAGAGCTTTTTCTTTTCATATTTTACTTGATCAAGTGCGCCGCAAAAAAGATGCTGCTGAAATTAAGCAAATCCGAGAGCTTGCAAGTCTTGCGAATCATGGTTACGAAGCTTTGGCTTTGGCTGTCACCCCAGGAGTCAGTGAGCGTGAGCTTCAATTGGTTTATGAAAACGCTGTGCTTCAGGCAGGTGCCGAGAAAATGCCCTACGGAAGCATTGTGGGAACTGGTGAAAATTCAGCCATTTTACATGCTGTACCAAGTTCACAGAAACTTAAATCTGGAGAAATGGTTTTAGTTGATGCGGGTGCTGACATTCAAGATTACTGCGTTGATATCACTCGCATGTTTCCAGTTAGTGGAAAGTTTTCACCACAGCAGCAGGATATCTATGACATTGTTTTAACAGCTCAGCTTCAAGCCATTGATCAATGCAAAATTGGAAACCAATGGAAAGATGTTCATTTATTAACTGCTGAAATAATTGCTGAAGGACTTTCCGATTTTGGACTGTTTAAAACTTCAGTCTCAGATGTCCTTGAAAGTGGAGCCATTTCTGTTTTTTATCCCCACGGGGTCGGGCACCTGGTGGGTCTCAAAGTCCGAGACACTGGCGTGATTGAAAATAGAGCTCCTAAAAAATACGCCGGTGCCAACTTGCGTGTTGATCTTAAGCTTCAGGAAGGTTTTTGTGTGACCGTTGAACCGGGTTGTTATTTCCCCCGGGCTTTTATCGAAGATCCTGTGATCCGTGAAAAATACAAAAATCACATCAATTGGGCAGTAGCTGAAAAGTGGAAAAACTTTGGCGGCATTCGCTTAGAAGATGATGTTTTGATCACTTCAAAGGGCCCCGATGTGCTGACATCTGTGGTAAAGAAGTAAATAGACTGTCATTGAAGTTTCTGCCAAGGCCCAGGGATTGATTCACGAGACAGAAATGCAAGAAATTGTTTTCGTAACGTTTGGATTTTTGCCCTATCAAGTGAGTTATAACCTTGCACAAGATCTGGTGCTAAATATTCAATCAGTGTGACTTCGCGGACAGCTGTTATCTGATTAAGTCCAATTTTATTTGTGACGAGCTCTTGCTCGGTATCAATTCCATAATCTTTAACAATGACACCCGTGATGTTTTTAAGCTTATATTCATAGGCCTTTCGCACTGAAACGATCATCCCAATTTCATCACTTTTAACACCATTTTGAATAAGCAAGTGTTGAGCATTCTGATCAGATATCGACACACTTGAAAACATACCACTGGGAATAATATTTTTAGCATTATTTTCTTTTCGAGTTGTTGAGACAAAAAATCCTCCAAACGAGGTCTTAAGCGAATGTTCAAGCAAAGAAATTCCAGAGTCTTTTCTTAATGGATTTGGAAAAAAACCACCTGCCGCTACAATTTCTTGAGGTGTACGTTGATCAAATCGGTAAGCCTCGTGAACCATCTCCAATTGTTCTCCACTCAATTTTACCTGCTGCTTGAAGTTTTCCATCGTAAAAGCCGTTCCTGTGGGTTTTAGATCTACATTTAACCTCGTGTGTAGGATGCGAGCCATCCGTTGAACCTGAATTCGAAACATTTCAATAGATTTTGGACTCGATAGGTTGACCTCTAATTCATTTTTGTTTTGCATTACGAATGCAAGTGACTCGCTGTCGCTCGAGGCGATTCTAAAAATTTCTTCAGGTGCAAGCTTGGATAATGCGGTAGAGCCTTTTACAGGTGCTCGAAACTCAATTTTATCCATCCTGTCAGGCATCACCCGCATGATTTCAGGGTTATCGGGAAGTCTCCAATCAGGCCAAGGGATGGGGGGCAGGTTATCAACTTTGGCTGGATTTAAAGCTACGACCAGTCCGCACCCCTTGGGGGTAGAACCGAGTGACGTAATAGGCATCACAAGTGTCAAAATTGTGAATACTTCAGTCAGCTTAAAGCGAAATAACAGGTCAACCAGCATAGAGCACTAGTATTGCAATTACTTGGCCTCATATCCGTCCAATTTCAGCAAAAATTAAATTGAATTCTATTGGCAGAGCCCAAAACCATTTACAAAGTTGACCCAAGTATTAAGTTGCTTTGTAGGCTCACCTTTTTCATCCAAATAACCGCTGGCCACGTGAGCCTGGAAAAGCTTACATTTGCCGGTCATCGTATCTTCGATTTCAACCAAGATATTGGGCATTGTTTCAGAATCATTCATTAATATATCGATTGCTTTTTCTTTTTCGGCATTAGAAATTTTCTTCTTCATCACTTTCTCTATTGCTTTGTCTAAATCGTTATTCGTATTAACTTCACGAATGGATTTAATAATTTCGGCTCCACTAAGTTTTTTTTGTAAAATTAATGCCTGAATAGTTGTTGTCATTCGGTCCGTGGACAGAAGTGAAATCACATTGGACTCTTCGTCAATTCCTTCAACTGTCGTTAAATCCTGGTAGGTGTAAGACTTGTATGTATCTGCTTGTGACACAGATATAAAACAAAAACATACAACTGCAATGAGACTTGATTTTAACATCTTGAAACTCCTTTTTTAGTAAGCACTCATGGTTGGGTGCAAACCCAGGACCGTCTGGATTTGTTCTCAAACGAAATTAGCGAAAAGGATTAGTCAGAGTGACAATTTTTTGCATTTTTTATCTGTCAAAAGTTGATGCAGATGCTTAATGGCTGTGAGTAGGGTATCTTCATTTTTTATTGATCTAATTAAACAAGGACATCATCATGATAAAAATATACATCGTATTATTTAGCTTTTTAGCAATGCCCGCAGCCCAGGCCTATACCTTGGATTTACCTAATAAGGCTGTTTATGCAAATAAAAAATGTCAACTTCAGTTAGGCAAAAAGAAATTCAGCAAGCCCTCTGTTTATTTAAAAACGGGTGCCATGGTTCAACCAGCCGTATTGAAAACGGCAAGTGGAGCACATGCATTTGAACTTGTTGATGAGCGCGGTAAAACAGATCAAACCGAATTTGGTCAACTCTCTGTTTCTGGCTTGGTCTACCCAGCCATAGTACGCATAAAAAAAGTAAGTGATGAAGCCATCGATTTAGACGTGACACTCGAGCATTGGGCCGGTTGGTCTGATTTCTATGAGCGATGTGGAGTCATGGTTCTCAATTAAAATTTAAGTTCACAATCAACAGTGGCGTAATTCCCATCAGCATCTAATCTTAAATGAAGGTGCTGAAGGTTGAAATCAATTGAATGAGTGGAACCCTTAGATTTTGTCTTGATGTTTTCAAGAGTTAAAGAATTAAGTCGATTTTCAATGACGTCCACATAAAAAATCCAATCTTCATCCTGATAGCTAATATTTGCCATGGCAAATTCATTAAGTTGGACCTCGTGCTTGGAAAGACGGGTATTGATTAAAGATACGCATGACAAGATTTGAGGGTACTGTTGAGCCTGTAGTGTTAACGGAAATAGAAATAAAAAAAGAATTTTGTTCATAGGTTCGAGAATATCTCGAACCTGGTTATTGAGCCAATGCTTTTTTCATTTTTTGAACGAACCCATGTGGTCACCGATAGACTGAATTAAGATTCCATTGGCTTCGACGTCTGTCATGTCTTCTAATTTGGATGGTTCAACTTTAGAGAATTTTTCAATTGCCAGTAACACCGATTGCACAAGCGGCTTCGAACCACCGCCATTTAAGTATAAAGGATAGCGCAAGTAATTTTGATATAGAAAAAGCCGTGTAGGTCCGAAAACATCATGAGCATCTTCTGTGTATTTTTCTTTCCAGCTATTAATATCGTTAGCAATGTCCGTAAAATCGCGATGGGTATGCGGGCTATCTGTTCTTTTTGATCGATTCGTATTCTTAGGACCAACAACTAAGCCTTCCTCTGCCATTGATCTTGGGTTTCCAGTTGTTAAAACAAGAAATAAATCAGCAAATAATTCTTCCATTGCAGTCAACAGCCTAAAGCTGCCATGTTCTTGCATTTTATCAAGAGCATCACTTAGCTTCATAAATTCAGCGACTAAATCTTTAACTGAATCGACGTCAATTTTCCCCTCTGAATCTCGGCTTGCCTTTTCATTAATTAACACTGCTAGCTCTTGGGATTTAGCCTCCAAAAAGACAGCTTCAGCTACTGGAGAATTTTTTCTTTTTAAAAAATAGTTCTGAAAAACTTTGTGACCAATTTCATGATAAAAAAAGGACAATGAGCGGATGGGGTGGGTATTATAAAATCGCCACTCACCCGATTTTTTAAACGGTTTAATGTCAAAAGTTCTTTGATAAGGAACTGTAATGTCAATTAAGTCCATTCGATGTTTAGCTGATGCGATCGAGCCTTCAAAGTTAAAATTGGGATGAATTGTTATTTGAATTGGGGCAGTTGGAAACTCTAATCCAATTCTGACAGCAACAGTCTTTGCGCTATCAATGGCTTTTAAATAATGATTTTTAAGTTTTTTATTAGAAAATGAAACTGCATTGGAATCAATAGTCAAAATATCAGATTGTGATTCAGAAACGAGCTTGCGACAGCTGACTGCTGCATGAGAGCTCATAGTCATCAAAAATATTGAAACTATAAATATCATTCTACTACTTTCTGGTGGATCTTGATAAGCATGGTGGGTAATCCGTCGTTATCACAAATTCCATTTTTAGCACCACTGATAACAATGACTTCTGTAATTAAGTCCCCAGAGCGCTGAAGGACGCCTCCACGCGCTTCGGTGTCTGCAATAAAATAGCTATTGCTCACCTGACTCGCTAGTTGATTCGCTTTAAAATGATCTAAGGTCCCAGCTGCACAAATAACTTCTTTGATCTTATAAGTGGCCGCTTTTTCAGTTCTTAAATTATCACCGACAGAGCTGAAAGCTGTCGAACATATAGTTAAAAGACTCAAGATTGCCGCTACTTTGTTCATAGGATCTCCTAAATTAGCTTCTAACTAATTTAGGTGGTAGGGTGCTAAAACTGTTCCAATTTAAATCTGTACTCTAAAAAAATACCAGCAGGCAATAACTTAGAGCGAAGCTCCTCTTCCAGGCGGAGCTATTTCAAACTCATTTTTTTCACAATAAAGGGTTTGTTAACCTAAACTTTATTTAACTAGTAAAGGTTGTTGTCCTCTTTCCGTCGATTATTTTTATTCCATGTGATCTAAGTAACTTCAGGAAGGATGCAGAGGGTGGATTTTTTAAAACTCAAAAGCATCTACTTCTGCCAAGCTGAGTTCGCCAAAAATATATGGATTTTGGAACCCCAAGATGAAGAAATTATTGTGCATTACAATTTAGGAATACATAAGGCGTCTGGTTGTTGCATCGAAACTCGCCAGACCCAAACTCATCTACATAGAACGAGCCATTGAGCTTCTGCTGTTTGCATTCAAACTTAAATGAATAACCATACTTATTTTGACTTTCGTTTGTTTGGCAGTCTGATTGAAAGTCTACAGGTACATTGCAAGCATCAATAGAAGAAATATAAGTTGTTCTCTTCTCTCTAGCTTCTGCTTCTGATTTGTACGTGATAATTGATTCTAAGACTGGAGCTGTAGAGTCGAAATAACTATTAATTTCCGTTTCGCTATTAACTTGATCAACACATACAAATGATTTTGCAAAAGCTAAACTTGTGAAGAGAAATACAATACTAAATATAGTTTTCATAAAAGCCCCCAATGCTGGTTTATCTAATATCTGATGCTTTTGGGCAAGTAAAGACTTGTGATCAAAACCCAATCAATCGCGGCAGGTCGTCGGGTTTGTTAAAGCTCAGTTTTATACGATTTGACCAATTTTTTAGAAGTAGCGGCTGCTGACAAAAAGGCTCAAAATCCTGGACGAATCAGGAAGGTCTGCCTTCTTAGGGTGGTCTGAATAGACCCTTAAAAATCAAAAAGCGACTGACCACAAAGGTTCAGTAGCTTTAAATTTTTTTACTAAAAATCGAAGGGGCAAATGGCAAGTTAAGTAGCTTCGGTCAACTGAGCGCGCTGAATGACCTTCTGTCGTGGATAAAAGTTTTTAGTCAGTGTGAGCGCAATAATTTAACTAAAGGCCAGGTACACAAAAAAAGTAGCCCGTACCGCCATGCGAAATATAGCTTCTAACAAAGTCACCGTTCAACGTATGAAATAAATAAAATAACATTGGCTGCCTAGAATCTTCTGAGAAAGTATGATCCACTGAAGAAGTGAGTAACTTATAATCAAATTCACTGCGCATAACTCTGTGCCAGCTTGCAGGAATCGTAAACCCCCGCCAATCCCAATGAAAAAATGCAGTAGTTCCATCCACATTTTCAGCAGTTACATACGTCGAAACTCGTGGGATCGGATTTGGAACAATTCCATTAGCCCCAAAGTCGATAGCCACCCTAACCATTTCTGGAACTGACGGCAGATGTTGTCCTCGCTCTGCACAGTATTGTTTTGCACTTTCGAAATCTGATAACAGCAAGTAACCATCCCGCCCAATATACCATTCTCCTATTTGGACTTTGTCGGGAATTTGGAAATTAGCTGCATATGAAACCGAAAAAACATTAAGTGAAATCATTATCAGAGTTAGTTTTGAAAAAAAATACTTCATAAAAACCTCTCAGTTCGCCAACTCTAAGAATGAGCCTTAGTTGTGTCAACAACCGATCATGGAAATTGTATGAATTCATTACGAAATAAAGTGTAGTGGACCAAGGGCGATTAAATCACAATCAATCGCGGCAGCTCAGCGGGTTCACGAACAGTCGGTTTTATTCGATCTGACCGCTTTTTCAGAGAAAGCTGCCCATGACAAGAAGACTCAGAATCCTGGACGAATCAGGAAGGACTGCCTTTAAAGGGTGTTCGAATCCACGAACAGAACACGAGCGCCTGATGCTTCAAAATGCTCAGGCGCTATGGATTTCAAAACCCCAAGATGAAGTGGTTTAGTGGTCGCGATTTAAAATATGCAAAGCGTTCCCATTGATGGATTGAAGTCTGATTTTTAGAAAGTCAGGTTTAACGTTTAATGTTGAAAGACTATCAATCGGGAACCATTTGAAGTGGAGTCTGAAATTAGAGAACCCTTCCATGTGTTCTTCTATACCGATAAACTCTTCCTGATCATAATACTGAACGGAATCCCCGCTAAATGCTGTTAAATAATAAAATCCAATTTCATGTGCTCGTTGATTATTCCAATTAAAGAAGTTCTCGACGGCAAATGCTAAAGATTGAATTGATACAGAAGCTTTTAATTCTTCTTGAAGTTCACGAATCAGGGCTTGCTTTGTATCTTCAAAAAAATGACAGCCTCCACCAGGTAGTGCCCAAATATCGTCATTCTCCGCCCGATGAAGAAGAACATGTCCTTTGTGGAGAAAAACGCCAGCCACCCTGAGGATAAATTTGTCTTTGTCGGAAAGATTAATTCTCATTCAAATAGATTGCCGTCTTTTGAATAGACTGTCCAGAAAGGGAATGGTTTTGGTCGTGCTCTGGACAGCCAAACTATAACCTATCAAGCCACTTTCTGCCGAGCCACCCAGAGGTCATAATCAGCCTGCATGCGGACCCACATTTCAGCAGTCGTGCCTAAAACGTTTTCCAGTTGAATCGCAAATTCAGAAGAAATGGCTCTTTTGCCATTGACGATTTCATTGATCTTACGATGCGAGCATTTGCATTTAACAGCTAGCTGAGACTGATTAAGCCCCATCTCGGTCATGTAGATTTCGTTTAATACGATTCCAGGATGCATGGGTTTTGGATTCTTTGATATCTTTTTGGAGGCCATTTTCTATCCAGCTTTAATTTTGAGGTCGGGTAGGACCTTCCGGATTTCTTCAACGTCTACTAAATTTCCAGTGACGTATCCATGAATAATGTATCCAAGCAAGGTCTGATACCCCATGCCCTTTTCTTGCGCTAAAGTTTTAAGGCTCTCAAAATCGCTTTGACTCAGGCGTGCAGTGAACTTTGCTTCTTTTTTTTCTTTTTCTTCAGAAGCAATCCTTTTAATCAAGAGATCTGCTGAAGGTCGCTTCACAGTAGGAATACTCTTCCAATTGGAACCTTTTTTAAAAAGATCTTTTTCTTTAGCAAATTTTTCTTTCTTCATAATCCATACCTCTTTTTGGCTTTTCTAGACTTGTAATGTGTAATGTAACGATCGGGTTTTTGCCCTACCACAACAACCCAAGCATAATTTTCAAAAGAATAAATGTAGTAAAGTTGGTCTTTGTAGTTTGTGTTTTTTATAACATCGATCAAAGTTCCACTTGTCACAATTTCCTCGACAGAAAAACCTCGTTCTTCTTTAAGCTTTTTATTTTTCTTCTGATTAATCTCTTTCATCACATTTTGATATTATCAAAGTGTATGGCATTTGTACATACAAATATTTTTATAGAAAATTGGCACTAAGTACTCACAACTGTTAATTTGGGCGCAGATTGTGCCAAAATAGCCAATATCGGGTGACTTCGGCTGGTATTCAGGTGATTTACCAAAACCCACCTTGAAATCTCAAGCGAAATCAATTACTTACTAATTATATGCCAGAACTTCCCGAGGTTGAAACCGTTAAAAACCAGCTCCTCAGCGAGCTTAATCTTCCCGTGCAAATCCAACACATTGCATTTTCAGAGTTCAACCTTAGAAGTCCATCACCAAGGACCCAGGCCGATTTTTTTGCCAATCAAACTTTAGTCAGCATCACAAGAAGATCAAAATACCTGCTTTTTCAATTCGCATCCGGAGAGGGTTTCTTGTCGCACCTTGGCATGACGGGGCGGTGGAGGCTGCAGGCTAGCGGTAAGCCTTTAATCAAGCACGATCATGTGATCCTCAATTTGGCTGGTTTTAAGCAACTCATTTACAATGATCCCCGGCGCTTTGGTTTTTTTGAGATCTTAAAAAAACAGGAAATCCATCCTTTATTAAGAAAGCTAGGGCCCGAGCCTTTATCGGAAAATTTTGAGGAAAATTCTTTTTTTAAAAAATTAAAATCCAGAAAATCTGCCATTAAAAGTGTCATTATGAATGCAGAAGTGGTGGTGGGTGTGGGCAATATTTACGCCTCAGAATCTTTGTTCAGATCAGGCATTTCTCCAATGAAAAAGGCTCACCGATTAAAATTATCTGAAGCTAAAAAGTTAATGCTAGAAATTCGACAGGTTTTGACAGAAGCCATTGGCTCGGGTGGTAGCACAATTGATGATTACCGCGATGTTTTTGGAAAATCAGGGGGGTTTCAAAATCAATTTTTTGTCTACGGACGAGAGTCTTTCAAATGTTTAAAATGTAAAGCCACAATTAAGAAAAAAAACCTCAGTGGCCGAGCCACCTATTGGTGCCCCAGTTGCCAAAGTTCAAAATAAAAACTCTAAAAAAAATCCTTGCGAGATTCGGTTGTGATCGCTACTCTACCAACGTCGAGTTAGTTATAAAAACAAATTAGTGGCTTTTAAGTCCTAATAATTAAGGAAGGAATTCTTATGAAAATGATCGTACTCGCAGCTGTTGCTGCTCTCGCGTTTACCTCTGGTTTTACTTGTTCTAAAAACCAGCCAGCTGAAGAAGCTGCTGCTCCCACTCAAGAGCAAATGGCAGCACCTGCTGACATGGCAGCTCCAACTGAAGGCGCTCCTGCTGAAGCAGCTCCTACAGACGCTGCAGCTCCCACTGAAGCTGCTCCTGCTGAAGGAACAAACTAGTCTTAACATAATTTAATTTGTGTTCATTATGACACATAATTAAAAGTTAAACTTGTGAAAAGGCCTGTTGTGAAACAGGCCTTTTTTATTTGCGTGGACTAAGCCCCTTGTAACTGTTTAAGATTTTAGTATCTAAACAAGGAGTTACCTATGGATTTGGGTTCTTACCACGGATATTTCCAAGCCTATCTAAGCTTGGCGATCCCTCTTTCGATTCTTTTTATACTTATAGTGGGATACTTTGGATCCCCTTTGATCATCTGGGCCCTAGCGATCCTTGCGCTTAGTTATGGTTTTGGTCTGCCACTGGCGGGGCTTGTGGCGGCTGCAGTTATCTTGCTTGTGTTTCTCATTAAACCCATTCGCACAGCTTTGGTTTCCAGTGTGGTGATGAAAGCCATGAAGGCTTTAGGAATCATTCCAAAGATTTCTGAAACCGAGCGAACGGCTTTGGACGCGGGTGTGACCTGGGTGGAAAAAGATTTATTTTCCGGAAGCCCTGATTTTACAAAACTAATGAATGAAAGTTATCCCGAGCTCACCGCTGAAGAAAAAGCTTTTATGGCGGGCCCCGTGGATGAGCTTTGTAAAAAAATTGATGCTTGGAAAATTTGGAAAAATAAAGAAATTGAAAAAGACATTTGGGATATGATCCGCAAAGAAAAGTTTTTAGGTATGATCATTCCTAAAAACTACGATGGTTTGGGATTTTCAGCTTTGGCCCATTCCGAAGTGATCATGAAAATTTCCACCAGATCCGTTCCTGTTGCCATTAACATCATGGTTCCCAATTCCTTGGGACCAGCAGAACTTCTTGTTCACTACGGCACAGAAGCACAAAAAAATTATTATCTTCCACGCCTAGCCCGCGGCGAGGAAACTCCATGCTTTGGTTTAACAGAACCTCTTGCAGGTTCTGATGCGGGATCCATTACTTCTAGCGGTGTTGTGTTTAAGGGTGCTGATGGAAAAATCATGATGCGCCTCAATTGGAATAAGCGCTGGATCACCATGGCTGCCATTTCCTCTGTTATTGGTCTTGCTTTCAAACTTCGCGATCCAGAAAATCTTTTAGGCCGCGGTGAAGATTTAGGAATTACTTGTGCGCTGATTCCATCCAGCACTCCTGGTGTTGTCATCGGTCGCAGACATGATCCATTAACAATTCCTTTTCACAATTGCCCCACTCAAGGCGTGAATGTGGAAGTCTCCATTGATGCTGTGGTTGGTGGTATCGAAGGCTGCGGTTTGGGTTGGAAAATGTTAACAGAGTGTTTGGCAGCAGGCCGAGGAATCAGTTTACCTGCGCAAGCCACAGGCGGAGCAAAGCTTGCTTCACGTGTGTGCAGTGCTCACGGTGTGGTCCGAAAACAATTTGGAACTTCCATTGGTAAATTTGAAGGTATCGAAGAGCCTTTAGCAAGAATTGCATCAAGTACTTATTCACTTGAAGCCATGAGAAAATACACACTCGGTGCTTTAGATAAAGGAATTAAGCCTTCAACTATTACAGCGATGCAAAAATACTATTCCACTGAAATGGGTCGAAAAGTGATTAATGATGCCATGGATGTGATGGGTGGCGCAGGAATTTCCTTAGGCCCCCGTAACTTGCTGGGTGAAACCTACACAGCTACACCCATTGGAATCACCGTTGAAGGTGCCAATATTTTAACTCGAACTCTGATCATTTTTGGTCAAGGGGCTATGCGAAGTCATCCCTATGCTTTCATGGAAGTGAAGGCTGTAGAAACGAATGATGTGAAGCTTTTAGATGAAGCCTTTTGGGGTCACATCGGTCACATTGTTAAAAATATTTGTAAATCAATTATTTTGTCTCTCACTCGTGGATATGTGGCAGGAACTCCGGACTGTCACCCAGAAATGAAGCGATACTTTAGAAGACTGGCTTGGACAAGTGCTACATTTGCCATTTTAGCTGACGTTGCCATGGGAACATTAGGCGGAAAGTTAAAAGAAAAACAAAAAATCACAGGCCGCTTTGCTGACATTATGGCTATGATGTATATGTCGACTTCTGTATTAAGACGTTTCGAAGCAGAAGGTCGCCAAAAAGAAGATCTTCCATTGGTGCATTATTGTTTAAAACTTTATATGTCTGAGATTCAGAAAGCCTTTGATGGAATTTTTGATAACTTAAAAATTCCTGGGCTTCGTTGGTTTGTAAAAGGTTGGATCGGTGCATGGTCACGAATCAATTCCATTGGTTCTCAAGCTTCCGATGGTTGGTCACATGAAATATCGAATCGACTACTTTATAACGATGAAGTCAGAAACCGTCTGACGGACGGAATTTATATGCCTGTTAAAGAAGGCGAGCAGCTTTTACGTTTAGAAAAAGCCAGAACCATTGTGATTCAAGCCGAAGGCATTGAAGCTAAAATGCGAAAAGCTGTTAAATCAGGTGCTGTTCCCAAAGCCAAGGGTCTTATGCTTTACGAATCTTGTAAAGCCAAAGGCATCATCAACGATCAAGAGTTCGCACTACTCAAAGAGGTGGATAAAGTTCGTCTTGATGCTGTGACCGTGGATGACTTCAGTGAGCAAGAGTACCACTCGAAAATCACATAAGAGTTTCGAGTAGTTGAGGATACAAAAATAAATCGGTTCCACTTTCGGGCGTGAGCAAAAGATCTCTTTGGCTCTCGCCAGTTAAGTTTTTCATGAAGACATCAAATGATTCAAGGGGCATGGTTAAAGATCTCTCTGCTAAAGCAAGATGAATATCAATTTTAGATTCTTTCGTATTTTTTTGGATCAAATTAAAATCCAGTTTTTTATGCTGAACTTGGCCTCTGAGGCTTGATAGGTAAGATTTTTTCAAAGCCTGATCAATGCGGCAGCTAATGATGGGTGTGGTTTTGATGTCTGAATTTAATTCACTGTCATTCAACGCCTTTTCACAAGCTGTCAGGTACTCATCGGAATCCACATGGGCTGCAATTAAAAGTTGATTGTACAAATAAACCTTTTGATTAGCCTTAGCTATTTGATTCAGCTCTTCTGAAATATTTCCTTCTGATAACTGCTTCACAATTTTGACCGCTTCTGACCACTGGCTATCATCACCGGATAAGAAATCAATCAAAGATGTCAATAGATCTAGTTTACAAATCTGTTGTTCATCCGAGCAGGCATTTTTTAATAACAGTGTTTGTTTGATTTTCTGTTCAACATCATCAGTTAATTCAAAGCCTTTTGATTTGGAAAACTCTTTAAATTTTTTCCAAGTGTCGATTTGGACAAGAAGCTTATTTTTTTCGGTCTCAACTGGGGTGCTAGCGATCACAAAGTCAGCCATATGTACAGACACCACTGATTCTGGATTCTTTTCTAGCATTTTTAAAGCGATGAGGCTTGATTCTTTGTGTGACCAAACCTTCCAGGGTTTATCATTTAATAATTTTTTTCTTAAAAGCTCGGCATCTTCAGCCACTTTGTCAGCGGTGAAATTGTTCCACTCTTTTTTGTTTATTGGTAATTCAGAGCTGCAACCCGTTCCCCGAGGCTCCATGATAATGGGATCAAAGGAATTTTTTTCTGCAGCATCAGAAATGGCACTAGCCAGTTCATTTGAGATTCGGCCCTGCACGTGAGGAAGCACAAGAACAGGATTACCTAGGTTTGAATTTTTTTTAACAAAGTAGCTGACTTTAATTTTTTGAGCGGCCTCGTTTGTTTCAAGAATGGCATTTTCCCAGCCAAGCTCTAACATTTTTTTTGAGTATTCACCGCAAACAGCTGGGCTTGACGCCACTTCCGATTTCGGATCTGAGCCTCTTTGAGTTTTGTCTTGGTTGGTATTGGTTTTAGGGCTTGTCACTTTTTGTTTGGACCTGTTTGTTGTCACCCTGTTTCCATTGGAGCTGGATTTACATCCCACCACAGAAAATAGAAAAATTGATAACATTAAACTTTTAATAATAAGCATTTGAAGCCTCCACTTGACTAAGGCTGAAGCAAGGTTGGATCCACAACTGGGCTAGCCTTTAAGCTTGTGAAATCTTTAATCAAGGCCCGTCACGTCTCAAAATAGAACGTCAAGTTAGTGAGCCAATGTGACGAAACGGGGAATGTATGAATAGATTATTAATCCTTATTCTTGTCTTAGGTTCGGCCTGGTACATCGTAGAACAGCTGGAAAAGCACAGTGAAGTGCCTCTTTCCGAGGGCCCCTCTGGTCAGACTAAAAACTTTAATCGATTTCCTAGTTCAATCAGTGAATGCAAAGGCCCTTGTTTAAGCCTCACGGTTCAGCCTTCGGGGCAAAGTTTTGCGATCGATGCAGAAGATGATGTGGTGAACATCAGCCTGCTAAAAGGGGATCAATTAAAAGTAAAACTTCTTAATTCCAAAGATTTTGATTTGGTTCATACCTATGGCTCTAATATCGCCGATTTTTCTCAGCAAAAATTAGTCATCAATTGGACCGAGTCCGATGTGAGCGAAATGAGTATTTTGGAAAATGAAAATCGCTTCCGTTTTTACCGCACCCAGTGGCGAAACATCGGTGAGGCCAAGTTTGAAACAGCGGTTTTTGCCATCGACAACTATAATGTGAAAAGTCCTGAGTTTGTTCTACACCATCAGCCAGCAGGTGGAGGCATTCAACAGTTGACCTTTGTTAGTCTTGAAAAAAATGGCTCTCAAGTGGCTAAGGAAACAACTCCGCCATTGATTATTGCTAGAAATTCTTTATTTGGTTACGAGATTTCAGACACTGCAAAAATATTAATTGATTGTGTTTATCAAGCCCCTAATGGCAGTGAAGAAAATTGTTCGTCTTGGACCAAAAGCCGAATGATCAGATCCACCAGTGAGCAAGATGTGGGTTTACATAAAATCAAAATTATTACAGCCCGAGAAGATTTTGATTTTCAATTTCGTGTGCTGGGGTTGCAATAAACTACTTGGGTGCAGTGGATTCCGAGACAAAGGTTTCTCTGACAATGACCACTTTAATACTTCCTGGATAACTGCATTCACTTTCAATGCGAGCCGCAATTTGATGAGAGTAATCCAAGGCCACCAAATCAGAAACCTTTCTAGAATTGACCACCACTCGGCACTCACGGCCACCGTTCAGTACAAAGCAATCGGTCACTCCATCAAAACTGTGAGCGATGTCTTGGAGTTCTGTGACTTTTTGGTTGTAGGACTCAATGGTGGATCTTCTAGCACCGGGTCTTGCTCCTGAAATGGCATCAGCTGCAATGACTAAAAAGGCTTCGGGTGCAGAAGGAGTCACATCAAAGTGATGGGCTCTTACGTTATGAACGATGTCGGCTTTTTCTCCGCGCTTTTCGATGAAATCAGCACCGATCATGGCGTGACCCCCGTCGACCGCGTGATCCATGGATTTGCCAATGTCATGAAGCAGGCCCGAGCGTCTTGATTTTTTTAAATCACAGCCTAATTCGCTGGCGAGTAAACCTGCCAACCAACCCACTTCGCCGCAATGGAAATATTGATTTTGAGTGAACGAATAGCGGTAACGAAGGCTTCCCATCATTTGCCGAATTTCAGGGTGCAAATCCATAATTTTGAGCTCTCGAGCGATTTGATCGCCGTCTTGTTGGATTTGTCTGAAAAGTTCTTTCTTTACCATTTCAGAAACTTTAACGATGCCGTTGGGGTTAATATCACGGCGATTTTTAATGAGCTTTTCTAAAACTCTTCGCGTGAGTTCACGGCGTACAGGATCAAATCCAGCCACGCCCACATGGGTTTGCCCTTCATCTAAAATAATGTCGCAACCGCAGGCTTTTTGAATGGTCTCGATGATTTCAGGGTGATTCAGGCTATTAAAAAAAGCCGCGTCTGGTAGGCTAACAGAGCCAATGCCTCTTTCTGCCGAGTAGGGCCTTTGGAAACGGTCAAGGGCTGCATCTAAAATTTGTTTGGCTTGAGTTTCAGCCGTGTCTTTCAGTTCTTCATCATAAAATTCTAAAAATTTTTCCGAGCGTCTTTGTGATTCAAGCTCTAAATCCTTTTGAAGGTTTTCTGTAATTTCCAGTGAGTTCAGCTGAAAAACCGACTGAATTTTTTCAATGATTTGCTTTTGCATATTTTTGAGGTCCAGCTTTTTGCTTTCCCAATTTTTGCTGTGGGCTTCGAGTTCTTTTTCTTTTTCTTTGAGGCTGTTTTCAAAATCTTTCAGTTCACTTCGGGCGACACTGTGGCGATCATCAATTTTTTTCTTTTTTTCATCCACTTGAGTGGTGAGATCTTCAATATTTTCTTCCGTTTTTAAAAGCGTGGATTCTTGTTTGGTCCAAAGTTCCAGTTCAATTTCGGCTTTGATTTCTTGCTGCTCAATTTGCTTGAGTTCAATTTCACTTTGAGTTTCTTGCAAAATATCTTGAGCTTCTTCTTGAGCTTTACTGATGATATGTTTTCGGTAGTAACGAAACAGCAGGGCCCCCAGGACTAGACCTGCAAAAAGACTGACGGCGGTCGCTATTAAAATAAGGTTGAGTAAGCTCATAACGGCCTAGAATAGAGCTCGAAAAGGCCTTATCGCAAGCCTATTCGATTTCAGACGCAGCCCCGCCCTGGACTTTAGACTAAATGCTCTGGATTAGCGCTTCCTTGCGCGCGAAGACAAGGGGTAGTTTGATTTCAACAAAAATGATCAGGAGTCATTCATGAATCTCGCTAATAATTCTCAAAATTCCATTGAATCAACTCAGGCGACGACCACTTCAAGCCGCAAACGTAGACGTAGGCTGGCGGGCTGGTAGCGCTACCTCGTCACATAAATCAATGTTCGGTATTGTTTTTGGTAGCTGATTTCTTTCTTAGAGTTCTTTTTATAAACGGGTCGCCCCGAGCGATCAAACCTAGGCACGCGAGCCATTCCGTTGGCTTGTGTGGTTACAAATAGATCCCGAGCTTGTGCTCTGAGTAGCCTGACACATCCTCCTGAAGCGCGTTTTCCTAACTCTTTTTCGCTGGCCTTGACGGCTGCGTGGGTGGCAATTCCACCAATGAAGAACATGGAGTAATCCATGGGAGCTTGCCAAGTGGAAGAATAGTGATTTTTCACCAAGCGGGTCGGTGTGAACCAACCAACGGGTGTTCTTGAAAAGTATCTTTTTCCACTTTTTGCTTTTTCCCATTTTTCCCGTCCAGAGGAGATCACATAGACGCCCGATTTACGCCCATTTCTATAAACCGTCATTCTTTGAGCTTGAGGCCCCTTTTGAGAAGTGTTGATCACAAGTACGAGTGGATAGTGTTTCAGCCAATTGACCCCGTAAATTTGCGTGGACTCTTGCAGGCTTAAATTTCTTTGCGGAGAGAGCGGAGCTTGCAAGGGCTCAAAGAAATCTAAAATTTCATCCATTCCCAAAACTTCATCTGAGCTATCTTCAATTTCCTGAAGAATTTCATCGGGTGACAGAAAATCATCCAAGTTCGATTGGGCGAAGACAGAAGTGGCAGTGGTCATCAGAATCATTAGAATAATCAGTCTATTTTTCATATGAATTGGGTAGGATTAAATTCTCAAATCGTCAAATGTTTTAGATATTTAATGACATAAATTAAAGTTTTTATCTAGCTTATCAGTTTTCCTTGTCACAACAAATCTAAACACAATCTTGAATTGGCGAAGTCCTATTTGAAGAATTAGCGTGGTAGGGTTTGAATTCTTTTAATTATGAGGTGATCCATGAATTTCTTTTTAGCGATCTTAGTTATGCCGTTTTTAAGTTTTGCCCAATTGATTCGAGTGGATGGCTCAAGCACGGTTTTTCCTCTGACTGAAGCGGTGGCCGAGGAATTTCAAGCGGCTCACCCCAAGCACCGAGTGACTGTGGGAATATCAGGCACAGGCGGGGGCTTTAAGAAATTCTGTAGGGGCGAAACTGACGTGCAAAATGCCTCTCGCCCCATTCAAGACTCAGAGATTCAGGCTTGCAAAAAAAATGGTATTCGCTTCCTAGAGCTTCCCATTGCCTTTGATGCCATTGCCATCGCCGTTCACCCCTCTAATAGCTTCGCCAATGACATCACCGTTGAAGAACTCAAACTGGCTTGGCAGCCTTCGGCTCAAGGTAAAATTATGAAATGGAATCAAATCAGAAGCACTTGGCCCGATCAACCAGTGGCTTTTTTCGGTGCCGGTTCTGATTCGGGAACCTTTGATTATTTTACTGAAGCCATTGTGGGAAAAGCGAAAGCCTCCAGAGGTGATTATACGGCCAGTGAAGATGATAATACTTTGGTGATGGGAATTTCTAGGGAAAAAAATGCTTTGGGTTATGTGCCTTTGCATTACTTTGAGGAAAACTCTGGGAAGTTAAAAGCCTTAAAAATTATTTTTAAAGGAAAAACTCAAACAGCATC
Organism: Bdellovibrionales bacterium Ga0074139; assembly: GCA_001464795.1. Lineage (GTDB taxonomy): Bacteria > Bdellovibrionota > Bdellovibrionia > Bdellovibrionales > Bdellovibrionaceae. Next base: position 20,940 of record LNEB01000003.1, read on the forward strand.
GAAAGAAGCTGTGATTCAAGGATTGTATGCACCTCTTGCTAGACCCTTGCTTATTTACGTCAGTGAAAAGGCTTTAGCAAAACCAGAGGTTCAGCTTTTTACAGAATTTTACATAAAAAATAGCTCTGCGCTGACAAAAGAAATCCAAGGCATTCCACTTCCTGAGGCCACTTACACAGGAGTTTTAAATCAATTGAAAGAAAAAAAGTGGGGAACTGTTTTTAAAGGACATTCTCAAGTGGGCATGAAAATCGAAGATTTGTTGAAGAAAGAAAAAAATTGAAGAGCAGAAAAAAATCAAGCCGCCAGGCCCGAGGCTGGGTGGAGTATCTTTTTGAAAAGTGGTTTGCACTTTGTGCTTATTTGTCTGTTTTTATCACAGCTGCCATTGTGCTCATTCTTATTTTTGAATCCTGGCCTTTTTTTAAAGCTGTCAAATTATCGGAATTTTTTTTTGAAAGACAATGGACTCCCATGTTCTCTGATGCCAAGTTTGGCATCCAGCCGCTTTTAATGGGAACCCTGATGACCACCTTGATTGCTTGCGTGATCGCAGTTCCCATTGGAATTTTGATTGCGGCTACTTTAAGTGAATACGTATCACAAAAGACCAGGCAATGGGTGAAGCCCATCATTGAATTGCTAGCTGGAATTCCATCTGTCATTTTTGGCTACTTTGCACTTCTTGTTGTGACTCCATTTTTGCAGTTTTTTTATCCTGATTTACCTGGTTTTAGTTTACTCTCTGCGGGTCTCACCATGAGCTTTATGATTTTACCACTGATCGTTTCCTTATCAGAGGACGCCATACAAGCAGTACCCGGTCATCTAAGGGAGGCCTCGAAAGCTTTAGGGGCCACAACTTTTGAGACCATTTGGAAAGTGATTCTTCCTTCGGCCTCAAGCGGAATTATTTCTGCGTGTATATTAGGAGTTTCAAGAGCCATCGGAGAAACCATGGTGGTGGCTATCGCAGCTGGACAGCAACCCAATTGGACTTTGGATCCCACAGAGCCTGCGGCCACCATGACCGCATTTATGGTGCAAGTGGCATTGGGTGATTTGCCTCACGGATCTATTGGGTACCAAACTGTTTTTGTGGTGGGGCTGACTCTTCTCGTGATCACTTTGTTTTTTAATTTTTTAGCCCTTCGTTTCCGATCTCGTATGCAGAGGTTTTCGTGACCCGCTCACAAAAAAGAAAAGTCTTTAATTTCTTCATGAAACTTGTGGGCCTTCTAAGCCTGGCCTTGGCCTTGATTGTTTTATTAAGTTTGATTTTAGATCTCGCCATTCGTGGTGGGGGCCGAATTGATATGGATTTTTTCACTTCTTTTCCCTCTCGAAGGGCAGGGCAGGCCGGAATTTTATCGGCCTGGGTGGGCACGTTACTTGTTATGTTGATCACAGCGTTTTTGACAATTCTTGTGGGGGTTTCGGCAGCACTCTATTTAGAAGAGTACTCGAAGCAGAATCATCCTATGACAAAATTAATTGAGCTCAACATTTTAAACCTATCTGCCATGCCTTCCATTCTTTATGGACTTCTCGCTTTAGGAATTTTTGTGCATTACTTTAAATTGGGGGCGAGCCTTTTAACAGCGGGGCTTACTTTAAGTTTATTGGTATTACCAATTGTTATTGTTTCCACCCGTGAAGCCTTAAGATCATTGCCGTCCAATTTAAAAGAAGCTTCTTTTGCATTGGGTGCCACACGCTTTCAAACTCTGTATTATTACCAACTTCCCTCTGCAATGGGAGGCATTATGACCGGAGTTATTTTAGCACTGTCCAGAGCCATTGGTGAAACAGCCCCTTTGATTACTATCGGGGCCTTAACTTACATTGCTTTTTTACCGCAATCCATTATGGATCCCTTCACGGTTCTTCCCATTCAGCTTTTTAATTGGCTCTCAAGGCCGCAAGCCGAATTTCACGTCAATGCAGCCGCCGCTGGTCTTGTGTTGTTGACACTGACTTTAGCACTCAATCTCATTGCCATTCTTATTCGAATAAGGGTTAGGAAATCCATCAAATGGTAGAAAATAGTACGAAGCTACAAATTAAAAATCTCAATTTTTTTTACAATACCCAGCAGGTTTTAAAAAATATCAATCTGGATATTTCAGAAAAAAAAGTCACAGCTTTGATGGGACCCTCAGGTTGCGGTAAAACCACTTTACTTCGTTGCGTGAACTTGATGCATGAACTTGTGGAAGAGGCCGAAGCCTTGGGTGAAATCGTATTGCAGCCGCAAAATATTAATCTTCTTGGGCTTGATGTGGATCCTTTGTGGGTGCGTGAAAGGGTCGGGATGGTTTTTCAAAAGCCCAATCCTTTTCCTAAATCATTATTTGAAAATGTGGCCTACGGCCTCAGGCTTCGCGGCATGAAAAATCAAACTGAACTTTCAGACCGCGTAGAAATGGCTTTGAATCAAGCCGGTCTTTGGGGTGAAGTTTCCGATCGTTTGCAAAAATCAGCCCTGGCTTTGTCGGGTGGTCAACAGCAACGGCTTTGCATTGCAAGAGCGCTCGCAGTACAGCCAGAAATTTTATTGCTTGATGAGCCCACTAGTGCGTTGGATCCGATCTCAACAGCCCACATTGAAGAGCAACTATCAGAAATTAAAAAAACAGTCACCGTGATCATGGTCACACATAATCTTCATCAAGCAGCCAGATGCTCGGATGATACAGTGTTTATGCTGGCCGGCGAGATGATTGAAAAGGGTAAAAGCCAAAAACTTTTTACCAATCCTCAGGATAAAAGAACGGAAAATTACATTACGGGACGTTTTGGATAAGTCTTTGGTCTAGTTCATTTGCCGCTCCCTACTGATCGGTCTGAAAAATGCCGAAAAATCAAATATGTCACAAGCCATTTCTAAAACTATGCTCATCGTAAAATCAGATGCCAATAGTCTGAAAGGTGTGGAGCAATTTTTAAAAAATCGCGAGTGGAATATTGTCTCTACCAATGACATGAAAAAAGCCATTGGAACCTTGGTTACAATGAAGCCATCTTTTGTTTTAATTACCGTGGATCACCCCAGTAAAAAAATGGCCAAGTTTCCTAAGATTGTGAATTCCGCTTTTCAAACCTGTGTGATGATGTTTGCTGAAAAGTCGACTACGGCCTCGTTTAAAGCCCTTATGGATTCTGGAATTGATTACAGAATTAATCCTCCAGTGACAGGTCCTGCCATCGAGCGTGCTGTTAATAAGTATCTTCGTGATTTAGAAACGGCCGCAAAAATCAAAGAAACAGGAACTATTGGCGGTGATGAAAAAAGTAATTTTGATTTTAGCGTAGAAGTAAAATCTGGCGAGCAGAAAAAAGATGGGTTTGTGACGATGACAGCTTCATCCAGTAGTACTGAGGGTGAAGCAGACCCCATGATGAAATCTCTTCTTGCTCAATTGGCAAATGATGATGACAGTGACGAGAATAGTGGAATCGCTTTTACTCCCGTTCATGAACAGGGTCCAAAAGCTGCAAAAAGTGGAATCGCTCACGCAGGATCATTGCAGACACCGGGTCCAAGCACAGACGCTGAAGATGGTTTATTCATACCCACGCAAGAGAAAAATAAAAAGGAATCAAAAGCTCACGAAATTGAAAGTACATCTGTAGATACCATGATGTACAATCCAGATGGCACTTTAAAAAAAGGCCAAGATGTCATGATTGGTCGAGCTAAAACTCAGAATGGTGCTGGCTACGATCCCGGAGAAAATGTTTCTGGAAAAAATCAACAACCTGACTATGATCCCTCAAAGCCCAGTGAAAGTCTTATCATTGGTCAAAGTGGCAATGAAAAAAAGAAAAACAAATCCAGCCTCTCTCAGGATGTAACAAAAGTTAAAGAGGGTGGAATTTTTAATGACGAATCGGTGTTTGTAAAAGGTGTGAACCAAAGCCTGGACTCCACAGTGGTCAAAGGCAGTGGAGAAACACAAACTTATTTAGAAGACAATTCTCACTTGGCCTGTATCGTGGTTGAAAGTCCTAAATTTAGTGGCTACCTGGTGGCAGCCCTCGGAAAAGACAAAAAAATCGATGACGAATTCGTTGAACTTGTCAGATCAAAACTGATGAAGTTTTTAAGGGACGCCGGTGAGCCCATCGATAATGAAGCCAATATGCAAGTCAAAGTGAAGCGAGTGGATTTTGAAGGGTGGGCACTGGAATACGCCCAATTTTTACGTAAGTCTGTACATAAAGGTGATGAAGTGGCCATGGCTTTTTTCCCCTTTGCAGAGGCACAAACAAAAGTAGGAATATCAGCTAAGGAAAACATGGTCTCTGTGAAAACAGTGGAAATTGAAGCAGGAAAGCCTTTAGAGTTTAATATGTATATTTATTTGCCAACGAATAAAAAATACATCTTATACACTCCACAAGGGGCCGTATTTCAAGAGGTTCAAAAGGATCGCCTGATTCGTCAAGGTGTGGGTGAAATTCACATTCAAAAACAAGACGTACAAAACTTAAGTAAATATAAAGCACAAAATCATTTGAATTCATTAATTGATAAGTATGAAACAAAAGGCTCTGAAAAATCAGAGCCTAAGAAAAAAGCTTCTTAAAGAAAAACGCCTTTAAAGAGCAAAACAGATTTCATAGCGGCTAACAGAGCGACTTGCGTCAAGCGATGAAGAAAACAGTAAATTAGAACTCAAACTTTCTTTATTATCTATTGAAGTTTCAATAATAAGAACAGGAATACTGTTTTTGTCATTATATCTCATCGTTGAAACAGCTGGGATTGCATGTTTTTTCCCGGAATCCAAATTGGTGTAAGTCACTTCATTTGGTAGCGTGTGTCCACTCGCTGTGAATTTCCAGGTGGCAGAAGGGTAGGCATCTTCTTTGTCAGCTTCATAGTTGATGACAAAATAGTCGCTTGTGACCTGGTTGTTTTCAGAAAAAGTCAGCACTCGTTTGTTGTAGGCAATGACCTCTTCTGGCTTGTAATAGCTCGTATAATAGTGAGAACAGATCAATTTACTATTTTTAGCTGTCAAGCGCTTGAGGTGCTCTGAAGTCAAAACAACAGATCCTCTAAAGAGTTTATGAGCCATAATGTGTGGCTCAAATTCAATTTTTTCACTTGTTGTTTCATCCGTAAGTCTTGCACCTTGAAGGCTATTTGTGTTGGCAGAAGATGAAAGCGCAATAAGCAATATTATTGAGGCTGAAATTATTTTATTCATGCAATTTCCTTTGTTAGAGTTGAGGTCACAATATAGTTTCAAAATTAGGTATAAAAATAGATAAAAAAAATTAATATTTTCGAAAAAGATTAATCTGATCTTAAATTGTAAAACTTATATTATTTTATTATTAAATTTAAACCTGTTTATTAATTTTATTCATCTATATTTAAATTTCATTTGAGTGTTTATTAGTGCTCCATTTGATAAAAATTTTTTATCAAGACATCAACTATTGTAAGGAGATTTTATGAAAAAGGTATTGACTCTAGTGAGTCTTGTATTGTTTCAAACAGCGACATTCGCAGAAACCGTGTATCGAGAGCGTTTGAATGAGTTACGGTACTATCACCCTACAGATGGTATAAATCTTACACTAATACCATGCTATAATTCGCGGAAAATATTTGAAGAAGTACTCAATTTTCAAATTGAGCAGGATTATTTTGAATTTGTAGCAAACTGTGAACCTGAAAGCGTCAGTGAAACTTTAATGATCGCTGAAGTTCGAACAACTTTATCAAAGGGTCGCTACCGAACGCCCAGTTATTGCTTCACTGGAGATACTAGGCATTACAGAAGGGCATTATCAATTTTGTCGACAAAAAAGATAGATATTAAATTGGTCACGAATCAAAATGAAAACAGTTGCGAGACTCAAAAAAAAGGGAGTCTTGATGTCTATTTCGAAATTAGAATCAATTAGGAATGACTCGTGCAAAAGCTTAAATTTATATTTTTATTGATTTTTTTCTCGCCTCATTTATTTCTTTCACACACAGAATCTTCTCTGTGTGAAGAAATTCAAGTTTTTGATGAACAAAGTAGGATGTTGAAAAGCCATGAATTGTGCTCTTACGTGTATATTCAAGCGGTCCAACAGATTATTCATCTTGAGTCTTCAGAGTTCCGACAACTCGATCAGGACAAAAGTCTTCAAGTCATGAGATACGATAAATGAGCTATAAATTTTACAGAGGCCTTTCATTTAACAAAATTTTACTTTATTATAAAAGCAATAGAAACTTTATTATATAATAAATAAGGATTATATGCTCAATCAGCTACTAGATTATGAGGACTACAAGGAATACATCATCAATCGTATTGAAATAGACCCCCTTAAGAAGGGTCTAAAAAATAAGATTTCTGAATTTATTCAATGTCAGCCTTCTTATCTGTCACAAGTGTTAAATGGGTTTGCTCACTTAACCCTGGAACAAGCTCACAGGCTTAATGTTTTTTTTCATCATACGGCATCAGAATCACGATACTTTCTGTTGCTGGTGGAAAAAGATCGTTCAGGCAGTGTGGAGCTTAAAGACTTTTTCTTATTGCAGATCCGAGAGATGCAACAAGCGAAGTTTAATATCAAAAAACGCTTAGCAAAAACAGATGATATACCAGAAAAAGATCGGCATCGCTATTACAGCACATGGTTTTACTCGGCTATCCATGTGGCACTTTCAGTACCAGAAAATCAAAGTGCTGAAATATTAGCTCAGAAATTTCATCTGCCTGAAGCTTTAGTTTATGATGTGATCCACTTCCTAGAAGAAATTGGTTTGATTGAAAAAGTGAATAATCAATTCAAAGTCACCAATCGATCCATTCATTTGGGTCGAGATTCCGAATTCGTGCAAAGGCATCATATCAACTGGCGCAGTCAGTGTTTGCAGTCTGTGGAAAAAAACCTTGAAGAGGATATGCATTACTCCTCTGTGATCGCGATATCACTGAAAGATGCTGAAAAAATAAAGGAACTATGGCTCGAGTGCATAGATAAAATGCGTAAAATAATAAAGCCCTCAAAAGAGGAAGAAGTCTTTGCTTTGACCATGGATTTTTTCAAAGTCAAAGGCTTGTAAATTGCAAAAACACTACAACGTAATAAGGATTCAATTATGAACACGTTCAGTTTCGCTTGCCTGATGAAAATGGGGCCTAGATGGGTCAGCTGTCTAGTTCTTCTACAGTTGATAAGCACTGTGGCTTGGGCCCAGCCTGTTCATCGTTTCCTGCAAGACCGTCCTCAAAAAGAGTTGGTTTTGAAATCCATTAACCTAAAGTCTATGAATCCCCAGCAGAAAAAAAACTTTTTTGATGCTGTCAGTTCCAAATCTGTAAGTTCACTGCAAGGGACTGAAAGCAGTGGTGGTGGTTCTGTTGTGCTTAAAGGTGACCAATGGATTCTTTCTGATTTTTCGTCGATCAGCCCCGCTGTTCAAGACTCACGGCCTGAGCAAAATGAAACGGCTCAGATTCGGTTTTCAAAATCAGCCGATTCATTGTTTAGCACATTGGATGGTTGGAAAAATTTGAAGTATGATTTAGTGGGAACATTGGCCTCTGTGGCTTTAAGCTCTTCTGTTCAGTGGACTTTGGCTGAATTTGAATCAGAAGCCAATTTAGCGGCTTATTATTTATCAAATCGAAAGATTAAAAAGTATGAGGTTGTGGTTTTCGAGCCTGTCATCACGCGCCTGGGTGCCACAAGTCTTGAAGGTTTGTTGCTTCATGAAAGCTTAAGACATGTGCAATTGGGACTTGTTGGTAATCACTTCGGTGACCAAAATTTGGAAAAAATGACAGCCATGATGATTTTGTGCGAGCCCACCTCTAAGCTCAGCTTTTATTTGCAAAGCCTTTTATACAATCAAAATCAATGGGCTGATGATACTTACGGTTCATTCGATGAGCTTATGAGCTCAAGTTGCAACAGAAGGGATCTAAAATGATTTCAATATTATTGTTAACAATGCAGCTAATAGCTGGGGCTCCTCCGGGAACCACTGCGGATTTGTACTTTCAAAAAGCTATGAATATGTCTGCTCAAGAGCTCTCCAAAACAGGCTCCCGGTCCTGCGTGGACGGTATTCAGCCAGATGAATCAGTCAGGGGTTACGGCAATACTATGCAAAACGCGCAAACCCATTTTATTTTAAAATGTATGCGAAAAAAGTGTGAAACTCTGGATCAGGAAATTGCTTTTGAAAAAAATGAAATTTTGAATTCAGATCATGCAGAGGTTGCTGAACTTTTACGCTTTTATGGCTTGGATCCAAAAATTTTGAACGGTATCGATCGATCTCGAGTGTCCACTTCGGGTTCTTGTCAGAACAGCACGGCACTCACTCGAATGTTTGTGTTTGATGTTTGCGCTTCAAGACCTCTCGCATGTTTTTAATCCTTTAGGCTTTCTGCGTCAAAAGTGGACGAATGCATGGGGGCCCCTGTATCACCAAGGGCTCGTTTGAATTTAAATCGTCTGAAAGGATACTTGGACTATGTCATCCTACGTAACGCTGCCTTTAATATCAGGTTTCATCGGCCTCATCGTGGCTTTGTTTTTTTATTTTCGTGTGAAGGCTCAGCCCTCCGGAAATGAAACAATGAACCGAATCGCGTCCTATATCCGTGAAGGCTCCATGGCTTTTCTGGTGCGCGAATATAAAGTATTAGCTGTTTATGCTGTCATCGTTGCAGCTGCTCTTTACTGGCAATTGGGAATGGAATCAGCCATCTGGTTTTTACTCGGCGCCTTTTTAAGTTTACTCGCTGGCTTTTTTGGAATGAAAGCAGCCACTTTTGCAAACGTCAGAACCACTCAAGCAGCAGCTTTGGGTTCAAAACCCAATGCTTTGTTAATCGCTTTGGACGGTGGAGCAGTTATGGGTCTTGCGGTAGCAGGACTGGGGCTTATCGGTCTTGGTGCTTTGTTTATGGTTTATAAAGATAGCGCTAATGTGGGAACCATTCTTCACGCCTTTGCCGTGGGTGCTTCATCCATTGCTTTGTTTGCCAGAATTGGTGGCGGAATTTACACGAAAGCTGCTGACGTGGGTGCTGATATTGCTGGAAAAGTGATTGAAGGAATCCCTGAAGATGACCCCCGTAACCCCGGTGTAATTGCAGATAACGTGGGTGATAACGTGGGTGACGTAGCAGGAATGGGTGCCGATATTTATGAATCCATGGTAGCTGCCATCGTGTCTGCTATGGCGATCGCTTTGACAATTCCAGCCACAGGCATCCAGTCTTTGATGCCTCAGGCTGGTGAAGTGGAACTTCGCGAAATGGCCGTTGGATTGCCATTATTTTTATCAGCCGTGGGACTTATTATTTCCTTAGCTGTTATTTTTATTACTCGATTGCTTAAAAACATGAAGCCCGCTTTTGTGCTTCGTTTATCTTTAATGATTCCAGCCGTGCTCTTAACTATTGTCAGTTACTTCTTGATGCCTTCTTTAGGTGTTTCTCAAGGCGTGACCCTTGCTCTTGCAAGTGGTGCCATCGGTGGAGCCTTGATCGGACTGATCACAGAGTACTACACAGCGGCTCGCCCGATCAGGCTTGTGGCTCAAGCTAATTTAACAGGTCCCGCAACAGGAATCATCCGTGGTCTTGCTGTTGGTATGGAATCTGTTGCGATTCCCATGTTAATCGTTGTGGCGGCTGCCTACGTAGCTGACTCTGCTTTAGGTCTTTATGGAATTGCTTTGTCAGCTGTTGGTATGCTTGCGGGAACTGCTGTTGTAATGACAGTGGATGCTTACGGGCCAATTGCGGATAACGCGGGTGGAATTTCAGAGATGTCAGGTCTTGGCAAAGAAGTTCGTGCCATCACTGACGAGCTCGATGCCGTGGGGAACACAACAGCTGCCATCGGAAAAGGTTTTGCCATTGGTTCAGCGATTTTAACAGTTGTGGCTTTATTTTCTGCCTTCAACATGGAAGTGAATCACGTCCGTGAAAAAGCAGGAATGGCTGCCATATCATTAGATCTTACATCATCAGGTGTTTTGATCGGTCTTCTGATTGGATCCATTTTACCATTCTTAGTGGGTTCAACAACAATGACAGCCGTGGGCCGTGCAGCAGGTGCTATCGTTGAAGAAATTCGCAGACAATTTAAAGAAATTCCGGGTCTTCTTCAAGGAACTGCAGAACCAGAACCCGCAAGAATTGTTGACATTGCCACTCGTGCAGCTCTTTTAGAAATGATTGTTCCTGGAATGATCGCAGTCCTTGCGCCCATTATCGTAGGCTTCACTTTAGGCCCTGCAGCTCTTGCAGGAACTTTAGCAGGATCTTTAGCAGTAGGGGCCACGATGGCTTTGTTTATGGCCAATGCGGGTGGTGCTTGGGATAACGCTAAAAAATTCATTGAAAAAGGTGGAATGCCAGGACACGCAAAAGGTTCAGAAGTTCATAAGGCAGCCGTAGTGGGTGACACTGTGGGTGATCCTTTCAAAGATACTTCTGGCCCAGGTGTCAGTATTCTGATCAAAGTCATGAGCGTTGTGGCACTTCTAATTGCTCAACTGATCGCGTTGATCGGCAACTGATCTTATACTTAGGTCTAGGGGATTTTCCCGGCCTTGAGAAAATGAAAAACCTCCTGTGAACTCATTGAAATGATGAATTTATCAGGAGGTTTTTTTATGCGGTTTTTAATACCAATTTTGTTTGTCAGCCAGTTTGCGATGGCAGATGGTCCCTGCAAAGCCGACCGTGAAAAGCTATGTGGTAGTGTTGAAAAAGGTGGTGGAGCCATCATGAAGTGTATGAAGGAAAATGAAGCTCAGCTCAGTCAAGAGTGCAAAGACTATCGTATTTCAAAAAAAGCAGAAATGAAAGAGGCCATGAAAGACATCCATGCCGCCTGTGAAGCCGACGTGGAATCCCTTTGTGCTGATGTGGAAAAAGGCAAAGGCCGAGTGATGAAGTGTCTAAAAGAAAACCGGGACAAAGTTTCTGATACTTGTAAGGCTGAACTCAAAGAAAAAAAAGAAAATCGAAAACGTAAGTAATAAAAAATGAGTTGAGCTTATGAGCACAGATGCTCGTGTTTCAAAAAGTCTAAATTTAAGTCTGTTTGATTCTTTTCTTTATGCCCTTATGGTTGGAGCCGGTGAGTCCTACCTCCCGGCTTATGTTCTCTCTTTAGGTCTTTCCGAATGGATGGCAGGACTGATTGCCACCATGCCACTGCTATCGGGTGCCTTTTTACAAATATTAAGCACTGAAGCCTTAAGAGCTTTTAAAAATCATAAAATTTGGGTGGGGACCCTCGCTTTTTTGCAAGCTATCAGTTTTATTCCCCTGATTTTTTTCGCCCTTGGGGATAAGCCCAATTTTTGGACTCTATTTATTATTCTCACCTTTTACTGGGGAGCTGGTTTCAGTGCAGGTCCTTCATGGAATTATTGGATGGGGCATTTGCTGGCACCGCAAGAGGCCGCTAAATTTTTTACTCTTAGAACAAGAATTTCACAGGCGGGGATTTTAGTAGGCCTTATTTTAGGTGGAGTGGCGTTACATAATAATTTTAAGCTAGGACCTTTTACTTCCACTTTCGGGTTGATTTTCTTTTTTGCCTTTTTAGCCAGAGCCACATCCAGTTGGCTTCTATCAAGAAAGCATTACGAAAAAAATTGGAGCGAAGAAAATTCACTGCTTAGAATTCGGCAGTCCTGGTCTGTTTTTTGGTCGGAAAAAAATAAACGAAATTTTATTTTAAGGCTTCTGCCTTTTCAGATGGGAATTTTTTTATCAGCTCCGTTTGTGACCCCCTATATGCTGGTGCATTTAAAAATGAATTACGGTCAGTACATGACAGCAGTCAGCTTCTTGTTGATTGGAAAAATTATTTCCCTTTGGTACTTTGAAAGAACAAAAAATCATTCCTATTTAAAAGCCTTTAAGTGGGGACTTATTATTCTTTGTCCGGCTCCGATTTTTTGGGCCTTGGGGGACAATTTCATCTATGTATTGATGCTGCAGTTGATTTCAGGCGGGGCATGGGCACTATTTGAAATCGGATTGGCGTTGATCTTCTTTCAAGACCTAAAACCTTCTGAAAAAATACCATTTTTAACTTTTTATAATTTTTTGAATGCCATAGGGCTGATCACAGGAAGTGCCATAGGGGCTTTGTGGCTAAAAACTCATCCTGAAAATGGGGCTCAAGCCTATTTCTTTTTATTTGTGATCGGCGGCACCACTCGTGTGATCACCGCCTTTTTTCTGTACCGGCAGGCTTTGAAGTTTGCAGGGAAGAGTTACTGAATTAAAATATTGCCATCAGGTCCATTGGTCCAAGAGGCCTTCACTTCTTTGACCTTAATTTTTAATATTCCAACAGTTCCGTACTGACCCCATTTTTTATCGTTTAGTTTGACTCCGACGAGTTCAAACAAAATGTCCACATCAGCACCTCGTCCGCCCTGAGTGCTTGCTATTTTTCGAGCTAACTCTTCTTGAACAGGAATGGCTTCTAAAGCCTTGGGATTAGTAATTTGAAAAATGTATCCTGTAGGAACAGTTTGCCAGTCTTGTTCTTGAGAAACAGGATTGGGTGTTACAGTCATGGTAGGTTTTTGAGTTAAAAATTCACCTTCACGTGCAGTGGTTAGTAAAATATTTTCCTCATCAATCACACCCTCTAAAGTGATGGATTTGGTTTTAAAATTGTATTTTCCTAAGTTTGCTGAAACATCAATCAAATATTCACTGGGTTTAAACTCAGCTACATTTTTCTTTAGCTCTTCAATTTTTGCTTGCTGAAGTTTTTCAAATTCAAACTCATTGTCTTTCATTTCATAGTAATTACTTTCAGGTTCAGCCATCCAGTAAGCGTTCACAATTTTTTCCATTTTCCATGTGGGTTGATTTTTGATTGTATAATAAAACATCTTATCCCAAGAAGGTGCTTTTTTATTTCTCTCTTGTTCAGCTTCTGCTTTTTGCTTGGCTGATTTTTTATCATCACTGGATTTTTTGATTTCTCCTACTTTTTGTACAAAGCCACCTAAATCAAAAGCGTGAGCAGAACAACTAAGCATTAAAATGGGAATGAGTAATTTCATTGGGGTTTCTCCTTGTTGAATTTCAGGCTGATTAAAACCAGATGGATAAGCAACAAGACTGATCTTTTGTTGAAAATGATTTGAATGTCTTGAGTTTCTGTTGAATTTACTTTTTAAAAGTAATTTCGGTTTGAGCATTATTCTTGATGGTCATCATTTTTAATTTGGCACCCATTTTACTAAGGTCAATTTTGATAAGCTCTAGACCTAAGCCAGATTTAAGTTTATTTTGCTGCAAAGATTTTGAAAAACCACCAGCATTATCACTGTAAATCAGCGTATTACCACTCCAATGCATTTTGATCTCTGCCATTTCGGGTCTAGAACTTTCAAAAGCTTCAATGGAATTAATCATCAGATTAAATAAAACAGACTGAATTCTTTCTTCATTTCCATGCACATATTTTGATTCTGGTAACTGAACTTTAATATTTTTAAGCCTTCGATCTAAAATTCTTTTTGCTTGTTTAGCCGATTCAGCTAAATCAACGGGGCCTAACTTTTCATTAGTGATCACCAATTGATTAATGGATCGAACAACTGATCGCATATTTTCAAGTTCTTGGGTGAGATCTTGAATTTGTTTTTCATAATTTTCTTGAGATGTGTTTTGATTTTTATTCTTTAAAGCCTCAAGTAATAATAAAGGTGAAGACAGCATTCCTTTCAGATCATGCATCAATTTTGAAGTCTCTTCTCCTACGATGCTAAAGCGAACCATTCTGTCTTTGTCTTTTTGGAAAGTTCCTATGGCAAATTTTTGCACAAACAAAGAAATTAAAAAACATTGAGCACAGATCCATATGCTATCTGAAAGGAGTATTGGGGGAATGTACCACTTATTATCATATTGCCAGATAAGACTTAGAATCATTCCCACAAGGCCAGCTCCAAAAATACTTGGAAAAATCCAAGCCCTTTTGATGTTTAAGAAACTACAAGCCAAGCCAATTTCCAAGTAGGCCACTTCATATAGAGGTGCAAACCACATAAATAGTAGACTGTAGCTGACACTTAAAACCATAAGCACTGTGGCGGACAAATCACTGAGAGGGAAATAGTAGAAATAAAATCCTACTCCTAATAAGACAATCCCATAAGAGATTTTCAAAAACTGATAAATCTCTTGAAGCTCAGGTTGAATGCGCTGAACCTCAGTTAGCCCAATAATAATTGAACATAAGCCTATAAGCAAAGAGATCAAAAAGGGATAATTAATTGATTTAGGCATCGAATAGGTAGCCGTTACCATAAACGGAAACAATTCGGTTAGAAAAGGGTGGAATCTTTTTCTTTAAATTAAGTAGGTGTGTATCCAAAGTGTTTTTTGAAACAGTATGGTTACCCCACAAGTGTTTGGAGATATGCATCCGAGAGAGTTGTTTTTTTCTATTTTTTATAAACAGGCAAAGCAATTCAAATTCAGTTTTTGTTAAAATTATTTCTTTGTCGTCGACTGAAACTTTCCGGGTTTTATAGTCAATTTCAAACCCCAAAGAATCCAATGGTTTTTGACCTGCTTTTGATAAAATAGCTGCTTCTAACGTATTTTTAATTTCTAAAAAAGTGGCAGGCTTTTCAAGAAAGCCGTAGGGTCTTCGTTTTAAGAAACCAACTGTCATTTCTAAATTAATACAGCCTGATAATACAACCACAGGAATGGCTAAAGCCACCACCCCAAGATAGTCCATAAACTCATGGCCCGTTTGAGATCCGATTTGATAATCCAAAAGAATAGCATCAATATGTGTGGATTCTGTGAATTTCTTGGCATCGTCAAGATTGTCAGTTTTTAAAATATCAAAGTATCTTGATAACGAAAACTCGAGATTGTTTAAAAAAACCGGGTCATCATCAATTAATAAAACTCTGTTTAAGGAACTCATGAATAAAACTATAGTGAATCAGTAAGGTGGGGTAAAGCTGAATTCCATTGATACTTGAATCATTTGAGTTTTTCTTGAGTATTGGCAAACTTGTTTATTTAATAGCAGGCGGTAGACTTGCTGGCGTCCCACCTGAAGCTTGCACACACACTTTATAAGCTTCACCACCGATGATAGAATCATCGGGTGTTCGTGGATTGATGCTAATATTTCGAGCATTAAATCCTGCAGCACATTCCTCGGTTTTTTTGTTTTTTAAAACACAATTTTTCGAACTCACTTTAAAAGTGTTTTTTTCAGAGGCATAAAAAGTGGTTGGATTGACTGATACGCTATCACATTTAGAAGCTTCCAGTTGCAATTGAAAAATTCGGGCCGCCACAAGGAGCATTTCATCTTGGCCGCCACTTGCGCGAGCAACTATGCTATGCTGTTTCATTTCATCCAGCGTAAAAGTCACATTCGAGTCAAAAGCCTGAACCACTAAACAGTTTAAAAAAAATATGGAAAATAAATAAGTTTTCATTGTTTAAAGTCTATCAAGTTAAACTGAAAGTGCAAAGATTTATCAAAGTAAGGGTCGTGATTCTGATCCAAGATCTCGGCCTGTGAGTATCCACTTTTGATGTCTAAAACCTCACTTAAAAACATATCCTCTTGGATATTTAAATAAATTCTCCAGGTCCGGTAACTTAATACCCACTGGTTTTCAGAAATCTTTTTTATCCGTTTTCTGTCTAATTGAAGTGGTGGAGTTTCCAGTTGTGATACCAAGACATCATAAAATTCAGGGACACCTTTATCCAATAACCAATCTATTTTTTTCTGGGCAAGATCACAGATTGTAAATTTCCATGGTTGAATTTCATCAATCCATCCTTGAACTGGGTGATGGGCTAAGTCGCTTTCTGTAACATAAGGTTTGATGTCAAGAATAGGTGTTTGATCCAGTAGATCCACAGAGGACAGATAGAATAGACCCTTTTCAATTTTTTCTACTTTAGCTAAGGTGAGACCTAAGGGATTGGGTCTGTAGGGGGAACGGGTGGCATAAACTCCGACTTGTTGATCGGGGGCCCTGGGAGGGCGCACCAAAGGTTTGGCTGGAGATTCACTTTTATGAAAGTAAAAAATCAACCAAACATGGCTCATTTTTTCTAAACCTGAAAGTGCAAGCTTGTGATCGAAGTCTGAGTGAAATTCGATATAACCAGTTTGCTTTGATAAATGACCTTGCCTAGGAAGTGAGGATTTTGCAAAGTGAGAGCCGTGAAACAGGCCTAGGCTTCGGAGTTGGAATTCAGCCATTGCCTTCGCCATTCAAACACACCGACTGCAGCACTTTGCGAAACGTTTAGAGAATTTTTCTTTCCCATCATTTTAATTTCACGAATTTCATGACAGAGTTCTAGGATTTCTGGTCCTAAGCCAAAGCGCTCGTTACCAAATATAAAGATGGTCGGTTTCTGTGCAAAGTCGGCCTCCAGTGGTTTAGCTTTTTTTGCTGTTTCAAAGGCCACAATGTGATGGGTGGCTCGGTGATTTTTTAAAAATAAGCTTAAATTTTCCACCCATTCCCAAGGAACGGCATCTTCTGATCCCATGGAAGTTTTCTGCACTGATAATTGTGTCGGTGTGGGTGTGTAACCAGTTAAAATTACTTTTTCCACACCAAGCCCGTCACCCATACGAAAGAAAGCTCCCACGTTAAATGCAGATCTTAAATGATCCAGCACAACGATTAAGGGGAAGTGTGATCTTTTGTCGTGCTTATCTTCACTGCGAACAAGAAACTCATCATCACGAACGGTGCGGTTCAGCCATCTTTCGAGGGGAACTAAAATATTTTGGAAAGTTTGTAATGTCATCTCGGGTTGGATGTGCTTAGCAAGCAAAGCGAGCTTATCAGTATGGGGACCTTCAAGACCTGCCAGATCTTCTATGTATTTTTTGATGAATTGAAAATCAGCAGCAGAAACTTTTTGAAATCTTTTTTCCAGCTCTCGGCAGTGTTTATAAAGCTCTAATATTTTAATCCGGGTTGATTCCATTATTTCACCGGATCTCCGGCTTTGGCACCCGGATCAGGAGAAAGTACAAATAAATCAGGAGCTCCAGCGCCTGCAGCTAAAACCATTCCTTCAGACATTCCAAATTTCATTTTTCTAGGTTTTAAATTGGCCACCACAATAACTTTACGGCCCACGAGACTAGCAGGATCATAGGCGGATTTAATGCCTGCAATGATTTGTCTTTCACCTAAAGGTCCAAGGCTGACTTGTAATCTTAAAAGTTTTTCGGCTTCAGGTATGGCTTCCGCTTTTAAAATTTCAGCCACACGAAGATCAATTTTTAAAAAATCATCGATTTCAATCACGGATGTATCCTTAGCTGCTGCTACAGGTGCTGCGGTCGAGCTTGCTGATTTTTCTTTTTGAATGATTTCGTTTAAAGTTAAAGTCTCTTTCATAATGAGCTCGATTTTTTCTTTTTCTATGCGGGTGATGAGAGCCGTGAATTCATTTAAATTATGATTTTCTAAAATTTTTAATGAATCATTCCAAGTGTAAGATTTTTCGTTAAAAAGTTTTTCTACTTTTTCAGAGTACTCGGGCATCACGGGTTTTAAATAAATAGCTAATATTCGAAATAAGTTAAGCGTTGAGGTGAGGACTTGAAAAGTGCTTGAGGGGTCAGTCTCCACAGTTTTCCAAGGTGCTAATTCATCAAAATAACGATTGGCCTCTTCGGCCAAGGATCTAATTTCACCCATGACCTTTGAAAACTCTCTGTTTTCGAAATTCTTTTTGATTTCAGAACCTGCATTTTGGGCCTTTTTAACAAGTTGCAGGCCTTTGGAATCCAAAGTCGTCATTTGATTATTATTTTTCTTACCCAGCATCTGAGCCCCGCGTGAGGCCAAATTTGTGATCTTCCCAACAAGCTCAGAGTTCACACGGTTCATAAAATCATCAAAGCTAAGATCAAAGTCATCCAGGGAATCATTGAGTTTTGTGGCGTAATAATAACGTAAATAATCAGCTTGTAAGTGTTTTAGATAAGTACTGGCCGCAACGAAGTTGCCTTTCGATTTACTCATTTTTTCACCGTTGATCATCAGCCTTCCATGAACAAAAACAGCCTTGGGAGTTTGAAAATCAGCAGTCTTAAGTAATGCTGGCCAAAATAAAGTGTGAAAGTAAGTGATGTCTTTGCCGATGAAGTGATAAATTTCAGTGCTTTTATCCTTCCAATAAGAAAGATAATTCTTTCCTATTGAATCAAAATATTCCTTTGATGATGAAATATAACCCATGGGTGCATCCACCCACACATAAAAGAATTTATCTTTTTCGCCTGGAATGGGAAAACCAAAATAAGGACCATCGCGGGTGATATCCCATGGGCGAAGCTCACCATCAAACCATTCGAGCATCTTCTTCTTCACTTCTGTGGACGTCGAAGACTCTAAAAATTCTTTTAAAAATTCTCGGTGAGGCTCGAGCTCAAAAAACACATGCTCACTGTGTTTTTTAATTGGCTTTGAGCCACACAGTGAACAGCCTGCATTTTTCATATCGCTGGGTGAATAGGTGGCACTACATACATCACAAGTGTCACCATACTGATCGAGAGCGCCACATTTAGGACAAGTGCCTTTGACAAACCTGTCAGGCAAAAACATTTTATCAAAATCACAGTAAAGTTGCTCGATACTTTTTCTTGATAGTGCATTTTTCTTTTTCATGGAGTCATAGAAAAGTTCACACATTTCCTGATTGGCTTTTGAATTGGTGGAAGAATAATGGGTAAAACCAATTTGATAGCCCTTGTAAGTTTCGGTGTGATCTTTCCAAACCTCTGCAATTAATTTCTCTGGTGTGGTTTTTTTCTCGCGGGCATTGATCATGATCGGTGTGCCGTGAGTGTCATCGGCACAAAAGAAGTGAACTTCATGACCTTGCATTTTTTGAAACCGAGCCCAGATATCGGCCTGAATGGCTTCAACTAAATGCCCCATATGGATTGGACCATTGGCGTAGGGGAGGGCAATGGTCATTAAAATTTTTCGACTTTCAGAGTTCGCTGTCATAGAGTGAGAGTGTATTTTTCGGAGGTACAATTGTCACGAGCTGTCTTATCAAAATCTGAAATAATCTCTCAAATTGAGCAGCAGTCGGTGGCCTCAAGAGCTGATGTGAAGGCCTGTTATATCAGCTGGATGAAGGGTATTGTGACCGATCCTAAATGGATGTTGATTCCATTGGATGATCACATGGTTCACAGAGGCGATGGAATTTTTGAGGCCATAAAATTTATAAATAAAAAACCTTATCTGCTTGAACAACACCTTGAAAGACTGCGCTTTTCAGCAAAAAGTTTAAGTTTTGATTTAACAAAGCTAGATGAAGACATTGCAGAAATAGTGAAAGTAACACTTGAAGCTTCTGGTTTAGAAAATGGACTCATACGGATGTTTATTTCCAGGGGTTCAGGTTCATTTTCACCTAATCCTTACGACCCATTAAAGCCCGAACTTATGATTGCCGTTCTAAAGCTTCAGCCTCCAAGTCCTCTTTTCTATGAAAACGGTGTCAAACTTGGGATCTCAAAAGTTTTTCCGAAGGAATCCTTTTGGGCACAAATTAAGTCATGTAATTATTTACCCAATGTGTTGATGAAAAAAGAAGCCATCGATCGAAAACTTGATTTCGTCATCGGGCAAACTGAAATGGGTGAGCTAACTGAAAGCAGCACAGAAAATTTTATGATTGTGGATCAAAAAGGCTTATTAGTTCGCCCCTTAAAGGACCGAATTCTACGAGGTTGCACCATGGTCAGAGCCTTTGAGCTCGCACAAAAGCATCATATCGCTGAAACCTTTGAAAGAGCTTTAACTCTAAAGGATTTGCTAAGTGCAAAAGAAATCATGATGGCAGGAACGACTTTAGATATTTTACCTGTGACCGAAGTTGAGGGTCAAAAAATCAATCAAGGTCTTGTGGGGCCCATTGCAAAAAAATTAAATGAACTGATCTTAAAAGATCAGACTTCCAATTGAATTTTAGATAATAAGCTAGGGTCTTCTAGAACCTTGGAGCCACCCAGTGCGATGGCTGTTAAGGGGTGCTGAGCAATTTTAACAGGAATTCGGACTTCATTTTGTATACGAATATCAAAATCTCTGATCAAGGCTCCGCCACCAGCAAGCACTAAACCACTTTCAATCAGATCAGCCACAAGTTCCGGTGGAGTTTTTTCAAGGGCCTTATGAATGGCATTGATGATAAGTTCTAAGCAGTCGTTGATGGCCATACCCACGTCTTCACTGCTAACTTCCAAGGTTTTATTAAGTCCTGTATCAGCGTCTCGGCCTGAAATAGTTGTTGTGCGAATGTTCTTCTTTGGAACGGCGGTTCCGAAGTGAACTTTTAAATCTTCAGCCACCGTTTCTGAGATCACAATTTTTTTAACTTTTTTAAAGTAATCTAAAATACTTTCATCCATTTTGTGGCCACCGACTTTAACGGCTTCACAATAAACGATATCTGAAAGCGCAATCACAGCGATTTCTGTGGTGCCACCACCAATATCCACGATCATGCTTCCATGGGGGGACTTCACAGGAAGTTCTGCACCAATGGCAGCAGCCATGGGCTCATCAATTAAAAAAACTTCTCTGGCCCCCGAGCTTAGGCAGGCCTCAATGACGGCTTTTTTTTCAACTTCGGTGACACCGTAAGGCAAAGACACAACAACCCGTGGCCGAGAGAAGGCTTTTTGTACCAAAGGACGACTGAGGAAATGCTTTAGCATTTCCTGAGCAAAATCGAAATCGGCTATGACACCGTCTCGAATGGGTTTTAGTAAAAAAGTATTACCAGGAGTTTTATTTAAAATATCTTTAACATCATGGCCGATGGCTAAAATTCGTCTTCTTCCTGGTGAGGTTTCCGAATAGGCCACAAGTGAGGGTTCATTTAAAATAATTCCAAAGCCTCGGGCTGCCACCAAAGTATTGGCAGTGCCTAAATCCACATAGACATCGGCGGCACTGGGGGCTTCGCTTTTGAACCAGTTCCAAAACATAATTTAAAATCCTGACTTTTCACTGAAGGGAAGAGAGATAAAAAAGGACACATGACTTGTGCTATCTTCCAGATCCATTGCGATTTCAGCTGTTAAATTATATTCAGGTAAAGCGGGGGCTTTCCAATCGGTTCCAATAAAAAATTGAGTTCCGGTTTTTGAATCTCCGCCCAATTCATAAAAACTAACTCCAAGGGCAGTGTAGGGAATCAACATTCCATAATCGGCCGATTCAAATTTCTTACTGACCATGGGAGCGATTTGCACAGTGGTGATATTTTCGGTTTCTTCGCGAGCGTACCAAAGACTGGCTTTCAATCCGATGGCAGGTTGTTGGGCCACATCAGGGAAGGGGATGTATTTTAAACTTGCCCCCGAGTAAAAATCCACAACTCCCACACCTAAAGTAAAACGTGATGATAAAGAATCCGTCCAAGCGGCATCTAAAAAAGCTCCGATATTGGCTCCCGTATCATTATTCGTAATCAGCTGAGGGGCCAGTCCTACCTGATAGTTTTTGTCAGCAGGTAAAATTTCGCCAGATTCACCAATGGAAAGATAAGAGGCCTGTGAAATGGACATTGCTACTAAAAGAACACTTAAAATTAATTTTTTCATAAGTAAATGCTAAGTCGAGATATCCTTCTTTGACAAGGGAATGTCGTTTTGATGAAGTTAAATCTATGGATTTTATGCGAATTTTATCCCTTAGCGTTGTATTGTTGTCTTTTCCACTTATGGCGAAGGCCCCTAAGTCAGTCTATCCCAAAATCCAAGATTTAAGGGGAAGTGTTCAAGACTTATCCATGCAACCCACTCGAACTTTAAAAAAATCAGATCGTTTACTTGAAAAATTTCATGCCAAAATCAATGGCCCCTCCAGTGGACTGACTTTGCAATTGTATGAAAAACTAGAATTGGAAGCTTTTGGGGATTCCGAGTTTCTATTGCCGAATATTTCGTGGGAGACCAGGCAAATTTCAGATGTACAATTATTAAAAGGCTTCATTCAGATTGATTCACCAACAAAGGATTATGCCAACTTAAAAATTAAAAGTCCTTTGTTTGAGGTTTCAGTTCCTGCTGCTAATTTTTTACTCTTTTTTGATCCTCAGTTAGCCAGGGCGGGTCTGTTTGTATTTAAAGGCGAGGTTCAATTTGGTGGTCTGAATGCGGAAGAAACACTGCAAGTCAAAGCAGGGCAAAAAGTCTATTTTCAAGGAGTCAAAGAAGAGGACGAAATCAGTTATGATTTGTTGCTTCAGGGACGAAAAGTTCCAAAAGGAAAACTGGGAAATATAGAAAAAATATCGGCTGATGAAATTCAAAAATATTCACCGGAATTGAAACAACTGAAAAGGCAGCAACAACAATTACAAATTCAAAAACAAAAGAAAGACAGTGACCCCCAATTAAAGGGTTTGATCTGTCGAAATCCAGCGGCACCTTTAAATTACTGTGTTTGGCAGCTCAATGCAGAAAATCAATGTGTGCGAAAAAGGTGCACAGCTGATGGATTGTGGAAAGACAATCAAATCGTCAGTGATGTCAGTTGCACAAAAAAAAGTATAGTGAAGCTTTGTGATTACTAATGGGTTAAAAGTTTTCACTGACGGGGCCCATAAGCATAGATGGGGCAGTTGGGCTTATGTTATCACTCAAAATGATCTGCTGATTTTTGAAGCTTCGGGAAAAGTAAAAAGCACAGACAGTCTAAGAATGGAAATTCAAGCCGCCCTTGAAGCTATTCAATCACTTTCTGACCAACAAGAATTTGAGATTTTAACTGATTGCCATATTTTGTATGCTAACGTTTTGAAATTACCAAAATGGAAGTCCTATGGCTGGAGGAAACAAAATGGCTCGCCTATTCCTCACGTGGATCTTTATCAAAAGCTAGATTTATTATTAACAGGTAAGTTCATTCAATGGAGTTGGGTTAAAGCTCATGCAAAAAATCCGTGGAATGAAAGATGTGACCAACTTTGTATCAGAGCCAGAGGGGTCGCAAAATAAGGCTAGCTTGTTTTTTGCAAGTGTAAGCCTGTATGAAGTCATTTTTCCATTGGTTGATACCTGTATTTCTACTGAGCCCGTTCACCCAGGCTAATGAGCTTCCTTTATTGCCAAAACCTGTCACTTTTTTAATCTATTACTCAGGCGACAATAATTTATCTGAATTTATGAAAACTTCTTTGCAGCAGGTTTTAATGGAAGGTGACAGTTCTCAGGTCCATGTCGCAGTCCAGTTTGATGGCAATAAGCCTCATGATTCATTAAGACTTTCTATTACCAAAAATAGGCCTCAGATCTGGCAGCAAAATGTCGAGTATGATATGGGGCAAGCCAGTACCCTTGTTGACTTTGTAGAATGGGGGAAAGCCAACTTTCCTTCCGAAAAATTAGTTCTCTTGATTTTTGCCCACGGCCGCGGGGTATTAAATATTCCAGTCAATGATGGCTCGGTCTTCCATGAATCAAAAGATGTTGCAAGTCTTGCTTCAAGCTCTGATGACTCATCTGGAAGTTATATAAATGAAGAAGTGATGGTCAGTGGTTTAAAAAAAGCATTAGGAAAGCAAAAAATTGATTTACTCATTTATAATTCTTGTTTGATGGGAAACTTGGAAATCATGAATATGCTATCGAGTGTTTCACACTTTGCAGTGGCATCAGAATACCCCATCTATCTCACATTAAAAGATGATGAAGATAAAATTGGCAGATCTATTTCTATACAACATGTTTTAAAAACGATTAAAAAATATGAAATATTTAACCCTCGAAAAATTGCAAAAGAAATTTTAAATCATTTTGAGGAAACCTATAAAGATTTTCTATTCCCCGGAGGAGATCCCGATCTTCTTATTGCACAAACTTTTCCAGCTACATTGGCTTTTTATGATCTATCAGCTTTATCCCAATTAACAAAAAAATTCTCAGATGAACTTTTAGATTTTAAAAAATCAGCACAGAAGAATGCCATTATCTTAAACCGAATGTTTGAAGAAAATTTAAGTGCAGATTATGTAGACTCCCTTGGTTATATTGACATTTTGGTATTTTACAGAGGCCTTGCAAGAAGTCTGGACCCTCAGAATGCAAGTGAAAAGATTAAAAGTTTTGAAAGTTTACATGCTGCAGTTGTTCAGGAAAAAGTAGCTCTGCATGTGGATCATCCCGATCAATTGGGACATTTATCTTACTTTTTTCCATCCATAAAAAAAGATGAAAGTTATGTTAAAAAATTCCAAAACTTTTATAAAAAAATTCAAATCACTCAACAATGGGGACTCAGTCATTTTTTAGACTTTTTTTGGCTAAATGTGGAATTAAAGTCCGATCAATTCTGGCTGGATCAATTAAAGAAATGGTCGGCAGGCGAAACAGTTAAAGTGACTTCTCATATAACTGATGAAAATGCAGATGAGTTTTTTTTCCTTGAACTTGACGTACAAGCCATTAAATGGCGCAACAATCCAGAGCGGATAAAAAACTATGTTCAGTATTTAAAATCCATTAAAAGATCTTCCATTCATTTAGAAAAGCACATTCGTTATGTGGAAAGTCTTAGGCCTTAACTAATTCCTCATTCATGCCGATCAGTAATTGACTGATAGAGGAGATCCAACACCATGTCTCAATTTGGGTCGTTTATAAGAAATAACAAAGGCCAAACGCTAACCAGTGCGTTGATTTCCATCGCGATCACCTCTGTGATGACTCTTGTCATTATGACCATGACACAGAATATGAATAAATCCATGCATGAGTTTCAAAAGTCAGTGGGTCGTACTTTTTATGAAACAGCATTATCCGGCTATTTGAAGCAATCGAATTTTTGCTCTTGTAATTTGTCTGGTAGAGCCTTTCCTGTTGGGGCTACTACAAATATTGATCGACTTACTAGCAATATTTCAGTTTGTCCGGTACCTAATACAGTGAATTCAGATCTCTATCGATTTGATCCTGTGGATGGTCATAAAATTGAAAGTGGTTTGGTTGTAAGTTCAATTAACGTAACTAATGTTATAAGCACAGGGGGAGACTCTTACTCTGCAGATTTTAACATTATTTATGATACCAGTTCGGGGATGAAGCTAAAAAATAGAACATTCAAACTCTTTTTTGACCGGGATATCATTAATCCAGCTTCAACGGCTGCATCACCCATCTTGAGTTCTTGTTCTTTAGACTCTCCACCTACTGTAATTGGGAATGCAGGTTCTTATACGACACTTAATCAAAATTGCATTGGAATTTGTGATTACACGAATACAAGCACAAAGCCTGTTTTTATCATTGCAAAAGGTGGTGACTCTAATTCATGTAACGGAAATGTTCAAAATTCCTATCATTTGCAAGCCAATATCGGAGGGCAGGTGATTGCTCAATCCGTTGATAATAGTCCCACTGGATTTAAATCTGCTAATATCAGCTTTTTTCTTCCGCCTGGACAGGCTGTGAATATGCGCTCTCGTCCGTGGTATTGTGGTGGTGCTACAACAGGTCGTTTTAATTATTCTGTTTTCTCTTTTGACTAGCCTGTCGAACTTTTAGCCGACAAGCAATTCATGTCGTGATCAGAAAAACTTTACATACTCGAAGTCGTCATCTTTATTCTATTAAGATTTGACCAGGCACAAGATCAGCATTGTGTCTGGTTAAATACTTAAAAGGATCAATTTATGAAATCTGTTTTTCTTGCTTTAGGCCTAATGGCAACTTTCATTGTAACGCCAGCCTTTGCATCTATGACCTGTCATCAGGTCGTTTTGGCCTCGGGAGTTTTTCCAGAAGCTAGTGAAATACAAAATTCACAAAAAGTCAGTCGTCAGCTGGGTCAATTTTTTAAAAAGCAATCCGATCAATTGGCAAAAGATTTAAAATCAGGGGTCACTTCAAATTCCTATGACCTAATCATAATCGGTGCAGGTCCTCAAGCTGCGGCGGCTGCTTTGTCATTGAAAGACTCTGGAGTAAAAGTTTTAATCGTCGATAAAGCACCCCTAGTGGCTTCTAATTTTGCTAGCAAAGAATTTATTATCAACAGTGTGGAAACGAATGATTTTTCCATGCACGATTTTGCTTATTCACCCTTAAAATTTAACAATTTCGTGAGTTCCAAGTATGCTAGCTCATTACAGCTTGCGGCTTTATTGCAAGCTCATATTTATTTTTCCAAGGCTTCGGTACTTTTAAATTCTGAAATAAAATTCTTTGAAGTGGACTCTGCTTCTGGCCGAGTACTTTTAAAAAATCAAACGGGGCAAGTTTTAAGCGCTAAAAATGTATTTATAGCCACTGGTCTTGGTGAAGCCACCACTAAAATTCCCGATGCAGGTTACCGTGAAATGTACTTTAAAGCTTTAGCTCATAAAGATGCACTGAATTCCTTGCAGTCTATTATGAACACAGAAACTTTTATGAAGCTTCTTAACCGTGCACCCAAATCCAGTCAAAAGGTCACATTGCCTGCAACAGTTGCCTTAATTGGAAACGGGGATGGGGCCAGGATCACAGTGGAAGAAATGTTAGAGCCTTACGTTCAACTTCCAAAAGACTTCAAAATCTCATGGATTGGAAATCCCGCAAAAACGGCAGAGGAATACATCCAAAGCCAAGAAGGTTGGGATCGCTACATTGATAAAGTCGTACCATTTTATAAAAAGAATCAAATTCATGCAGTCACAGGTTTTGCTACTCAAGTTCAACAATTACCAAGTGGAAAATTTAAAATCACAACAGAAGACAAAGCGACTTCAACAACTAGCTCTGTGGAAGTGGATATGATTATTGATTCTACAGGCTATGACAATGCAGCCCTGAATTTAATTAAAACGACGTTTGTAGGTAGTCAGCTTGTTGACGTGAAGGGTGATCTTGTCGAGAGAGATTTTAAAGATACGGCCCTTGGTAAACAGGTACAAACAGCCGATGGTAAAAACTTAGGCCTTTATTTTGTTGGTCCTGCAGCGGGACCACTGACTTCAAAAGAAGAGCTGGCCCGCATGGCTTCTCGTGCTGCGGTTTCCATTCATATGAATATTCCTAGAACCTCAGAATTAGCATTGAAGCTGTTTGATATTAAAAAAGGCCCAAGACCTAACGGCAAAAAAGAAGTGAAAGAACCTGTGTTAACTGCTGAGGAAATTTTAAAAATTATTTTATGAGGGTTTTATGAAATTATTAGCATTACTTATATTAGTTTTCATGGCTCAAGCTACACTTGCAGAGGTCACGGATGCTAACCTCCAGTGCTCGAATCTTAAAGGTGAGATTATAATCAATTCTCATATCAGAGTTGAGAAAGAAAGTTTAAAAATTTATGAAAACGGGGGATTTGCCATTTATGGCCAAATGCTGACTGTTAGTACCAGCCGAGGTGGAGCTTTGGGAATCAGGCCCATCGTTTGCGGAGCTGAGCTGGATTCCGCTACGACCTCGACACTTGTGACCTGTGCCACTGGATCACAAATTCAGTTTCTTAATAAAATCCTACCTCCCATTCGAACGGGATGCAGGTAACGGGGTCAAAAAGCTTTTTACTTTTTAGAATTCAGCTGGCAGATTAGCCAGCATGGATTTAATTACTATTATTAAAGTTGTTGCGGGTCTTGTGGCATTAGTGGTCGGTGGAGAATGGCTCATCAGAGGGGCCTCCAGGCTTGCCACTTTGTTGGGAATTCCACCTGTTGTTGTGGGTCTTACCATTGTGGCCATGGGAACAAGTGCCCCTGAGCTTGCGGTCAGTTTATCAGCGGCTTTTAGGGGCAATGCTGATATCGCCATTGCGAACGTAGTGGGCAGTAATATTTTTAATACATTTTTTATTCTTGGCTTATCGGCCCTTGTTAGTCCCTTGATCATTCATGCCACAATGATTCGCCGTGAAGTTCCCATCATGATCGGAGCTTCCCTCGCAGTTTTGTTATTTTCTTTTGATGGTCGAATTCAACAAATAGAAGCCCTTCTTCTTTTTGGTTTTGCTATACTTTACACTTGGTGGTTAGTTCGTGAAACAAAACGAAACCGTAGTGCCAGCCTTGAAAGCCAAGTCAAAGAAGAGCTCTCATATCGTGCGGCCCCTTTAAAGGAAAAATGGCAAATTCCAGTCCTTATTGTGGCAGGTCTTGGGGTGATCATGCTGGGTGCAGATTGGCTTGTGGACGGAGCCATCCTAATGGCAAAAGCCCTCGGTGTTAGCGACACGGTCATTGGTTTAACGATTGTGGCAGCGGGGACTTCACTTCCTGAAGTGGTGGCTTCAGTAGTGGCCACCATCAAGGGCGAGCGTGATATTGCTGTCGGTAATGTGATTGGTAGCAACATTTATAATATTTTATTTATCTTAGGTTTATCAGGGGGAATTGTTCCCGGTGGCTTAGCTGTTCAGGCTTCGTTATTGAATTATGATATTCCCATTTTATTAGTTTCAGCGGCCCTATGCTGGCCTATCTTTTGGTGGGGAAAGCAGGTGCGTAGGATTGAAGGAGCCCTGTTCTTATCATTGTACATTGCTTACACGGGTTACCTAATTTACCAGGCTTAATGAATC
Organism: Bdellovibrionales bacterium Ga0074139; assembly: GCA_001464795.1. Lineage (GTDB taxonomy): Bacteria > Bdellovibrionota > Bdellovibrionia > Bdellovibrionales > Bdellovibrionaceae. The sequence goes on from LNEB01000003.1 coordinate 49,564, forward strand.
TAGAGTCGTTTTTCCCATCCAGGCTTCATGGCTCGGTCATTTTCAACTTTAAACTCAATAAATTTTTGATTATCTAATAGAAATTCAGAATGATTTGAATTTTTGGGGATAAGCCATTCTGCAAAAGCAGATTCTTTTAAAAACAAAGGACAACGATCATGACCAATACTTTCTACAAAAGGTGGAGGCTTTGTGGTGATGATCGTAAATGATTCAATCACTTCACCTGTTTCTTTATTGATCCAAGAATCATAAAGACCTGCGGCCGTTAAGATTTCACCTCGAAGATCAGAAAAGGCCACCATAAATCCTGCGTGCTCATTGGTGTAAATAGGTTCAATGAAATAGGTCAGGGGAACAAGGCAGTGAAATTTTTGAAAAGGAATTTTCCAAGTGGCCTTTTCAGTCAGTGTTTCAATTCTTGCATTGTGAGTGGCAAATTTGACTTTTGATTCCTTGGACCAACTGGGCAATAAACTAAATTTTTTAAGCCGCATACCTTCTTGAGTAATCACAGGGGCCAAGGTATGCGGCATAATTCTTTGATCGAAGCTAAAGTCTTTGGGTGCTTCAATAGCATATTTTTTATTTAATTCTTCAGCTGTGGTTTTAAGTCCAAATTGTGCACACATTTTAAGATTGTAACATGAAATTGAGGAGTGTCAAAATTGCATAAAATTTGGAACAATTTTTTCTTTGTTAATGTTAAAAAAGTCCTTGAGTCATCTTTTTACAAGATAAAACTAAATGAAGCCGCTAATGGCACTGCCAAAATAGTCAAAAGCTTTTGCTTAAATGTAGAGTTCTTCATTAGTGCATCTTTATCAACAATCTGCTTTTCTGAGACAACCAGAGAGGATTGATCAATTCGTTTCTGAATAGAATTTAAAACCTGTTCTGCAAATATTGGATTATTTTTACAGACCAGCATCAATTCGGAATTTAAATTGGCGGACCTTGGATCAATGTTATAGGTGCCGAGCAAAACTGTTTTCCTATCAAGCACGGCTCTTTTTGCATGTATTCCCCAACGAACTGATGATTGAGTCATAATTGGACTGTCTGATAAAGACTCTCCACGATAAGCGTAGAGTTCAATGCCTGATTTTGCGATCCAACCTAGGTGTAACCAAAGTGGCGAAATTACATAAAAAGCATCTGTAGAATACAAGCCGTTCGTTAATACTTTTACTTCTACTTTTTGATCAGTCATCTTTTTAAATACATCATAGCCTTCTTGACGAAGTACAAAATAAGGGCTTTCAACATAAATTTCATCTTCGACTTCAGAAACCAGTTGTACTATCGTCGAATAGATTTTGCGGTGGGCTTCGCCCGCGCCTGGGAAATCTGTTACAAAAATAGTTTCTGTGCAGACACTTTCAGGCAACTCTGATGTGCGACTCTTTTTCAACTCTTCAATTTGTGCTAATACATTTAAGTCACCTTCTTGCAGTTTTAGATACCTGATAGCTTCTTGTTGGTCTTTAATAGAAATTATTTCATTTAAACTTTTGGGTTCTTTAGCCAAATCGGAATTCCAATAAAGATTAAAACTAGACCTAATTGTTTCAACCAAAGGTCCCTCTACCAAAATATCACTATCTAAAAAACTATATTGTTCAGATAAATCAAAATAGTCGTCACCAATGTTTCGACCACCAGTTATAACCTTTGTGCCGTCGACAATTAATAATTTTCGATGACTGCGATGCTGAATTGAAAACAATCTATGAAGAGGGCTCGTATTATAATATTTAATTTGAATGCCCGCTGATTCCATAAGGTTGGCATAGGCAGGGCGAAGCTGAAAAACTGCAATGGAAAAATCAACCAGTAGACGAATTTGCACACCTTCCTTAGCTTTTTTTAACATCGCTTGGGTTATCAATCGACTTGATCGATCCAGATTAAAAATAAAAAATTCAAGCTCAATAGATTCTTTAGCCTCTTCAATTATTTTAAGCCGTTCGCTCAACGACAAAATCCCAGTATCAATTAATTTAATCTTGTGTGGCTTTGAAGATTTGGCAAAAACGGCATCTTGAGCCTCCTTTGAATACCCTGGGCCGGAAGCTGTCCATTCTAAGGCGATAATGAGAAATAAATAGATAGTCAATATAAGTGCTAATACTCCAATGAAAGCAATCTTAACCCATCTCAGAAGATTTATTTTTGCTATCATTTTATCTACCCCTAGTTAATTTAGACTTGTGACTTAAGAATAATCAATATCTTCTCGTTTGACCAAGGTCTAGGGCGTGCAGTTGACTGCCCTTAGTTGCCGTTTATTCTTAATGTTATGATTATAATTAATAAGAAATTCAGTTCATTTTTTTGGACTCAATTCTTAGGTGCATTTAATGATAATTTTTTAAAAAATGCCCTTGTTGTTATGGTTACATATCAAGGGGCGACATTAGGGGGATTAGAGTCCCATTCGCTCGTGGCACTTGCCAGTGGTTTATTTATTTTGCCATTCTTTCTATTTTCGACTTTAACTGGACAATTTGCAGACAAATTTGAAAAATCAAAACTTATTCGTTTGGTTAAGTTAGCTGAGATTTTTATCATGCTGATCGCAGCCTTTGGTTTTTTTGTCGAAAGTTATAGTCTACTTTTCTTCACCTTGTTTTTAATGGGTACCCATTCGGCTGTATTTGGTCCACTTAAATTTAGTATAATTCCAGAGCTTGTTACTGATGATGAAATGACAAAGGGAAATGCCTTTGTCGAATTAGGTACTTTTATGGCTATTTTGTTAGGAACTATCGCTGGCGGCTTTGCGACAACATTAAAAAATTCATCCTCTGTCATCAGCGGCGGGTTATTATTCATCGCTGTTGTCGGTTATATCATAAGTCGTCTGATACCCGCCGTTCCGATAGCAGATTCGAAATTAAAAATTGAAATCAATCCCCTGTATGAATTCCGAGCTTTGTTTAAACTGATTAACCAAAAATTAGCAATTTTTAATTCAATTTTTGCAATTTCCTGGTTTTGGTTTTTCGGCATTGGAATATTATCTGTGCTTCCTGTTTACTGTCGTGACTTATTAGGTGTTAATGAACAAGTCGTAACTATTTTCCTTGCAGCATTTACCTTGGGAATTGGCGTTGGATCTATTTTATGTGAAAGGCTATCTTTTAAGCGAGTTGAAATTGGTCTTGTACCTATTGGCTCTTTGGGATTAACTATTTTCTTATTTGATTTATATCTCACCAGCCAGCACTGGACCATTTCTTCGGGTGGCTTGTATGGCATATCAGAATTTTTTGCTCAAAAAAATTCTTATCGACTGATATTTGATTTTTTGATGATGTCGATCTCTGGTGGAATTTTTATTGTACCATTATACACGTTATTGCAGGAACGAAGTGATGTTAAATCTCGCTCGAGAGTCATTGCAGCGAACAACATCTTGAATGCATTGTTTATGGTAGCTTCAAGCATTACAGTAGCACTATTTTACAATTTTGATTTAAATTCATCCCAAATATTTCTAGTATTTGCATTGATGAATATGGCAGTGGCCTTTCATGTCTATCGAGTAGTGCCTGAATTTACATTACGTTTGTGTAGCTGGATACTTTCTCATGTCATGTACAAAATTAAAGTAACAGGCCGTGAACACATCCCACTCGATGGACCAATTTTATTGGCAGGCAACCATGTTAGTTTTATCGATTGGTTAATAATTAGTGGTGCGTGTAAAAGGCCCGCACGATTTGTCATGCATTACCGGTTTTTTGAAATTCCATTATTGAAAACATTTTTTAGACAAGCCAAAGTTATTCCCATAGCTGGCCGCAGCCAAGATGAAAGCATCATGAATACAGCCTTTGAAACTGTATCAAGTGAACTGAGAGACAACCAAGTCATCTGTATTTTTCCTGAAGGCCGCATTTCCCAGGATGGCCAGCTTTCACCGTTTAGACCTGGAATCATAAAAATATTAGAAAAAGACCCATGTCCGGTTGTTCCCTTTGTGATCCGCAATCTGTGGGGTTCAATTTTCAGCAGGTCACCGGCAAAAACTTTCTCAATTATTCGACGATCAATCGAATTAGAATTTTTCCCTTCTATTAAACCACAAGATTTTCAATTAGAGAAATTTGAAGCTTTAATTAAATCAGAACTAGGTAAAAAAATATGATGACTTTTGTTATTATCATCGCTGCAGGTTTGTGCTTGATGGCATTAGAGAGAATATTTCCTGATCAGAAGTTACCTCAAGTCAAAGGTTGGTGGAAGCGCGTTTTTGTTATCAATATTATTCAGTTGGCTGTAGTTGTTTTGGCTGGTTTGACATGGGAAAAATACTTACAAAGCTGGAGCTATTTTGATTTATCAGAAAAGGTTTCTAATGGTTATGCAGCAGTGATTTGCTATTTAACGATTGTCACAGTTTACTATTGGTGGCATCGCCTCAGACATACCGTTAATTTTTTGTGGTTGGCTTTCCACCAATTACACCATTCGCCGCAACGAATTGAAACTATCACCTCATTTTATAAACATCCTTTGGAAATTGCAGTGAACTCTTTGATTATTTCTACTTTATCTTTTGCAATATTGGGAATTAATGTTGAAACATCAGCCATCGTTACTGTCATGACTGCTTTTGCTGAATTTTTCTATCACATGAATATTAAAACCCCACAATGGGTAGGCTGGTTTATTCAGCGCCCTGAAATGCATCGAATTCATCATGAGCAGGGCAAACATTTTAGTAATTTTGCGGATTTGCCCGTATTGGATATGATATTTGGCACTTACAAAAATCCACCAACTTATCAAGGTCCTTGCGGATATAAACCTGATCGTGAAATGCGCTTAAAAGACATGTTACTTTTTAGGAATGTTAATGAAAAATTTAAAAATAAATAAATGGCCTGTGGTAATAGTTTTATTAGTTGGACATATCAGCATCTTAGGAAATCTATTAGGTAATGAGATTTTTGAAGGATTGGGATTTATAACCACGGCATCACCGTTACCACTGGTGTTTTCAACATGGCGTGGGGTTGAAGGGTTCGCTTCGCAATTTAAAGTCAAATACAAGATTAATGACAAAGAACAAATTTTGCTTGTCACTTCAAAGGTTTATGAATCTATGAAAGGTCCTTACAATCGCCGCAACGCCTACGGTGCAGCCATAGCAGGTGCACCGATGTTAACTAGGGAGCCCGAAAAACTAATGATTGATGCCGTTTTAAAATTTAGTTTTTGTCGCCAGGATTTGAAAGTAGAATTCGGTGTACCTGCAGAGGCCCGGGATATTACATTGATCGTCGAATCTAAAACTCAAGGAGCTGAAAAGTTGTGGAGCTTTCCAGTCATTTGTCATGATTGAAAGATATACCTATCAGCATCTGAAAACGATCACTTCAATATTTGGAGTTTATTTATTCGTGCACTTTGTTTACCTAATTTATTTTGCTCAGGAGCTTTTTAGTGATGCGGGTATGTTCCCAGGAAAATTAAGCCCCACCTATGGTTATTTTCCTAATATTTTAAATTATTTTAACCAGCCTCCATTTGCTACTTTATTTTTAAGTGGTTTAACGCTTCTTTCGGTATTAGTGATTGTTGGTATCGAAAAAAAGTGGCTTTATTTAGCATTATGGTTTGGTTGGGCCTGTTTATTAAATCGTAATCCACTGATTCGAAACCCCGGAATGCCCTATGTTGGCTGGATGCTTCTGGTTTTTGCTGTAATTTATCCCATTAAAAATAAGACAGAGTTCCGACTGGATAAATGGCTTTTTTGGGGAGCCTGGAGCTTACTGTCCATCGGCTACACACTTAGTGGGCTAGATAAATTGCAATCAATCAGTTGGCAAAATGGAACAGCTATATCGCACTTATTGGAAAATCCTTTAGCTCGTGATTATTGGATAACAGATTTTTTGAAGGCACAAATTTGGTTACATCCACTGATGACTTATGCATCGTTAACTATAGAAATTCTTTTCTTGCCACTCGCTCTTTGGCATAAAACTCGACCGTGGATTTGGCTTGCTCTGATCGGGATGCAAACTGGAATTTTATTTGTAGTTGATTTTGCTGATCTAACATTCGGCATGCTCATGATACATCTTTTTACCTTTGATCCACGTTGGATTCCAAATAAGGTCAATAACGGTGCTATCATTTTTTTTGATGGTGTATGCGGCTTATGTAATGCCTCTGTTGATTTTTTGATTCGGGAAGATTTTTCCACAAAACTGCAGTATTCGCCACTTCAAGGCGAAGCAGTTAAAAAACACCTTTTGCTCAATCAAAAAAAATTAAACACACTTTATGTATGGACTGGTGAAAAAATGCTTTCGAAATCTGCGGCATGGTTGTGGTTATTATCACGGCTGGGTGGCTTGTGGACATTGTTAAGTATTCCTTTGCGTTTGATTCCAGAATTTATACTAGATTTTATTTATGATCTAATCGCTAAGTATCGGTATAAAATCTTTGGCCAACGCGAAACATGTCGCTTTCCTACCCCAGCAGAGCGTAAGTTGTTTTTAGATTAGATTATTGCCACACTCCAAGTTCAACTCGAAATGTTCCTCGTGAGCCGATAAGTGATTCAGATGTTGCAATCACACGTACAGCTTTAATTCGGCGATCTCCACTTAAGTTAACAACCATTCTTTGGCCTTTTCTTAGACGCCCTTCTAAACGTCGTAATTCTTCGGTTCGACCATTTCTGTACTCCACGATGACCGAGCGAATGATAACACCACTGCGTGTGCCCACCAGGCGAAGTCGATCAACACGGTTATTTAATCGTGATTGAAACGTAAATTCGTTTTTGATGACTTTGTTTGTTCTAGCTTCACCAGCACTGTACCATCGGTAACGTGCAGCTTCCGGCCTGAGTGCTTGTCGGTCTTCTGTGTTTTCCCGTTGGATACTAAAGTTCTCATCGATGAGGTCAAAATTCCCCTCTTCATGCGATGATGCCACCTGTGTGATTCCTGTTAATGCTAGTACAATCGCTACTTTGAAAAAATTGTTCATAATCATTGTCTCCTATTGAAGAAGTTCATAAGCGAAGCTCGTGCCACTGGACTTCAACTTTCCCGACTTGTAGAAAATCAGGATTTTGATACTTTTAAGACTTGAATGAGGTGATTCAATGAATATCGGTTTATTAAAAAAGAAGACAACTTTTTGGGTAGCAGGTGGAGTCTTTTTAACAGTGGCGCTTGTTTTTCAAAACTGTGGTCAACCAGGATACATCATTGAAGACCCCAATCAGACATTGACTCGTTTGAGTGACACTCCGCCTGGAACGGGTGGTCCTGATGATGTGATCTGTGATCCTGCTAGCACGCCGACAACTTTAAAAAATGGTTTAATGGCAGAACTTTACTACATGACAAAAGATGGAGCTAAAAACGCCACAACAGTGAACGCATTTTTTGATCCTGACTTGGCTGTGAAAAGTACCAAGCAAGTCTTTTTCACTCAAGTGAACACACCTCCACAAATTTTTAGCCATGGATTTACGACTCAAACTCAAGATGTGGTCCGGGATGATTCTGGACAGGTTCTAAAAGAGTGGTTTGCTTTGAAGTATTTCTCAGAAATTCAATTGACCGATGCAGACCAAGAAGGCACTTACGAATTTGCAGCCCTATCAGATGACGGTGTGATATTTGAAGCCTTTGTAGAAGATAAATGGCAAACGGTGATTACAGACGATGGACTGCATAGCCCAAAATGGGGGTGCTCGATCAAGACTCTGGATTTAAAAAAGAATGTCTCGGTTCCTATCCGAATTTATTATTACCAAGGTCCAGCCCAACACATATCTAATATGCTTCACTGGAGAAGAATCACACCAGGATCAGCAGCTGTTGTGGAAAATGAGTGCGGAAAGTCGGGAACAGACTATTTTTATAATCCGAACACCTCTGTACCACTTTCACCCTACAGAGGGCTTTTGAATCGTGGATGGAAAGTGGTACCTCAGGATAATTTCCTACTGCCTCAAAATATTCGAAATCCTTGCGTTAAATAACAATGAAAAAAACACTACTTCTTACTTTAAGTCTTCCCTTCATAGTTCATGCTAATTTAGTCGGAACTGACGCACAAAATTTTAATCCCACATCAAACGGTGTGGATTTTGTGACTGTTCAGTCCGGTCGCACATTAGACCCTGGAGTAGTTAATTTTGGATTGTTTCTTAACTATGCAGTGAACACGCTGTCATTTTTAAATGAAGCCGATCCTAGTGCGGTACAAAATAATATTAAACTCAATGATAAACTTTTATCAGCGGATTTAAGCTTTGGTTTAGGACTGACTAAAAATTTAGATGTGGGAATCACGTTACCATTTTTGATTCAGCAAGAAATTAAAAATGACACACAAGTGGCTTATTTTTCAAGCACAGGTAATACCGAGCAAAGACTGAATGCCAAGTACAAGTTTCATTCGAATGATGTTCAGGCCAATGCGGTTGTTTTGACCGCAAGTAATAATAATATTAAAAATAATCCCTACACAGGGGACAACCCGGGGCTTACCACATCACTCGAGTGGGCCAGCAGTTGGAAGTGGAGCGATTCGTGGTTCGCGCTTAACCTTGGGCATCGTTGGCGTGATTCGGGTGCAAGTCTGGCATCTGTGTTTGGTATTGATCCTATTCCCAATATGTATATTTATTCTGCGGCCTGGAGTCGCATGTTAAAAAATACAGATACAAAAGTGATTTTTGAAATCTTTGGTGGAACTCCTTCTGAAGACAGCCAGGATGTGAATTTATCAAATCGTAAGCTATCAAACTTAGAAGCTTTGGCGGGCTTAAAACATAACTACAATCAAAATATAGCTTTGCATGCAGGGGCGGGTATGGAATTGTTTCAAGGTTTCGGTAGCCCCGACTGGCGTGTATACGCAGGACTCAATTGGAATTACGGACCCCTATGGAAAAAATCTATTAAGGAAGAGCACAAAAAACGCACAGTTAAAAACCCAAAGGTACAAAAGTTTATTCTCACAAATTTAAGATTTATTTTTGACTCCGACAAGCTCGAACAAGCTTCACTGGATGATATCAATGAAATCGTACAAATTATAAAAGACTCTGAAGGCGTTGAAAGAGTTCTTGTGGAAGGCCACACCGATAGCATGGGAGATGAGAACTATAACTTAGAGCTCAGTCGGTTAAGATCCCTTGCCATTAAAAACAGAATTTCTGAAAGTGTTCCTATGGATCCTAAGCTTGTGGATGCCAATGGATACGGAGAATCACAGCCGACAGATGATAATTCCAATTACCAAGGGCGTGCTCGCAATAGACGGGTGGTTGTGACGGTGTTCAGCCGGGAAACATTAACGAATGCAGATTCAGTGATTGAGATTCGATTATCTGAGTAGGGTGGAGAATACCATGATTCCGATACTTAAGAGTCAAAGACTTATTTTAAGACCTTTTTATCTTTCAGATGCAAAAGAAGTCCAACGCCAAGCAGGTAATCCTAAAGTGGCTGCTACAACAGCGACAATTCCTCATCCCTATCCTGATGGTGCAGCTGAAGAATGGATCTCAAAGCATGCTGAATGGTTTGAAAAAAGAATAGCAGTTGATTGGGCCATGGAGTTGCAAGAAACAAAAAAACTTATTGGTTGCATCAGTCTTGGAATTAACAAAATCCACAACCGTGCAGAATTAGGCTATTGGGTTGGAGAAGAAAATTGGGGCCAAGGGTTTTGCACAGAAGCAGCGGTATCAGCCATTCATTATGCTTTTGAGTCTCTAGGGCTTAATAAGATCACTTCAAGGCACATGAGCGAAAACCCAAGCTCAGGAAAAGTTATGATAAAAGTTGGTATGGAAAAAGAAGGCTACCTCAAGCAAGACTTTCAAAAAAACGGCAAATATGTCGATATGTTCGTGTATGGCCTTTTGAGGGAAAACTTTTTGTCTCGGTAACACTGCCAGATATGTGTTTTGATTTCATACGAGAGTTTCTGAATTGTTGGTTGTTTGAAATTAGATTTTTTTGCTCATATAAATAAAATTGATAATGGCACTTCGATCCGTAACGGGTGAGTCTGGGATCACGCCGTTATTGCGTGTTAGGTTTGGCCAGGTTTGATGCGCCTCTCGCATCGCTGATGCGCACCGCAATCCTTACCTTGGTGACCAGAAGCAATTTTTAGAAAAAATAAAAATATGTTTCGTCTTTTAAAATTGGTTTCGATCGGAATAGTTCTATTTATCACAGCTGTGTTTACATTGGATTATCTGCTCGGTCCGAGGGATTCTTATATCGATATGGGTGGATACAGCCACATTTAAGGCTAAGCATGAAAAGCCTGCCTGTTAGCGCTCGGAAAGTTATAGTTTAGCTCGAACACCTTCGAACACTATGTTCGAAAAACAGTTGATAGTCCGTCAGCAAGCCTGCTAGTACTTATGAATGCCTGGAAAAAAAAGTTCTGCTTCAAATGAAATTGATCCTTGCGATTATTTGAAAATCGAATTCACGCAAAGATCCTTGCGTAATTCGCGTTACTCACTTCGAGCATTCGCACGCGATATTGGCCTAGGTCCTTCAACTCTTACAGGGGTTTTAAAGGGCTACCACGGATTATCACGCTCGCTTGCACTTAAGGTTGGAACTCGTATAAATTTGGATGGCCCGGTTTGCGAAGATTTTGCTGATCTGTTTGAGGCTAAGTTTTCTTCCAATTCAAAAAAGAAGCTCAGTGCACAATTGCGAATAAAACAGCGCCAATCTTTTTTAGCGAAAAAAACCAGCTTAGACACTTTTTCTTTTATTTCGGATTGGCATTATATGGCGATCCTTGAGCTGCTTAGTTTGACGACCCCTGAGTTTTTCAAAAATAAGACTGAAAAAGATATCGTCAGACGCTTGTCTAAAAGCTTGGGACTTAGTGAAATAATCATTTCAGAATCTTTAGAGCGGCTGATAAGACTTAACTTGATTCAAGTAACGGCAGAAAACCAGTATGTCGCAACCGATGACTATACAACTATTGGCGGCCAAATCCCATCAAGTGCTATACGAAAATTTCACCAGCAAATTTTAGAAAAAGCTGCTCGGGTTCTAGAATTACAGGCTATCAATCGACGTGAATTTTCATCGACTGTTTTTTCTATTGATAAAAATCAGTTCGCTGAAGCGCAGGCTGAATTGCGCAAATTTCGTTTAGATTTTGCTACTAAGTACACATCTACACCGAACCGCAATGGCGTCTATTGTTTATCTTTTCAATTATTTGATCTGATGGAGGTCGATTTATGAATATAAAGTTTGTGGTCTTTATTTTTTCTTTAATTCTTATTGGCAGTCGATCTGCACAAGCGACTTATCACGCCTTGGGCGGTCACGTTGTTTTGTGCGCAAAAAATGGCATGCAAACCAATCAGGCTTTCATCGACTATTTAACACAAGAACGCCAAGACAATCTTATTGGTGGTTCTACCGCAAGTACTTCGGCTTTTTTAAATGATTTGCTGATCCACCTTGAAATCAAAAATCCATCCAGATCTAAAAGATTTAGAAAGTACTGGAGTGATTTTAATACAGACACTATCTTCACGACAGGCATTGAACTACACAGCACTGAAAACTATCTTCTTGCCCCCGACTGCAGACTCGCTAAAGTTTTAGCACAACGAGCAGTTATTCGTCCCGGAGAAAAACCGTTTCTAGTCGATTCAGATTTATGGAAAACTCTTTCACCGGCAACGCAGTCTTATGTTTTACTTGAAACTTTCTTTTACAAAGAAATCTATAATGGCCGCACCAGCTATACAGTACTTCCTCCCGAAAAGTTAAAAGAATTGATTTTTCGCCTATTTGGCCAAAAACAACTGCCTATGTGGGTCGATGATTATATTCGTTTAATGGTCGATTTAGGATTTGGCACTTTAGACATCCTTGGCGCCGAAATGCTTTCTGAAAGTGTAAGGTGGTACCAGATAGCAAGGACTGCGCACTTAGTCGAACCAACTGCTTTTCTTACAATAGGGGGGAATGCGGTGCTCGTCCAACAGTGTGATCCTGTGGCAGCTATAGTCTTTGATGACGTATGGCTTGCGAAAGAATTTTGTCTTGGCGCTAATACGGAATTTCGAATCCCCGTATCTAATATTCAAGTCACTTGCTTGGCGAATACGACATATCCTACAAAATTATACTATGGGACAAATGACGCCATTACAATCAAGGCTTGTGTTGCGCCTAAAGGTTCTTTCGTTGGCGAAATGACTGTTCTACAGCAAAATAGTTACGTCCAGTGGGATACAATTGGAAATATAACAGCCATATGGCGAACCTACTAAGGAGAAAATAATCTATGAAGTTATTTTTTTTAATTTTTCTAATTGTTGAATCTTCCATTGCAGGAATTCGCGATATTGGAAATGGGGGCGAAGTAATTACATGCCGAAATGCAGCCGGCGCCCTTTCTTCAATTGAAGTTTTAGATTCTTATGAGGCCCGCATACTTCGTGGTTTTAAAGTTAAATTAGGAGACCCAGCCAATTCCGTTTCAGAAAAAGTAAACTTGGTTTTTGATCGCGTGAGCCTTCAAGATAAGTCCCGTGCCGCACGCTATGCTCACTGGTATAAAAATTGGGATGCCGGTATTCGATGGCAAGACGAAGCCCTACCTGCCACGCCTGACGTGGATCCAAGCCTGATCCCAAAAAATTGTAAAATTGAACAAATTGCTATCCAAAGAAATACCACAGACAATCAGGCATGGTACGATTACGGTCTTAGTCTTAAAATGAATAGACCCCTTTGGAATGCTTTGGACAATGATCAAAAAGCAGTTTTAATATTGCACGAAATTTTTTATCACGAAGCACTTTATTCAGACTTTAAATCAGCCGAACCTATTCGCTATCTAAATTCGCTGTATTTTTCTGATGAAGCTGGCCCTCTGATGTCGACACCACTTAAGTACGCCCAGATCTTAGAATCAATGGGATTTAATACGATTTATTTCAATGGAGTTACTTATTATCATCCCGCCGTCATGGCCAGAGACTGGGTTAAAAGTCATTTTTACGCAGATACGGGTCTGCCACGTATTTTGTATGTTTTTGAAAAGGATTTTAAAAATGAATTATTTTTACAAAAAATTAATATCTTGGGATCTGAAGTAACTTTAATGCATTCGAAGCACAGTTATAATCGAGAGATTTCGGAAGTTGTATTTGAAAATCGTTTTGGATATTACAAGGTTGTTCCCATCGACAGTCCTGTGACCTTCAGATTACCAAATGGCACTTCCAAAACGTGCGATAGAGGCTATCTGCAACTTGAAAATGGCCTATTCAAAAAGTGTGATGAAAAATGATTTCAAAAAAGGGTAACCAAATGGTTCAAATGACAATCTTTTTAATTTTGGTCTTCTTTATTCACCCCACGTTTGGGTCATCGTCGGAACCCAAAAAATGTCCTGATTTCACAGGTTACTGGAGCATGCGCATGCACACACCGGGTAATGTTCATGTGCGTAGCATCGGTTGTTCTAGGATCGAGTTTCGAGCTGAAACTAATTATGCAAGTGGAAATAGTTATTACAACCCGACGATAGAGGTTACAAATCGAGAAATCATTTTAGAAAAAGGTCATCCGCAGGGGGCCCTTCCCGGAGTCGAATCGTGGTCCAACTGGGTCAGTGCCGACGATATTGGTTATCCTTTAGAAAGTATTTCTACGTCATATAGTGGAGACAGTCTCGAGCGAGTCCTCATGAGTAATTCCGGGCGCACCGTTAAAATAAAAATGGCTTTTTCACCGAAACCTTGCGGCAGAGAAACGACAAGAAAATCAATTGAGTTTACCATGAATTATTATGATTTTCCTTACGCGCCGGCACCGAGTAGGACAGATTGTAAGATCTGGGATTAGATACAAACTGTTTTACTTGCGATGCTGCTCAAATTTTCAGTATAGAAATACTTTAGTACGCTATTGGTCACGAAGGAGTTACTCCGAGGGCTCTTTCAAAAAATTAAGCGAAGTATTAGCCATTCTCACCACCAGACCCCTAATTTTCTGGGAGTTATTCTAAATGAATCAATGGTGATTGGCTGGTTCAGAACTGAAATTAGAGGGTGGTCTGGGGAAAAATTTGAAGAACTCTAAATTTCTCACACACGACTGATTGAGTCTTTGAATTCCACTCGAGACCAATTTCTTTTCCATAATCGGTAAAAAACCTCTCATGCACTGTTTTCCAGTAAAGATAGGATCGATCACCTTCACCTTCTAAAAATGCAAACTCCTCATCCACTTGAAGAAAAGGCTTCACTTGGACTTCGATCAACTCAATTACACAAACAGGCTCATCTTTCGAGTTCAAAATATAAGATCGCTCTCCAACTTTTGGAATTGGTTCGTTTTCTATTTGGTAAGCTTCATACCAGCCACAAGTAGCAGATTTGATTCCCTTTACGACTAAGTTTGCCAATTCATCTTCAATGCCTGAACCTTTTCCGCCAAAGTGCCAACCCTCTAAATTTCTAAGTGCATTTTTCCAGTCCATAAAACTCAGCATCCTTTTTTATTTTTCTGGATATCGAATAACACCACCGACTAGAATTTTCAATCTGTCGCAACCAAGCACCAATCTGAGTTTAGTTTCTAGATCACTTAATCGAAGGACGGGGCGAGGTAGACCTTTTAATCGCCAGAGTGCAATGAAAACATTAGGTTTTGATGCTAACTATATTGTCATGGCATTTAGATTCGAGCACAATACTCCAAGAGGTTGTTTGGCTAGATCAGAAGTATTACTCAATCATGTTTTTTTGAAAAATCGCATCGCCGAGCTTGGAATTAAACAGTGGTGGTTGGCCGAGCAAATTGGTGTCGATAGAAAAACGATCATCCGATGGACTCAAGGACAGGTTCGCTCTATTCAAATTGAAAATGCTGAAAAGTTGGCAAAAATCCTTGATTGTGTGCTCTCAGATTTAACTGTAAAAAATGAGGCTGAACAACTCTCAACTCCCGAAGACCAGAGGACTGCAGCAGCCTTACTTGCCACCAGCTCACTGATTGAAAAACTTGGGCCCATTGGAGAATGGAATGTCATCGAAGGCCTTCTGAAGGCAAGTCTTGTTCCCAATTTACCATTGAATGTATTGGGCGAGCTCTATGATCAGCTAACAATTGCGTCGTGGCGACAGAGTAAGATTGATCAGGCAGCCATCTACAACACCAAGACCCAAGAAATTGCACAAAAAAGTGGAGACAAGTGCCTTCTTGCTTCCGCGCTATTAAGTAAAGCCAATATTCATTCATGGCGTGGTCAGGTTTCTCAGTCCATTGCAGCTTACAAGCAGTGCATCGCTCTGGAAAAATATGTCGAGCCGAAAACTCTTGGGGCCATCTACTCGAATCTTGGTGGCGTGCTTTATGAGTCTGGCGAGGTTTCTGAAGGTGAAAATTTTATTAGAAAATCGATAGCCGTTTTTAATGAATTTGGAAAGCCCATCAACTTGAGTATTTCCCATACACATCTCGCGATCATTGCCTTGCAAAAAGGTCTGGTCGATGTTGCTGAAACAGAAGCGGTCATTTCACTACAATTTGCTAAGCATGACGATTTCAGGCGTGGAATACAAATGGTGGGACTCCTTCAAGCCGAGATCGCATCACGTAGAAATCAACAGACAGATGCGCAGAGGCTTATAAAAGAATCTTTAGCAGGTTTTGAGGCCCTGGGCATTATTGAAGGACTGAATTTTGAAATTGCTGGGCGCACGTATCGGTTGATTGGGAAATTGGATGAAGCCGAGGATTTTCTTCGAGAAGGGATAAAGGTCAGTAAATCTTTTCCAGTTTACTTAGCTGCGATACATTGTGAACTTGCAGAAGTTCTAAGGGCCAAAAATTCGTCGAGTTGGGTCACCGAAGCGCAAACGGCTATGAATATTTTTAAGCAGTCCGAATGTCCTAAGCGAGTCCTGGAAGTAAAAAGCCGTTTTGGTCTTAAGTAGTTCTCAGAGTGTCACCCCATGTCTCTTTTCAAATAACAGATTCCTTCGGTATAAACGCATCATAACGGGGGCAAATGATATGAATTTTGAAACATATATTGATCAAGCTTGGGCCGATCATGGCAGTCAACCGGAAAAAGTCGCTGAAGGATTAAAAAAAGCGTTACCGCTAGTTGAAACAGACGATCACTTGGCTCAACTCGTTCAACTGGCAGCACATGTTTTTGGTGATCACCTAGGTAACTGGGCTGATGGATTACAACTACTAAAAGAGCTTCAGAAACATCCAATCCTTTTGCCATCTAGGGAAACTGAAATGGCGATCCTTCGCTCGATTGAGGTCATGCACATTGGAAGTGGGCAATCACCCAATCTGAACTCATTTAATATTTTTGAGCAAGTTAAAATTCTATCAGCCAGTGGATCTGCACTAGGTGAACACGATGCAAAAAGGGCAAAGATTTTTTTAAACAAAGCATTAGATATAGCGCGAATAAATTTAGATATAAAAGATTCAGCAAACCGAGCGCTCGCAATCGCTGGCAACAATTTGGCCAGTGCACTGGAAGAGAAAAAAAATCGAAGCCCAGATGATATAGATCTTATGATTCTAGCTGCTCAAACCGGTAGAAAATATTGGGAGGTCGCAGGGACGTGGAACCAAGTGGCTTATGCTGAATACCGTCTTACTATGACCTATGTTCAAGCAAACCAGCTATCCAAAGCTTTGCAACATGCACAATTATTTTCGGAGATATGCCAAGAAAACAAGGCAGAGGACCGAGATATGTTTTACTGCTATGAAGCCCTTGCCATTGTCGAGCGGGCCAGAAAAAATGACATCGGATTTAAAAAAGCCGTTGAGCAAGCAACTGCCTATTTTGAAAAACTCAACACCGAACAGCGAGCTTGGTGCGAGCCGGAAATGAAAAAACTACTTTTATAAAAATGGCTAGAGGGTATCTGGATTTTGCTATTCTGATCAGCGACGCGGTTCGTAGGGAATTCTTTGATGACCGCAGTCTTTTTCAATTTTAATGTGAAGTTATGAATTTAATAATAGTTCCTTTTTTAATTTTAATGTCAGCTAATGGAAAACTACAAGTTTGGAAAGCTGAAAAAAATATAGAGCTCTCTTCTTCTCAGATCGCACTTGATGGGGGCTCTCCCAGCTCACTTCCATGTCCTCATCAGACAAAAACAGCCGTAGGAAAGCTCGAAATCAAAAGCAATTTAGTAGAACTATCTTGCTATGATGATTATTTGGGAGGCTTCTTTCATAATGAAGATACTCTTGCACAAAAAGATGGCGATGCCGGCGAATCATGGGAGACTCAATCATTATTGTTTTTTGATAAAGAATCTAAATCATTATTTTTATCGCTCAAGACCTATTCGACTTACGATACCTCTTTCGAATGTGATGGGTACACCAAGGAAGATCTAAAAAAATCTGGATGGAGTGAGCAAAAAATCGCGGATTGCCAAGCAGGTTTGGTAAAATGCAAAGTAAGTGAGAAGTTCAAGAAGTGGGACCCAATTAAACAAAAGTTCTTTGAATCAAGCTTCAGTGGAACTGCACCAAAGCGACAGTTTAAGCCCTTTGAGAAATATCTGAAAAGCTGTAAATAAAACAGGACAAATTCTTTTAAAAGTGATTAATTTTAAAAAATGGAAAAACTAGAGAAAAAGCCATTTAATTCTGTGTTACAAGGTTCACGCATTCAACTTGTGTTAAGTGGCCCCCAATATACCGAGCAAGTTTTTGACTACATTCAACGAGACCATAAGTTGGGTGGCACTAATTATTCTTGGGTCCAGTCCTTAGAAGATGTTGCTAAGCACGTTACGACGGAACCTGAAGCGAACTTCAAAGAAATTAGTTATCTCATCTTAAAAGACGACAAGGCGATTGGGTCCATACACGTCCATACAATTTCCTACTTGGATCATAAAGCTGAAGTTGGTTACGGTATTGAAAAAAAAGAAGAAGGCAAAGGTTATGTCAGTGAAGCTCTTCAGCTCGTTTTATCTGAAATGAAGCGTTTGGGTTTTAATAAAGCAATTATCAACTGTGATAAGGAAAATCTTCGTTCAAAAAAAGTTGCAGAAAGAAATGGTTTTTCCTATGAAGGACTGTTGCTTCAAGATTGTATTGACAATCAACTTTGCAAAAATCCAAGCTCAGAAAAAGTAATGATAAAGTTTGGTTTGTAAAGAAAAGGCTACCTCAAACAAGACTATCAAAAAAACGGCAAATTTTTAAATATGCTCGTCTACGGCCTTTTGAGGGAAAACTTTTTGTCTCGGTAAAACTGCCAGATATGTGTTTTGATTTCATACGAGAGTTTCAGAAATATTGCTCACTTGCTCCATGACGGGCGAGATTTGGGATGATGCAATTATTGAGTGCTAGGATTGGCTGGGTTTGATGAGTCTTTCGAATAGCTGATGTGCACCGCAATCCTTTCAATAGTGACGAATTTTGATATTTATAGTTTAATTTATTCATGGATTTTGAACCTAAAGTTTTTCGTACAATTATTTTTGTTCGTCATGGTCAATACACTTCAGATCCTGAGAAGCTAACGAGTCTTGGCCGCAAACAGGCAAAAATAGCTGCTAAAGCGATAGCTCTTTTAAAGCCATCTAAAATTTATTGCAGCACAATGCCGCGAGCAAAAGAAACAGCGAATGTTATTGGTCAACACCTCGGCCTTAAATTTACTGCAAAGGATATATTTCGCGAAGGTCTGTTACCAGGCACAATAGGTTTTAACCAATTAATCACCAAGGGAATACCGCCAGACAAGAAAAAAGAGATTCTTGCTAAGATGAGAGTTGCCCGAAAAAATGCTGACCTTGCATTCAAAAGGTTATTCAAAATTCCACAGAGAGGGCAAAGTACTGAAGTCGTAGTAGCCCATGGCAATGTTATTCGTCATTGGGTTTGTAAGGCTCTGGATATTTCAGAGAAAAATTGGTTAAAAATGGATGTTAGTCATACTTCGTTAACCACAATTCGGATTTCAAAGGCAGGGCAGTTTGTTTTATTGGGATTTGCGGATAAAGGTCATCTACCATTGAAGATGCGTACTTACGTTTAAACTAGTAGCTTATTCAACTTGCCTTGTATTTGTACCATCTTGTACCAAGATAAATTCTTTTTTATCGTTTACAAGCCAAACATCAATCTGATTGTGATTCCCTAAGGGTGTTGCAATCAGCATTTCAAAGCTTTCGCTATCAGCTGTGCAACGGTTTTTACAAAACTCTTTGTATGAAGACAGATTAATATCACGAACAAAGGGACCGTATTGGATCGTTTCATTTGTGAAACGATCTTTTTCACCAACAAAAAAGTCACTGTCCAAGCGTCTAGCATCTATATTTGCATCGATAGGAATTTCGAGAGGTTCCTCTGAAGATTCTAAAAATCCAGCTTTAAAAGGAAGAATTGGTTCAGCGGGAGAAATTCCAATAGCGATATAGTCTGTGATGTACTGGTTATATTCTGTGTGAAAAGCTTTTTGTGCTGTATATAAAGCTGCTAAAAAACTTTTTGTTTTGCCTCTCAATTCATCAATTTCATCAGCAGAAAGTTGTCGAGGCTTTTCTGAGTTTACAACAGTATCCGAAGTGACAGGAGGCATTTCGGATGGGACAAGGGTGTCATTTGATTTCACTGGGTTTGTTGTCACTGCAATATTAGAGATGGGCCTCACATCCTTGTTGTTCTTGAGCTGAGCTACTGGAGGCATATTAGAGAAAAAATAGAAACCAAGACTTATAAGAATTAAAATCAAGAACATTCTTCTTTTATACATAGAATTTTACTTTCCATAGTTAGAGATCCTGTGTCCAGAAGAGAGAGGTTTGTGGCACGATGTGGCGGCTATCAATTCATGCTGTACCAGACGTGAATTTCTTCATTATGAACAAACTCCTTTACAGGTTCAAATCCTAATTTAATCAAACAATTTTGTGAGGTTGAATTGTTGATGTGAGCTAGTGCACCTATTGGAGTTTTAAGGTTTTTTAATTTAAATTTTTCGATCAATGCTCTAGAGAATTCTATTGCGTAACCATTGCCCCAATGTTTTTCAAGTAGTCTAAAGCCAATTTCAAAATAATCTTTATTTTCAAATTCAAAAGGCTCAAGTCCCATGAGGCCAATAAATTCATCTCCACTTTTTGTGAAAACAGGCCTTTTGCAAGAGCCATAGGTACCCTGTAAATTTATTTTATTAGATATGAATTTCTTTTTAAGATCATCAGTCGAAAAATCATAGGATGGGGGATAGCAGAAAGATTTAAATCCTGGATCTTGTTCAATGAGATCAAGATAAGGGGTCATCTTAATATCCCAATCCAGTGTGTACAGTCGACTTGATTCCATGATCCTTCTTAAGAAACTACAATGCGATCTTTGAGAACTTGATCCTTATAGCTTGCTGCTAACTCATCGATAGCAACTAAATCCACTTTGATCGGCAGATTTGAGTCTTCTAGGTTTTCTTTGATTTTTGAAATAAGTCCATCGGGCAAGATATTTTTTTCCGTCGAGTATAAAATATCGATGTCTGAAAATTCACGATGATCACCCCTTGCTCGGGATCCAAAAACCCATACTTTGACATTTTGGTTCATCAGGGGTTTAAACAGAATTTCTTTTAAAACTTCTAAGTCTTTTTCACGAAGTCCAAATTTCATTTAATTTTCTCAAGAAGCTTAATAGCTTCTGGTAGGAATTTGCCAATCGTATTATAAACCAAAACGGCTTGATTTTCATCATATGTATGTGAAGATCGGTTTCGAGCTTCAATGAAATCAAACCATAAATCTGGATTTTGAATTAATCCATTCTGTGCCATTTCACGAATGACAGTTTTAGCTGTGCTACTTGAACTTCCCATGTGCTTTGCAGATGTTTTCCATGCTAATTCTACGCAAAATTCAAACCTCTGGATACAGGCATCGCGTGCAATTTTAAAAACAGAATCGTCTGATAAACTTTTTTGAGCAAAAAGGATTGATTCGTTGAGGGCATTCAAAGCTTTTTCATACTCAGTAACTGAAACAGCCAAAATGGCCCCTTACGTATAAACAAGATTTAATTGGGGTGATCGACGGGGCTTGAACCCGCGACCCTGGGAATCACAATCCCATGCTCTACCAACTGAGCTACGACCACCACGAAAACGAGAATCAAAATATATAGCGAAAGTTGACTCAATTGAGAAGTAGGGAAGTTAACGCGTCAAGTCAATCGAGATTTCAGGGGTTTTAACCACTTCCAAGGCTCCCGAATCTTTCTTTTTCACAAAGATAAGCTGTCCCTCGGCAGGGAATACGTCCAGCAAAGCCGTGATATTCACTTGATGTGTAACAAGTATAAACAAGTGTTTGTTTTTTAACTCTTGATTGATCCAATTCTTCAGCTTCTTGGTTTGGTCATTTTCTAAACCCCTGTCCTGATAAAAAGAATTGAGCAATGGCAGTTCAACAACTTCACCTCGGTTTAAATTTCGAGCTGTATCAAGGCACCTGCACCACTGACTAGAATAGACTTTTAATTTTTTTGGCAGAGTTTTACCTAATTGTTTGGCTTGCTGAATACCATCAGCTGATAAGTTTCTTTGAGTCTTACAATCACCTAGCTTGAAGTGACTGGGGTCCCCCGTACCAGGAGCACGGGCATGGCGCATGATTATAAAATCATATTGTGAAGCAAAGGATTGAGCGGAAATAAAAATTAAAATCAAAATAAATAATTTCATAATTTTAGAATCTAAGCGGTTTTCAAAGCAAACCTCAAGACTTAAGTCTTACTGAGTAAGTCTATTGGTCCTGAAACTGGACTTAATTCTGATCCTGGTGTGACCGATCTAAATACCAGGAGGAACCCCCTATGATGTCTAAAATTGTTCTTATTCTAAGCCTTCTAGCACTTGTTTCCTGCAAAGAATCGGGCAGATCCATTCTTGTTGTCGGTGATTCATGGTCCACATTTATCTGTGAGTACAACAGCCTCGACCGTGCTTTGGTGAAAGCGGGTATTAACGATGTTAAAGTACAAAATACATGCTTCACAACCACTCGTGTGGGCGTTAGAGCTCAAGATTGGCTTGATACTGCTTTTCATAAAACAGCTCTTCTGAAATTAGCAGATCCAGGGGTGGAAGTGATCTACTTAAGCCTTGGTGGTAATGACATCATGAACGAGTGGAATAAATCAATGACCTTGGCTGAAGAGCAAGTGGTGTTTGACCGGGTCATTGGACACATTCAAAAAGTTGTTTCCACTTATCAAAAGCTCAGACCTGATCTAAAAATTATATTATCAGGTTATGATTTTCCCAGATTTTACCTGGATCACCCCATCGCAGAGTACCGTGAAGCCTTTGATGAGATGGGTCGGCCCACGCCTTTTGAAATGAACTCTGCCGTTGTCAGATTCTCTGATCGCATTGCGAAAATAGCGGACCAGAAAAAGCTATTTTACATTCAGCACTATGGCCTTATGCAGTACCACTTTGGAAATTCTGATGTGAATTTAAAACCAGGACAAACACTCAGTCCCAATTTAATTTCTACTCCAGAAAATCCAATTCAAGTGGGTGGCATTCTTGATTATCAATCCGATCAGTCTGTGTTTTTCAAAGTGAAACTAAATGGCAAAGAAATCACAGATGCCTTTCATCTTAACAAAGCGGGCTATGATAAAATTGCTGACCAAGTGGTAGGCCATTATTTGAAAGACTGGCTATAGCTCTTGACAATCCATAGCCATCGATTCGAACATTGATGGCTATGATGCTTTTGCTTTTTTCCTATCTTCATTTCTCATTTGCACAAAGTGATTCCAATAAAATCAAAACTTGCCTTGCGATGCTTTATAATGATCAAACTTTGTTTATTAAAAAAAGTGGGCACTACGCGGCTCATGTGGATCTGCTTGAAAATTCTGAAAAATCAGCTTGTTTTGGAATAAGCCTTAAATTGAAAAGAAAAACTGTTAAAGATTATAATATCGAAGCCTCCACTGAAAACGAAACATGGCAAATTAACCATAAAAAAATAATTACGAAAGTGAGCCAAGGAACATGAAAGTACAAATTTATTGCATGGGCTATCAAGACCGAAGTGACCGAGTACGCTGGCTGCTAGAAGAATTAGAAGTTCCTTACCAGGATCATTTTCTAAGTCGAAAAAAAGGAGAGCTCAACACCCCCGAATACAGAGCCTTAAACCCCATGGGCCGAGTGCCCACTGTTCGTGATGGAGATATAACACTGCATGAATCCGTGGGTATTTGTTTGCATTTGGCTGATCGTTATCAAGGTAAACAAAAGTTAGCGCCTGATCTGAATTCGCAAGAGCGAGCGCTTTATTATCAATGGATGGTCTTTTCAGTGGCCTCTTTGGAATCAGTGGTAGCTAGAATGTTTACCTTTGATGGAAAGTCAGAAGCTGAAATTTCTGAGATCAAAAAATTCGTGCAAGCTCAGTGTGAAATTTTTAAAAAAGTACTAAACCCCATTCTAGAAAAACAGGATTATATTTTACCCAGTGGCTTTTCAGCAGCTGACATTATGCTAGCAGCGGTCATTCCAGGAGCCTGGGATTATTTAGTTCAAGACAATCCCCCAATGGAAAAGTACATGAAGCGAATGATGGCAAGACCCTGTGCTACCAAGGTTAAAGTTTTTGATGTGCCTGATATGACCAACGCTTAAATTTGTTTTTTCCAAAAAGCTGATTTTTTTGAAAGTTCCTGAATGTAAGGGGCTACATCTTGCCTAAGGTGCGTTGGAAAATCTTGAATTTTCTTGATGTGCTGAACAGGAACGTAGCGAAATGTTAAATTAATTCTTCGAGTTTCAAAATCAGGAATGTCAATTTTTGGTAAATTTAAAAATTTATTTTTTTCAACCCGTTGAACACGGTGGAAATAGAGATCCTTATACTTGGGGCCTGCAAATATTTGTAAACTATTATCAGCTAGCCATTGTTGAAGCATCACTTGGCTAGGGCCTATTTTTCTTTGGCTTTGCACAAACTGAAACAGGGCCCTTTCACCAAATGAGTAGGATGCCACGGGCCCAGGCTCAAAATCTTTGTGCTCTCCAACACGGGCCGCATCGATTTTTTTTCCATTTTCAATTTTTGATCCATAGTAATTAATAAGGCAGGTGTTCAGATGCCAATCCTTTGGAATGTCTTGGGGGTTAAACTTTTCTTTTACGATCATTTCGATTTGATTCACAAATTTTTTAACAATGGGTCCGTAAGCTTCTGCTTGCACACAACGGTGATCGATTCCTTTTGGTGGATGATAATAGTTATGACAAGCAAACTGCCAATTCCCAAGCCAGTAAACAGGTCTTAACAATTGTCGTTGTGTTTGACCCTTGGGGGGAGGATTTGAATCAGAAAAGCGATTCTCCCAAATGGGACTGTAACATAAAATTTCTTCCAGCATTTTTTCGCGGGTTTCAAATGGAAGAAACTCATGCTTTAAAAAATTCTGTACCATAAACTATTTCTCAGTCACCTGAGGAGTTGGATAACAGGCCACAAAACCTGTGCTAAGACCTGTGATCACTTCTAAATCATCATTTGTCCACAAGGCAGCAGTGATGGCCTGATCCCTGATTCCTGCGATGGCCAGAGGCTGATCATCAAAAAGATCCGGTCTCCAGAATAAAACAACTCCGTCTTGACCAAAACTTGCTAGCATTTTTCCTTTGTTTTGATATTTACAAAATTGCACAGGCTTTTCAAAGGGTCCAAACACTTGAGGTTTTTTTCCAGCTGGTCCTGGATCCATATAGTCCCAAACCATAAATTCTTCACCGCTTGCGTTGGCCATGTACAGTCCATCTTTACGAAAACTAAGATCGGTGATTTTTTGTGGAAAGCCCCGCATGGCCAAATCTTTATCTTTTTTTAGATCCCAAATATGAATAGATAAGTCGTTAGAGGCGCAAACGGCGAATCGATCCCTTGGGGAAAAAACAAGTTTTTCAAGTTGTCCTTTCCATTCAAAATTTTTTATTTTTTTAAAATCATCTTCTGTGTCGTAAAGGCAAAATCGACTGTAACCAGCCACACCTAATTCTTCCTTCTCATTGAACTGTAAGGAGGAAATAGAATGAGCCCAGGTTTCAATCAGTCGAGGTTCTTCTTCATTCATTAACCATTGATAGAGGTTTTTTCCTGATGAAAGATATAGAATTTCATTTTTCCAGATGGCTTGCTCGACCCAAAATTTGGATTTCCATTTTTTTAAAAGTTCTAATCCTGTTGGAAGGACTTGATAGATATTGACAAAGTTATCTTCACCTAAAGAAGCCATTTTGTTTTTTTGTGGACAGATATTAAAATCAATAAGTCCCATTTTGTGAGCCTGAAGGGATGTGATTGTTTTACCTGATTCATAATCAATGAGAACAATTTGTCCATCACTGAGTCCGGCAAGAACCATTTTGTTGTCATTTGCGAATTTCAATTGCACGACCGGTTGCTCAGTGATGTTCAGCCATCTGGGTCTGATGATGGGAACTTCTGCCTCTAATTGTGACATGCTAAAAATCCTTCAGTTAACTTCTCGCGGTCTAGGTTTTTACCGATAAAGACGAGCTGAGATTTTCTAATTTCATTTTCTTTCCATGGAGATCCCAATTGTCCTTCTGTTTGCATATGCACACCTTGAAATACGTATTTTTGACTTTGACCTGGCATTGCGATGAGTCCCTTCACGCGGTAGATGTCAGCGCCTTGAGTTTGTAATAGGTTGCCTATCCAGGCCTGAAATTTTTCAATGTTCAGCTCTTTATCTGTGGTAAGACCCACAGAGCCCACTTGGCTGTGGTGATGATGTTTATGACCATTTAAAAAGTCAGGATGAATTTCAAGAGTTTTATTTAGATCAAAACTTCCCACATTTAAAATTGTCTCGAGATTGATTTCACCCTTGATGGTAGGCACCACTTGAACACCTGGATTGATGGCTTGGATTTGTTGTGTGACTTTTTGTTTTTGAGCTTCATCAATCAAATCTGTTTTATTAAGCAAGATCACATCTGCGAAAGCAATTTGCTGGGGACATTCAGGGGATCTTTCCAGTTGCTCAAGCACATGGTAGCCATCCACGACCGTGATGATGGCATCTAATTGAAATTGAGACTTGATTTGTTCGTCCACGAAAAAAGTCTGTGCAACTGGAGCTGGGTCTGCCATTCCTGTGGTTTCAATAATGACATAGTCAAACTTGTCTTTTTTCTTGGCTAACTGATTTAAAATGCGAATGAGATCTCCGCGGACAGTGCAACAAATGCAGCCGTTGTTCATTTCAAAAATTTCTTCATCAGCATTCACCACTATTTCGTGATCAATTCCGATTTCACCATATTCATTTTCAATGACAGCAATTTTTTTTCCATGCTTAGCTGTTAAGATATAATTAAGTAGGGTGGTTTTTCCAGATCCTAAAAAGCCTGTAAGCACAGTGACGGGTGTTTTTAATGTGTTCATGGTTGAGTCCTTAATGTTTGATAAATTTGTTCTAAATTGTACTTTAAAAATTCCTGGTAGTTTTTTACTTTTGATAAATCTTTTGGCAAAGAGTCAGATAAAAGCGCAGGCCCCACTTTAATGCCAGTTAAAGTGGTTAATCTTTTCAGTGATGAAGATATATAATTTCCCTCAGGAAAAAGAACTTTGATTTTATTCTGATTGATCACGTCCACCAGTTTTTGCAGTTTTTGAGCTGAGGGTTCGCCATGATTGTCAAATCCCATGACAGAATAGGTCTCAAGCTTAAAATCACGAGCTAGGTAACCAAAGGCTTTGTGGGCCGTGAGTAGTTTTTTTGACCCTTCAGGGAGAGTGGCTAATTTTTTTTGATAATCGGAATGAATAATATCAAGTTCTTGAAGGATTCGATCTTGGTTGGCATCAATGGATGGAATCTGTTTTGGTAAGATTTTTTTTAAACAAGTCGCAATATTTTTAACAATCTGCATTCCGGCTAAAGGGCTTTGCCAGGCATGGGGATCTAGGCCCGATTGGTTGTCATGGGTAAAGGCTTTACAATCCATGATGTTTGGAGAAGCCTTTTTTGCAATTTTGTAAGCTGAACTATCGATCCCGTTTCCAAAGTACAGCAGCATCTGAGATTTGGATATTTCCATCATATCTTTACCGGTGGCTTTGTAGCTATGGGGATCAACACCTTTTGGTGCTAAGCTGTGAATCATAATATTTGAACATGCCAGTTGTTCAGCCATGTCAGTCAAAATAGAAAAAGTGCTGGTCACTTGAGGCTGAGCTGGTAAAATCCAAGGACTTAATAAAACAAAAACACAAAAATTCTTCATGCAGGTACCCTTCGGTAATTAAGAAATAAGAGGCAAACGAAAATGAAAAGAAGAGAGGCGCTTAAAATAAGACTGGGTCCAATAGGCAAATCGAATAAAAATGAAATCGACAGACCAAAAAAGTGGCTAATAAAGCTAAAAACTGTGGCAGCTATGATCCGACTGTACAACAGAGTATAAAATTTTTGTGCAAAAAGACTTGGGATAATCAATAGTCCAACGGCCATTAAAGTACCCAGGCTGTAAAGTCCCAGAGTCAAATGTGTCACAAATAGTAGAAGGCTTATCACAGCAATGGGGCCAATCAAGCGGGCTTTGATCAGTGGAAAAGAGGGATCAAGTATCCAAAGACTCCAAATGTTTCTGGAAAAATAAAAAACTCCTAAGGTGACTAAAGTTAGGCCAAAAGTATAAGACAAAAGTTCTTGGTCAAACACAAACAAATTACCAAATAGCAAGTGTAACAAGTCAGTGGAAGTTTGAAATTTAAAAGATAATATCATGCCGATAGAGATAAAAAAAACGGACATAAATGCAAACGAAGAGTCTTTGCGAATATTTCCAAACTTAGAAATAAGTAATGTGACAGCCATCAGTAAAAATCCCGATAACCAACCACCCAATAACAAAGACAGTAAACTGGATCCACCCAGGATACCTGCGATCACCACGCCTGGCAAAATGGCATGACTAAAAGTATCGCCAAAGAGGCTCATTTTTTTTTCAATTAAAGTGGTGCCAATAATTGCAAAATTAATACTGAGTAAGCCAATTCCTAAGTAAGATTGCCAAAATAGAGGTGAGGCCAAAAAATTTAAATAGTCCACGAAACCTCAGCGTGTTCGCAGTGACTGTGATGAAACTGTTGATCCACTTTTCTAAACCAATCCTGAGGACTGAGTATTAAAGCTTGTTGATTTTCTATCCATAAAACGGGGGAGTTCATTTTCCTGATGTCTAATAAGTTATGTAGCACCAAAATCTGTAAGGTTTGATTTTGAATTCGATTGAGTAAGGAATAGATCTGAGTTTGACTTTTTTGGTCAACTCCATTGAAGGGTTCATCTAAAAGTAAAACTTTAGCGTTTAATAACAAGGCTTGAGCAATTTTTAATTTTTGTCTTTCACCACCTGATAATTGGCTGAGTGGCTTATTTGCTAGTTCTACTTTTTTTAGAATCTCAAAGGATTTTTCAGAAGCCAAATGGGACTTGGCAAATGGAAAGTTAAGATTCTGACTTTTGACTAAAAAATCAATCACGTAATCGGGCGTCGCCGAATGAAAGGGATTTTCCTGAGGCACATACTGCACATCATTGAATGTAAAACCCCATTCAATGGAATTTTGCTTTTTTTGGATCGAGTGAAACATGAGTTTGATCAAAGTGGATTTTCCACAACCGTTGGATCCATATACGATCAGTCTATTACCAAGTTCAAGGTGAAGATTTAAATTTTTAATCAAAACTGAATTTTGGTTTTTAACTGTGAGGTTGTTGATAGAGAGATTCATTTTGTAGCCTCTTGCTGGCTGCAACTGGGGCAGCGGCCAATGAATTCCACTCGGTGGGTCAGTTCGGTAAAACCTAATTTTAATAGATCTTGATGCTGATCGTGAAGTTGGCAATCACTGAAAGTTTCAATGGAGCCACAGTCTTTGCAAAACAAGGTGTGCTGATGTCTTTGGGTCGTGGATTTCCAGTACCTGGATTTTCTTTCGCCGAATTCACTTTTTTGTAAAAAGCCTTTTTCATGAAGTAATGATAGTGTTCTATAAACAGTGGCCAAATCGATTTGTTTTTGCTTAAGGCCCTTTGCATGAAGCTCTTCGGCTGAAAAAGGCTGGGATTCTTTTTCAATGCGACTTGTAATCAGCTTACGCTGCAAAGTCATTTTTATTCCAGATTGCAATAAGTTATCTGACCATCCCATAGGAGGGATCTAATGCCACAACTCATTCGCAGTTGCAAATCATTTGCAACTAATTCAGGGTGTCCTTGGAAGGTGTCAGAACAAAGCTTTTCTGTTGTGTGCCTATTATTGTTTGGACTTGAATTTTTTCAAGTTTGGGAAATTCTGAAAGTGCTTTGATTTTGATCTTTGGTAAAGTGGGCGTTTGAAGGCATTGGATCTCAGCGGTCAGTTTAAACTCGGAATGGCTGTCATTTTTGCCGCTATAGATGACGCTACTTTGGGAATTTGACAACTGACAGCCAAAAGTTTCGTCTAAAATTAAAATTTTAGGTAAACTTTCTGTTAATGACTGAATAGACTTTTGCAGTTTCATTTTCTGGATGGAATTTTTAGGTTTATGTTCGAAGTCAATAATGGCCGTGGCTGGAATTTCAAGTTCAAAGAAACCTTTCACCCCATCAAAGGCAAGATTGGCTGATCCCAAATTATGGGAGTGAGCCTTGTGGGCCTGAGCAGATAAACAAACAAAGAATAGAGTCATTATGAATTTAAACATGCTTAATTATATTTCTTAATGTTAGATTGAAGTCCAATGAAAATCTTAAGCCTATTAATTATTCTTAATCTTCTATCATTGCCTAGTTGGTCAGCACAAATTTTCTGTCAAAAACATCCACGGGATGTGGCGGTGGCCATCGACTGGCTTGATCAAGACTTATCGATTCAGGTTTTTTCACCCCTTGGTTATACGTATATGCCGCAAATTGAAGGGCCGTTAAGACCCAGCTCTCTTGATTGGAGCCGCTACCAATTTCAGCAACTAGAGCCACTCGGAAGCCGCTTTGAAGTTCGCTTTAAAAAAAATGATTGTGAATGGACAATTAATAAAAATAAATCTGAAACCAAAGTAGAGTGTGGTGGGAAAAGCACAGCATCAGCAAAGGAACTTTTGTTTACTAGCTTTTCACTTGTAAGGATCACAGAATCCACTCTCAAAAATCAGTTTTTTACACGAAGATTTCGCTTCTCAGTGGTGCGTAAAACGCAATTAGGGGACGATACTTTTTTTGTAACAATTCCTGTTTCAGAACAGGGCTGTCAAGACTACGAGTAAAACTCTCAATTTTGTTGATGATTATTTTTTATATCAAATATAGTGTAGTCATTGCTGTAAACACATTATTAACTACATACAGTCAAAGAGGTATACAATGGCAGAATTATCAAACTATCTTAAAAAAAGCCGCGAAAGCTTAGGTCTTTCTCAAACTTTTGTTTCATCTAAACTTGGATATTCATCACCACAGTTTGTAAGCAACTGGGAACGTGGTCTTTCTCACCCACCAGTTAAGTCTTTGAAGAAAATTGCTAAGCTCTACAAGCTCAAAGACAAAGAATTATTTGATGTTTACGTGGTTTCCTATTTAAACGAAGTGGAAACCGATCTTCGTAAAAAGATTCAAAAAATTAAGGGTTAGTTTTTTGAAATACTAACTCTTAGGTTTTTAATTTTTTAATAACCTTTGAATAAGGGGCCTCTTGATGGGGCCCTTTCTTTTTATTAAGTTGCCATTGAAATGCACAGTTTTTCGAACAAGTGTCTTTTTTTGACTCTATTTTTACGCAAGACTCACAAATCAAATACTCATGATCACAGCGCACGCACTGAAGGCGAGTGGCCGCAGGCTGGCCACAATGGGGACAAAGTTTATAGATGGTTGTGGGCTTGAGTTCCTGATCGACGGCGACTCGGTTATCAAAAACAAAACATTCACCGGTAAAAGACTGATGAGGCTTTTCTTTTAAGTAATTAAGGATGCCACCTTCCAGCTGGTAGACATTATTAAAGCCCTCTTCTTGCAGCTCTAAAATACCTTTTTCGCAGCGAATACCACCGGTACAAAAGATAAGTATTTTTTTATCAGGCGAAATATTTTGCTTTTTAAAATAATTGGGAAATTCCGTGAACTTTTCGATATTGGGGTTGAGTGCCCCATTGAACGTTCCCAGCTGATATTCGTACCAATTTCTTGTATCGATGACGACAACGTCTTCTTTTTCGCTTCTTAAAACTTCTTCCCATTCATCAGGTGAAAGGTGAAAGTTTTGATTTTGCTTTTCTTTTGGAAGTTTCAAATCCGTGCGACCTGTGGTGACAATTTCCGGTTTTACTTTAATTGATAACTTTAAAAAAGGCGGCAACTGGGATTCCGAGTCCTTGTTGTTAAGGGATTCAAGGTTGAAAAGTTCTTTAAAATACTTTTTCCAAGCCTCAAAGTGGTCTTTGTTTTGACAGCATGTGGTGGCATTGAAGCCTTCAGTCCCAAGGACAATAAGACCCAAAATTCCTAACTCTTGGGCTTTTTCAGTCAGCTGTAACTTCATTTTTTCGGGGTCAGTTATAGGGATGAATTGATAGAAGGCCGTGATGAAAAAGGGGGTGTCAGGCAATAAAATATCTGATAGGTCTAATCTGGTCATCAATTCATCCTTGTATCTTGGGTGCAAGCCAAGTGGTAAATTATGTTCAAACAAGTAGCATTTAACTCAATTTGAGGTCAAGAACATGAACGTCAGTCCCGTCATTGCAGAAGAGATTCAAAGGCGTAGAACTTTTGCAATTATTTCCCATCCTGATGCGGGTAAAACCACATTGACTGAAAAACTTCTTTATCACGGCGGTGTGATTCACGAAACAGGGGAAGTGAAAGGGAAATCAGGAACCAAGGCCGTGACCTCGGACTGGATGGAGCTTGAAAGACAAAAAGGAATTTCCATTACTTCCAGTGTGATGACCTTTGATTACCAAAAGTTAAGGGTTAATTTACTCGATACTCCAGGACACAAAGATTTCTCGGAAGACACTTACCGGGTACTCATGGCTGTGGATTCTGCTTGTATGTTGATCGACGTCGCCAAAGGTGTGGAAGAGCGAACTAAAAAACTTTATGAAGTTTGTCGTTACAGAAAAGTTCCCATTTTTACATTTATTAATAAACTCGACCGTGAAGGAAAAGATCCCCTCACATTAATTGATGAAATCGAAAAAACTTTAGGCATGCAGTGCTATCCTGTGACATGGCCGCTGGGGATCGGTCAAAGATTCAAAGGTATTTTTAATAGGCTAACAAAAGAGCTTATGATTTATGATCAGCGTCGGGATGAAGTGGAACAGTTTCACATTGTTCCTACCATTGGTCAGGACTTATCAAAACTTTTGCATCAGTATTTGGACCGTGAATCTGCTGAACAGGTCTTAAATGAACTTGAACTTGTCGAAGGGGCTTTGCCACCATTTGATGAACAAGCCTTTTTAGCAGGAGAAATTTCTCCGGTGACTTTTGGTTCTGCCAAACAAAATTTCGGTGTGGATTTATTTTTAAGTTTTTTCTGCAAATATGCACCTGCGCCTATTCCAAGACCCATCAAACCTCAAGAGTCTCTCAGCCCTTTGGATAATCGCTTCACTGGCTTTGTATTTAAAATTCAAGCCAATATGGACCGCAGGCACAGAGACCGCGTGGCCTACATCAGAATTTGCTCAGGCCAATTTCAGCGTGGAATGAAAGTGTTTCACTCGCGCCTAGACCGGGAGCTCAGACTTGCGTATTCCAATCAATTTGTTGCCCAAGACCGTGAAACGGTGGACGTGGCCTACGCCGGTGACATTGTTGGAATCAATGACACAGGAAATTTTGCCATTGGTGATTCTGTATCCTCTGCTGGAAAAGTTGAGTTTGAAGACATTCCTAAATTTGCGCCCGAATTATTTGCAAAACTGACGGTTCGTGACGCTTTAAAAAGATCAAAACTTCAGGAAGCTTTAAAGCATTTAGCTGAAGAAGGGGCCATTCAAATTTTCATTGATCCCATCATCGGTCATCAAGATCCTTTAATTGGTGCTGTCGGTGAACTTCAATTTGAAGTTTTAGTCCACAGACTGCAAGACGAGTACAACTTGGAAGCAAAGCTTAATCGATTATCTTATACCGTTGCTCGTTGGCCTCGAGACAAACAGGGCAAGGCTGTTTTTGAGGTGAAGGGTCATAATCTTTACCGTGATATGCAAGATCAACCTGTTCTTCTTTTAAATCAGGAATGGGATCTGAACTGGGCTGCACGCGAAAACCCAGAACTTGAGTTCGCAAGTTCCATTAATCGTTAAGTTTTCTTTCTAGTGTTCATATTTGACTACTTGCTTCATTTATAAACTTTATAATGTTTGTAAGTTCCTCCATTATTGACAGCAATCAGTTACAAGTTATTCTTAATAAGATTTACGGAGGTTTTTTTTGAAAAAATCATTAATAGTTATTATTTTAATATTTATAAGTTTCTCAACATGGGCTCTTCCTTCCCAAGTCGTCTGTAAAGCAGAAAATATTTCTGACAATATTGATAAATTTGGAAGTGTAGTATTCACTTTTGAACCACTGACAGCAGTCTGGACGGGCCGTTCTGGTTTACCTAAGAAAATTTTTGATCAAAACATTATTTGTGGCAGGGACATTTCTAATACATCTGTTAAACCAGGATGTTATTTTGAAGATATTAGCGATAGTGATCTTCGGTACACTTTGACTTGTGATACTCAATATCAAAATGGAATTCAGTGGTTTGCCAAGGGTGGTTTGGTTGTTAGTGAAATTACTAAGAATGGAAGATTTGAGTGTAGAACAAAATATGGCAGTAATTATTTTGTTGTGTTAAATTTAACTGCTTGCCAATAGTTACTTAAATTTTTCAAACACTTCCGTACGACCCAAAAGCGAAAAACCAATATAGCCCCGTACACTGAGCAGGTTTCCTTTTAAAGTCATTTTGCACGAGTAAGTTTTGCCGTTATTGGGATCATAAATGGTCCCGTCCACCCATTTTTCTCCATCAAATTTAAAGTTTTTTAAAAGAGTAGACCCCATTAATTTTTCATTGCGTAATTTTGGATCTGGGTTTTTGGTATCCAAGTCTTCGGCTTTTTCTGGAAGTGACCAGATGATGCGGCCATTGTAGCGATTGTCAGTTTTCGTGATTTCAATGTGAGCATCTTTTTTGGGTGACCACCAGACACCTAAAATGCTGTCAGCTTCAACTTTTTGCGCTAGTACTAAAGATGAAATCAAACTGAGCATTGCAATTATTAACTTCATTTAAATTCCTACCCATAAACTGACTGCAGCGATCACCGCTGGAGCCGCTTGCACATACATAATTCTTTTTGAAAAAGTAAGACCACCGTAAATTCCAGCAATCAATATGCAGCCTAAGAAAAAAAACTGAATTTGAAATCCAGTTAAGATATCGGGATGGATAAGTCCCCAAATCAGGCCCGCACTTAGAAAACCGTTATAAAGTCCTTGATTGGCAGCTAAGACCCTTTGAGTTTCTGCTCTTTCGAGTGATTGTCTAAAAACCTTTAAGCCTAATGGTTTTGTCCATAAAAACATCTCTAAAACCAAAATGTAGATGTGCAAAGCGGCAATCAATGAAACTAGAATTTTTGATAAGATCATAACATTCCTTTTTTTGTAGGCTTAAGGGAGAGTGTGATTTGAAACTCAAGGATCTTTTTTGTGGGCTCATTAACAGTGTAGGCATAACCATTGATAGTTTTATCACAGCGAGTTTTTAACCTTAAAGTTTCAGCAATTAATTCATCCACTTGTGCGACTTCATCGGTTCGAAAACAAACATGAGCTTCCGCTCTTGATAAAAACTGAAACTGAGCATCTTTGAAAATAAAACTGACAGGCAGTTTTTCAGAGCCCATGCGCATTAACAATTGGGTGGCCACGCTGAGCTCGGCCCCCATGGCAAGGGCACCAAAATACATAGAGCCCACGTGGTTGGAAGTGAGCCACCATCTTCTGATTCTGATGGTCGCAGTGCTTGCGGTCAACTCCACCACCTTGGGCCAACAAAGTGCCAGTAATGGGACTTTAAAAAAGCTGAGCAAGCGGATCATCCGTGTGAGTTGATTGACAGATCTTTTCATAGCTTAAGTCTTGCAGAATTTTTATCAGCAAGCTATTAGTGTTTTCTATGTTTGAACAACTATCTGACAAAGTTCTGGGTTCCATTAAGAAGCTTAAAGGCCAAAGTCAAATCACAGAATCGAATATCGAAGATGTCTTAAAAGAAATCCGCCTTAGCCTTTTGGAAGCTGATGTTAATTTTAAAGTTGTTAAAAATTTTCTCGAACGGGTAAAAACGAAGGCCATAGGAACGGATGTTTTAAGCAGTCTGGAACCTGGTCAGCAGTTTATCAAAATTGTTCATGATGAGCTCACAACAACTCTTGGCTCTGAGCCTGTTTTTATTGATGTTACGAAGCCGTTTAACACCATTTTAATGGTGGGTTTACAGGGTAATGGTAAAACCACAACCTCAGCTAAACTAGCTCTTTATATCAGGCAAAAATTAACAAAAAAACCGGGTCTTGTATCTGTGGATACTTACAGACCTGCTGCCGCTGAACAGCTAGAAATTTTAGCTAAACAAAATAATCTTCCTTACTTTGCTGTGGATCTGAAAGATTCTCCTCTTGAAAGATTAAAAAAAGCCAAAGCTTGGGCTCAAAGCCAAGACATCGAAGCTTTAATTGTGGACACCGCCGGTCGTTTGCAAATTGATGAAGCTTTAATGAACGAGCTTGAGGCTTTAAAAAAAGAATCCAATCCTTCTGAAATTCTACTTGTCGCTGATGCCATGATTGGTCAGCAGTCAGTGAATGTGGCTCAAGGATTCAATGAAAAACTCGGGCTCACAGGCCTTGTGCTAACAAAAGTCGACGGAGACGCCAGGGGCGGAGCCGCTCTTTCCTTTCGTGAGGTCACGGGACTACCCATTAAGTTTTTAGGTGTGGGTGAAAAAGTGGCTGCCTTAGAGGTTTTTCATCCAGATCGCTTAGCGAAAAGAATTTTAGACATGGGGGATGTGTTATCCCTTGTTGAAAAGGCCCAAGAAGTTGTCAGTGAAAAAGACGCTCGTGATTCCGCTAGGAAAATGGCTAAAAACCAATTCACTTTGGAAGATTTTTTATCGCAAATTCAGTCATTGAAAAAAATGGGTGGTATCGAAGGAGTGCTCAAATTTTTGCCTGGTATGGGAGAAATCTCGAAGCAAATGAAGAATATGACTCCCCCGGACGATGAGATGAAAAAAATTGAAGCCATCATTCGTTCTATGACTCCAAAAGAGCGCCGGGATCACCGGGTATTAAATGCCTCAAGAAGACAAAGAATAGCCTCGGGTAGTGGAACTCAAGTGCAAGATATCAATAAGCTTGTGAAACAATTTGAACAGATGCAAAAAATGATGAGCCAAATGATGAAAATGGGCATGGGTGGAATGAAGGGCTTAGGAAAACCTAAGTTCCCATTTTAGACTTGCAGGTGTTCACAAAATTCGTTATTAATCGAACGCACGAAAAAACCGAGGTACAATATGGTAGTTATTAGACTTGCAAGAACTGGAACGAAACACACTCCTAAATACAGAATCACTGTGGCTGATTCTCGCCGTTATGTAACAGGCAAGTACTTGGAAGTATTAGGTTATTATATTCCTACACCAAGAGGTCAGGATAAAAAAGTAGCCATCGACATGGAAAAATACAACGCATGGGTAGCTAAAGGCGCACAAGCGACCGACCGTGTTAAGCACGTTGTTAAGCTCGCTCAAGGCACTAAATAAAGCTTGGTTTTCTCATATTTTTGCCATAAATCATTCTAATGGGGAATTTTTCCCCATGAAATTTTTGGATAAACCGACCTAAGAGGTAACGAATGGACAATCTCAAAGATCTAGTTGAATTCATGGCAAAATCCTTAGTTGATAAACCTGAAAATGTTGAGGTCGATGAAATCCCTGGCCAACAAACCACTCTTCTTGCTTTAAAAGTTGATAAAGACGACCTTGGTAAAGTCATTGGTAAACAAGGTAAAACAGCTGCTGCCATGCGAACCATCATCCGTGCCGCAGGGACAAAGCTTAATAAAAGATACCATCTCGATATCGTTGAATAACTCATGAAAAACTATGTCCATGTGGGTAAAGTTAAATCTGCACATGGGCTCAAAGGCGAAATTTTCATTTTCGTCTTTTCAAAAGACACCTCCTGGTCAAAAAAACTAAAAAATTGCCAACTCAAAAATTTAAAATCTGAAATCTCTGATCATAACGTTGAAAGATCTAAGCCTCATAAAGAAGGTTTGATCATGCAACTAGCCAATGTATCAGACAGAAATCAGTCCGAAAGTCTTATCGGTCAGGAATTTTACATTCCAGATGATCTGCTTCAGTCTGAAAAAGGTGAAACTATTTACTTGTCTGAGATCCTCGGTTTTGA
Source organism: Bdellovibrionales bacterium Ga0074139 (assembly GCA_001464795.1). Classification (GTDB taxonomy): domain Bacteria; phylum Bdellovibrionota; class Bdellovibrionia; order Bdellovibrionales; family Bdellovibrionaceae. The sequence continues at coordinate 87,218 of LNEB01000003.1, forward strand.
TGTTTACTTGGGTGATCAGTGCGTGGGTCAGGTGCAGACCGTAAGCTCTAATGGACCGCAGGATCTACTGGTTATACGAAACGAAGAACACCTGTTTGAAGTTCCATTTGTGAAAGATTTTATTGTACAAATGGATTTTGAAAATTCCAAAGTGCTGATGAACTTTCCACCAGAGCTTATTGAATTAAATCGCAAATAATCCTAACTTCTAGTAAGTCTTAATCCACAAAATGAATTTTCAAATCCTTAGCCTTTTTCCAGAGATGATTCAGTCCTACCTTCAAGAAGGGGTAGTGGGCTCTGCGTTTAAGAAAAATCTTTTTTCACTGCAGCTGATCAACCCCCGAGACTTTTCAGTAGATAATCACAAAAGTGTGGACGACCGACCTTTTGGCGGTGGCGATGGCATGGTGATGATGCCAGAAACCATGGAGCTTGCATTGGAATCAAGGCTCGAAAAAGCCGATCATGTGGTTTATTTATCTCCACAAGGTTCGGCTTTGAATGAAAAAAAAGTTCAAGAATTTTATCAGAAAAAAAATGTGACTTTGATTTGCGGGCGCTATGCCGGACTTGATCAAAGATTTATCAACACGCACGTGAATGAAGAAATTTCCATTGGTGATTTTGTGATCTCTGGAGGAGAGCTTGCCGCATTATGCATAGTTGATGCTGTGGTTAGAAAAATTCCTGGAAGCCTGGGTCACTTAGATTCTGCCACTGATGATAGCTTTGCTAACCCTGGTGGTGGATTGGAGTGCCCCTTATTTACCAGACCTCAGATATGGCAAAACCAAGCCGTGCCAGAAATATTACTTTCAGGGCACCATGGACGAATTCAAATCTGGAGAGATCAAGTGGCTAAACTTGTGACGATGAAAAAGAGGCCTGATTTGGTCAAGCTTAATGATTTTGAAAAAAAAGGCTTACAAAAATTTTATTCGCAGTTAAGTGCTGTTGATAAAAAAGTCTGTGACATTGAGGGGATGGAATTTTGAAGCCAAAAATTGCCATTGCTCTTGTTCATTATCCCATTTTAGACGGCCAAAAGGATGTGGTTGCCACTAACATTACCAATTTTGACATCCATGATATTGCAAGGGCTGCGACCGTGTACGCCGTCGATCGGTACTACATTATCCATCCGGTTCAAGAACAGCTGATGTTTGTCGAGCGAGTTCTGGATCATTGGAAAGTGGGAACGGGTTCCAAATTCAATCCCATGCGAAAAACAGCCCTGAATCCTGTGCGGACGGCTCCCAATTTAGAAGCGGCCTTGGCCGATTGGGGGGCTGAAAATCCAGTCATTTTAAGCACTCATGCCCGAGCGGTCGAGGGAGCTGAAGCTTGGAGCTTTCAAGCCACCAGGGAGCTTTTGAAAAAGGGTGAAAGACCACTATTTTTAATGTTTGGCACCGGTTACGGGCTGACTGATGATTTTATGCGTTCTCAAGGTGGAGTTTTGGAAAGTATTAAAGGTTCGGGTGCTCAAGATTACCGTCACCTTTCTGTGAGGTCAGCGGTAAGCATCATTCTTGACCGACTGCTGGGGACATGGTAGTTCATAACGCTTCTTGATAAAATCGCAATCGAAGGACGGACACAAATGGCTAAAAAGAAAACAGTAAAAGCAGCTTCTGAAAATAAAGTTGAAACAAATCTTGTTCGTCGTGTGACGGCTCGAAAAACTCCTAAATCCATCGCAAACTTTGGCTCGGGCGATACAGTTAACGTTTATGTTAAAGTAAAAGAAGGCGATAAAGAACGCGTTCAGCTTTACAAAGGTATTGTCATTAAAACTCAAGGCTCTGGTTCTTCGCGATCTTTCACAGTTAGAAAAATTTCTGCTGGTGTGGGCGTTGAAAGAACATTTCCAATGACAAGCCCGGCCCTTGACCGAGTGGAACTTGTTGCCACTGGTAAAGTTCGCAGATCAAAGCTTTATTATCTTCGTGGTTTAGAAGGCAAATCAGCTCGTATCGAGTCTGAATTAGCGGCTCCCATTTCAGCCACTGAATCTGCTGAGTAATTTTTTTTGAATTCTAAAAATTTTGATAAAATTGACTGGAAGCCCTTCAAACAAGAAGGGCTTTTTGTTTTTGGTGTGGATGAAGTCGGCAGAGGTTGCTTAGCTGGTGATGTCTATGCAGCAGCTGTCATTTTACCTCATCATGAATGGGATCAGGATTTAACAGACTCCAAACTATTATCCGAAAGCCGGCGTGAAGCTTGGGCTTATAAAATTCAATCAGAAGCTAGGTACGGAATTGGAATTGCTAATATTAGTGAAATTGAATCACTTAATATTTTGCATGCCAGTTTACTTGCAATGAAAAGAGCTGTGGAAAATGTAGTCGGGGTGGATTCTGGTTGGGTTCTTGTGGATGGAAATAAAAAAATATCCAACCTCAAACCCGGGTACCAGCAGCAAACCTTTGTCAAAGGTGACCTCAGGCTCGCTCCGATTAGTGCGGCCTCCATTGTTGCGAAAGTGGCACGTGATCAGAAGATGAAGGAACTTGCACTTGTCTACCCTCAATACGGATTTGAAATTCACAAAGGTTACGCCACACCAATTCACCGAGAAGCGATCCAAAAGTACGGACCAACTCCGCTGCATCGAAAAACTTTTAGCGGAGTTAAAGAGTACCTCTCGCTGTAAACAATTTGTTGGTCTTGAATCCGAGTTTAAAGTCGCTTTGTATCTGCATCAAAAAAATTATTTTATTCTGAATCATCGCTTCAAGACTCCATTTGCTGAGGTGGATCTTTTTATTGAAAATCAAAAGCAAGAGCTTGCATTAGTGGAAGTGAAAACATTAACACACCTGGAATGGATGGAAGAAAGAGTTTCAAGCTCACAAAGACAAAGATTGATCAGAGCCTGCGAGTGGATGCAGGCAAGAAAAGATATATCTGTGACTGTTTTGGTAGCCTTTGTTTATAATAAACAAATAAAGATTTATAATTTAGATTAATTTCTGAATTGATCAAGTGTTGACCTGGGTGGCGCTGGCTTGGGAACTCCATCAAAACTAAATTCAAACCCAATCAATGTTCTTATGTCACCACCAACTTGTTGATCTTGAGTGAAATTAATTTGCCAGCATTCGCCTGGGGGTTTTAACTGAGCAATATAGCCCCAGGATTTAATTTGCTGACCTTGAGATGAGTTTTTAAAGTTATTATCGTAAACAAATTGTCCGACAAAATTGAGAGCTCGATTGGAAAAACCTAATCCAAAACTGATATCTTCCACTCGCTTTGATTCATCGACTCTTTGGCCTTGAACGATGGTGTAGGTTTTCTCTAGGCCCAGTTCAAAAAACTGACCCTTTTCGTTGATAAAAGCAGTTCTGGTTTTTACGTTCGTTACATTTTGCTTAGGAAAATAATTAAAACTGGTGTTGGTTTCTATATTTTCAAAGCGAACAGTTAAAAGGCCTGCAAGATCGGACCAGGGACTGGCGCCATTTTGTTGCGACTCTCGGCTGAGGTTGTAGCTTTGTGAAAGTTTAAATTGCACCACTTGACGGTAAAGAGCTGTGTCGCCGGACCATAACCTTTGAATCAATCGGTTATTAAGTGAAAGAGTGACGAGGTTTCGGTCCAGAATTCGGTCTGTTTCATCAAACTGAACACCGAGACCACTATTAAGATCTCCGTCCGACACAGGTGTAGCGGATCCTATGGTGGGGCTTACAAAAGTTTGCAAAGGAAAGAATGAACTTTCCTCTGCATAGAGGTAGGGAATATTAGAATAGCTGACTTCTGGTTCTATCAGATGTTTGAACCTTTCACTTTCAAGGGATGTTTGACCGTAGACTCGGGAAAACTGCATTCGACTTGTCAGTTCTGTTTTTACAAATCGACGGGTGAGCTGACGGTCATCACCCACGGGGAAAAAATATTGAGTTTCCCGGTAAGTCACTTTTGGAATCACATCGATGGCTTCATGAAATCTAAAAAAACCTGTGATCTGAGGTTTTAGATCAATTCTTTGGCCGACACGAATCAAGTCGATGCCGTCGTTGAATTCTCCGTCAAAGGTATAATCACAGTTGGGATCATTTTCACAATCGGGTCCTTGAGGATTGGTGGGGTAGGCCCCAGTTCCACTAGCCGTTAAATCATCATAGGGTTGAAAACTACGGGTAAAGTTTGAATATCTTAAATCCCAATTGTAACGAAAAGGGGAGTCTGCAATTTTTTGTGAAGTTTGAGAAAAGCTAATTTCAGGCAATCTGTGAACGGCATCTTCGTTGTTAGATAAGGGATCAGCACGCAGAAGATTGATGTAGTAGGAGCTGTCAATACTGGTGTGAAAATCATCAGAATTTTTTGAAAAGCTCACACGGTTTTCAAGGGCTGGTTCTGAAAGTCCCCGCTGAAAGGCTTCCTTTTCAAAATCCAAAGGAAACCTGAGATCAGAAGCGTTGTGAAGTTGCATTCTTTGCGTCCAGCCATTTTCCAATTCCAGGTGGTGCTGATAATGCAAATACCAACGACTGAAAGTGGCATCCTTATCTGTGCCCGTTCGAAAACGTTGTAAATCACTTCCTGTTTTTGCAAAGACGCGGTCATTGATCCATGCCGTGTCTAATTCACCTTTTGATTTTTCGGTTAAAGCGAAGCGGTAATTGGCAAGTCCCATCAGTCTTCTTTTTTCAAAGTTTTTTAAAGTCACAGTTAAATCTTGGCTGCGATCGATGGCCCAAAAATAACTTTGTGCGACTTCGGCTCCACCCGCTTCAGAAGAGCCAATGGTAGGAGTCAAAAGTCCTGATTGGCGATCACTTTTTAATGGCACAACCAGGTAGGGGAGCCAAAGCACGGGAACTCCACCAATGCGCATGACAGAATTTTTAATGTAAGCATAGCCACCTAATTCAGCACGAATACTTTGCCCTGTGAAGCTCCAGGTGGAGGGACAATTGGTACAAGCCGTGTAGTTCGCATCTTGAACATAAAATTCATCATCACCAATTTTTTGCAGCAGATCACCTTCGAAGGAAACATTTCCTGAAGTCACAAAACCATTTTTAATAAGACCAGTGCCTGTTTCGTAATCTAAAAGAATTTCTTCACCCACAAGACTTTGGGTCGAAGTGGTCACTTGAACACGGCCTTTCAATTCTAATTTTTTAGAGCGTAGAAAAATGACGGCACGGTCACACATGATGTGTTGATCACCTTTAACGATTTGAACATTTCCGTTAAGTTCAATTTGTTCTTTTTCTAGGTCACGTAACAGTTCATCGGCCTGAAGTGTGAGTCCTTGGATTTTAGCCTTTGGACTGGCCAAGGCCACAGGGCTTAAAAAAAGAAGACCGATCAGAATAGAAAGTGAGAACTGAATTAACATTCGAGTTCAAGTGTAGAGAGAGCCTGATTCAATGGCAATCTGGTCTTATGTCGCCTGTGGTAAATTTTAATTAATCCGATGAACTTATTAACAATTGATGGGAGCCAAAATGCAAGCAATGGTAAAAAGACGTGGCGAGTGGACGGTTGTGACGATGAAGGGAAGAGTGGAGCTGGAAAAAACAGCTGCTTTTCGAGAGGCTTGCTTGAAATCTTTATTACAAGGTCCAGTCATTTTTGAAATGTCCAGTTTGCAATTCGTAGGTTCCACTGGAATGACCGAGTTTTTTCAATGTTTGGCTGATGTGCAAAACGTCAATAACTGTGATGTCAGTATGGTAGGACTTAGCGAAGACTTTAAGAGATTTGTAACAATTTCGTCAGCAGCTACAATTAAAGCTTTTGGCCGCATCGAAGAGGCCTTTAGCTCGAATGTTTCTCGGACTCTCGAATCTCTTGCAGTTTCTGACTTAAAGATAGATTAAGTTTTTCTAAAGCATTTAAGCTTTGAGTCAGTCTTTCTGACTCTTCATTTTTTTGATTCCACATAAAGCGCATGGATTCTAGCTGCCTTTTCAATTGCATAATTTCTTGATCATATTTCATTCGGCTTTCATGCTCAGAATTGACATAGTCTTTTAGATCTTGATTTTCAATCTCGAGGCGAGTCTGCGCCCCTGTACTGGCATTTAGCTTTTCTTGAAGTCTTAGGATTTCCGTTTCTAAGCGAGACTTCATATCCACTTTTGATCGTTCCAGTTCAATCACCCGATTTTCAAGCTCGGCCTGGTTTTCAAGAGTTGAGGACATTTTTTTTATCTGATCCTGGGACATTCGAACTTCTAATTTAAGGGAGCGATTTTCATCTGATAAAAGTTGCTTTTGTTTCTCTGTGAGTTCAATCACATCAAGTCTTTGCTTTTGAACTTCTTCAATCTGATTTTTTGTGTGCTTAAGAAGCTCTTGCATCTGCACACGAACATCCTGAAGCTGAGAATCCTTTAAACCCATTTGGCGCTGAAGACCGTCTAATTTAATTTGTGCTTCATCACGAGAGTTTTTTAAGGCCGTGATATAGGGTTTTACCTGGATGCGAATTTTGTCATGATATTTCTTAAATCGTTCAACTTCAGAAATCAAAGGCTCTAGCTGCCTGATTTTGGCAGTTAGGACTTCCTTTTCATCTTCCATTTCATCCACTTTGTTTTTCCAAGCTTGATCTTTTTCTTTTAAAACTTGGACTTGATCTTGGAAATTAAGAATTTGATTTTTTTGATTGAAATTTTCAGTTTGTAATTCTTGGTTAAGATCTTCGAGACTTGCCAAGCGGCGAGTGAACATCTTCATTCTTTCCATGAGATCTTCGTTTTGAGAAATGAGATTTTCAACAGTCGCGGATTTCATTATGTCCTTTGAAACATAAGATTCGCTTCGGATGTGGGTCTCATTGGTAAATTCGTGATCTTGTAAGAAAGGCTTCAATTCCATACGTTTATCGTCTCAAATTCATACATAACTTGCAAATCCATCACTCGCCCAAGGGCTTAAAACCTAGACTTTGGGCTATCAAGACTCACAGACAATCGTCCGATATTATCTATTATGTCCAATGCGGCAATTAAAGTAGATAAGGCTCAGCTTGAGAAGGCGATGACTGTTGCACAAACTCAGCAAGAGTCTAAAATTTTTGAGATGAACCATGAACCAGTGGATTTTGGTAAAGCCGATAGCTTTCGCTACAATATTTTAAGCTGGGTTCTGAACGAGCAGTACGACCGAGCCATCCAGGAATTGAGAAGTTTTGCAACTCAAGATTCTGAGTACCCTAACTTTAAAGAAAAAGTGGAAAGACTTGCATTGCATTCGGTGGATCTTGTTTACGCTATTAAAGCAAAACGAAATTTTCCAGGCCTATCAAGTTTAACAAGAGCTAAGCAGCAAGAGCTAAGAGAAAAATTCAAAGTTCATTTTAAAGAACTTCAAGCTGTGATGAAAAGAATTGAAAAGATTCAAGTGGATTTAAGAATTGAAGACGCCAGATCCACCATTTATATCATCCGAGCTTTGTGGCTGGCAGGTGCTGCCATCGCTATTTTAGCATTTATGCAAGAGGTGGTCAGAGGCTTGGCGGTCACCAGCAGTATTGTCATGAGCGATTTGCTGAATCAAGTCGTCGAAATGATCTTTGGATTCATCGGTTTTTAAATTATCTGATCAGCTGATCAGCGGCCTCAAGCACTGGCAAAAACTGGCCTCCAGAAAGACTTTTCCCATTGATAAAAAAGGCCGGTGTTCCTTGGATTTGTGCAGCAATTCCTTCCTGTGCCATTTTTTGAATTTGCACTTTGGAATTATCATCAGACATGCACTTTTTTAAATCCTCACAGTTGCTGGAAACTTTAGTATCACAAAGCATTTTATCTACGTCTTCCATGCGTGATTGTTGGCGAAATTGGTCCTGACCATTAAAAATACTTTGTGCCATGTCCCAACCCTTTTTTTCTAAACTTTCTGCACAATAAGTCGCAAGAGCCAACCTGCAGGAAATTCCATCTCCACGGCCTTCGAAAGCGGGACTGGGGTTGCAAGTACCATCCAAAGGAAAAGGTTTAAACAAAAGAGCCACATCTTTCCGGGATTGAGTGAATGATTTTAAAGTGGGTGCAGCAAATTTACAGTGAGGACAGCGGAAATCCGCAAATTCCACAATGACCATTCGGGCTTGATCAACGGGGGCTCCGAGGTGAAGTCCTGAAGTAAGGTCAAAGCTTTGCACAGGGGCTGCTTGCCAAGCGGAGATTTGATCTTGAACGATGCCTTTAGCAGCTGATCCAGTCATAGGACCCGCCCAAGCAGAGGAGAGAACAAACACAGCCACTGGAACAGACACAATCAAGCCCCAGGTGGTTTTATCTTGAACCACTTGAACGACGTGTTGAAAAAAAGCAAGTGGTTGAAGCCCTGCTAAATGAATCAATACCAGGCCGGCCGTCGAGAGTGCATAGGTTAAAACACAAAATAAACAAAAGTTACTGAGCTGGGTGAAGGAAATTAAAGCCATCACCACGGAGGCCAGAAATATAATAACTGAGCCGATGGCAGTGGTTCGGCCCCAAAGACTACTTGTTTTTTGAGGATTCAGGAATGCCAGAGACTGAACGAGTAAAAAGACAGCGTTTGTTACCAAGCCCCAAAGGGCCAAGGGAAATCCTAAAACTTTAGCATAAGAAGACGTGCTGACCACATCACAGTTCCAAAGGGCATTCACGTTACAAAAGCTTTCCCCAGAAGATGTGCCATTTTGTAAGGCATAAAACTTTTGGGTGAGGTAAAAATGAAAGCCAATGGCCAGAACAGTCAAGATGATATTGATAAGAAGTGGTTTTGTTTTTAACATAATAAGGAAATCAAATCACGGTTTTACGGCCGTTGCAAGACTTGGGGTCATGAAGTGAGTGCGTCGAGTGAAATCAAAAAAGAGCTCTACTCTCGCATCAAAGAGGAAGTCAGTGTTAAGCAAGCTTTAGCCGAAGACTCTGAACTTAAGTCTTTAGATCTTGCGATGGGGCGATTTTATAAACGCAAGTGGTCCCTGACATCGGAATCCCTTTTAAATAAAAGAATCATTCAGTCTGAATTGGTGTTTTGGGGAGATTTTCACGGCGTGAGGCAATTTCAACGCTCCGTTCTGCGCTGGTTGGAATTATTAAAACCCTTCGCAGATGGAAACTTTGTTCTTGCTCTCGAGTGTTTGCCAAGTTCTTGCCAAAAGTGGGTGGATTTGTTTGTAGCTCGGCAAATTTCAGAAAGTGAATTTTTAAACCAAGTGAAATGGAAAAAATCCTGGGGATTTCCTTGGGAGCATTATCAGCCGCTCTTTCATTTAGCACAAATTTATAAATTTAAAATTTGTGCGCTTAATCAACCCGGTTTGAAAACCAAAATGCTGAGCCGTGAGGCTTGGGCCCTTAAGCAGATTAAGAAAATAAAGACACAAAATTCAAAAGCCAAAATTTGGGTCTTGTATGGGGAATTTCATTTGCTACCTCAGCGTTTTCAAAAAATTTTTAAAAGTTTTCAGGCCCTTTATATTTTTCAAAATTCTGATGTTCTGTATTTCAAAAATAAGACTCAACGTGGTTTGGGTAGCAGCCGGGTAATGAAGCTGAATGAATCTAATTTTTGCTTGCAATCGGTGGCACCGTGGATCAAGTGGCAGTCCTATCTTTATTTTCTCGATACCCATGAAAATAATGAAGTGGAAGAGGGTCTTGATGTGTCTGAACATGTGGCAGCTCTAGCCAGCACTTTAGCGCAAGAGTTCGATTGGCGTCTCAACAAAAATGAAATTCATACGTTTTCTTCAGATGACTCGGCCCTCTGGCAAAAATTGAAAACCACTGAGCCCATTTTTGAAAAATTTGTTCAGGAAGGTATTAGTTTTGTCGTGAAAGATTTTGGCTGGTCTTACCTTTCCAGATTAACAGCCAACGAAGTGGGAAGTCTGGCTTTCATGATCGTTTGGTTTCAAAATGTAAAATTCATGGGATGGCCAGCCCCTCAAAAAAAATGGGACCTTAAAAATTGGCAGCATCTACTGTGGGTGCTCAGTTTTTGTTATTTTGGCTCAAAAGTTTTAAATCCCCACAGAAAAACTCCTGAACTTTCAGAAATCCACCGGATGTCAAAGTCCTCTCAGCAGCCCTTTGAAAGGCAAGCCGCACGCATTGTCATTCACTACCTTTTACAACAAAACATGAGTCGGTTTGAAAATGTTTTTGAAAGCACTCCATCGGACCGAATCCGTTTTCAGGCTTTGCTATGGCTGGCGGGGCTAACGGGCGAGAGAATTTTTCAAGCTTACGTCGATAAGAAGATTAATTTAACAACTTTAAAAGGTTTTTTAACAAAAAACCCGAGTAACCCGCACTTTCATGAAGTTCTAAAAAGCCTGGATGAGGTTTTGACTTAGTTGGATTTTTTAGAAACGCGCGTGCGAAATTCTTTACCGGGTTTAAAGCGGGGAATGGGCATGGCAGGAATCTGGGCGAATTCGCCGGTTTTTGGGTTTCGGCCTGGGCGCGGTTTACGTTGTGTTCGAGTGAAAGAACCAAAACCGACAAGTTTAACTTCTTCGCCTTTTGAGACAGTTTTTTGAATTAAATCCAGAGTGGCATCCAGAACGTTTTCGGTTTGATTTTTTGAAATTTTCAACTGTGCAGATAATTTTTCTATAAACTCAGCTTTATTCATACTTCAGATGCACCCTTGCTTGATTGAGAATCAAAAACTAATGTTCAGGTCTGAAGGGGTCAAGAGCGAAGTCAGGAATGACATGTGCGGCAAATCACTAAAAAAAACTTGAACTTTCCAAGCCCTGACTTCAGTCCAGATAAAGTCCAAATATGAGACATTAAATATTGCTTTTCAGGTCTTCATCTGAAGTTCAAAACTGCCGAATAGAATCCTGTGAGAAGTCAAAAAAACTGGTTGTTTATTTCATATTGTTTGATCTTGGTGACCGGCCTTGTGTGGTCGCTTGGATTATTTCAAACTTATTTTGCTTCAAGACCTGAAGCTCTTTTTGAAATGGAGCAACTCAAATCACAACTGGTGCAAACTCAAAGAGAAAAAAAATTACTTGGTTACCAATTCGAAGATTTTAGACAAAATGCAGCCCTTCATTGGCCAGAGGCAAGAAAAAAAGACTACCGCTGGCCTGCGAGCACTCAGCTTGACCTGTCTTCAACCCAATATGAAAAGGGCCGGGAGCTTTTTAAGAAAGCTCAGTGGGATGCGGCTTATCAAATCTTTGATTTGCTGATCACAGAATACCCTTATTCAAAATGGATCACAGAGAGCTATTACTACCGTTGTGAGGTCTTATTTCAAGTCAGAGATTTTAAAAAATTCACCAGTTGTGCTTCCGAAATGGTAGAGCTTTTTCCAGAGAACACTTTAACCGGGTTTCAAGTTTTAAGGCTGGCTCAGTCTCATGAAATTCACGGTCAGAACGCTGAAGCGCTTGAGCTTTATCGTTTGGTTGAGAATCAATTTCGCAATGAGTCCGTTTTGAGTGAACAATCTGCACAGGCCATATCAAGACTGCGAGGGGCCTATTGAAATGGCTCTCTGCCTTTTTTTTCTTAATGGCATCCACTGGTGAATTACGAGTTAAAGCCAGCTCTGATCATTTAGCTTCATTATTTTGTAAAGATTCAGTGGTTCAACCACAAAATTTAGTCGATGGCTGTATTTGGATAAGATCCAAAAAAAAGGAATCTGTACAAACTTTGCATGCCAAAGCAGAAAGTTCTGAGTCCCAATTCCACATCGAGTATCAAAGTGGACGAATTTATTTTACGAACCACTCTGGAAATTTAAAATTGACTTTGCGTGATGGTCGCCTGATCACCGTGCCAGCGGGGTTTTCCGTTTGGGTGGGGGAAATTCAGGAAAATAAAAAAAATCAAGTGGGCATGATTGAACCCATCGATGTAAAAAATCATATTTCAAAACTGGCTTCTGTTTGGGAAGAATCGGCCTCTGCTTTAAAAGCCGAAATGAAACCCTTAATTGAGCGTTGGGGAAAAACCCATGAATTAGCAGCTCAGTACTACGAAAGTCTAGTGAGCCGAAAGATTGCAAGCATCGAAGATGCCAAACGAAAAGAACAGAACCGGATTTTAAATCAACAGCTTCAACGGCAAAAAAATCAAAAGCTATTATTCGATCGCGTATTTAATCGCTAAAGCAAGTCTTCGGTCTTGTGCGCCTATCAAAATGAGACAATCCACCGTCATATCGTGATACTCTGAAGATGTTTCAAGGAGTGTTCATTATGTCGGTATCAGGGACAGATCGAGTACGTCAAAATCAACGCCTCACAGAGGCTCGCGAAGAAGCTGAAGAGCGGGAAGCTCAGGTTTTAAAGCGTAAAAATGAACAGTTGAAAAGAGCTGAGCAAAGGCATCAGCGTGAAATTTCAAAACTCAATGATGCGTATCGAACACAACTCTCAAGTCTTAGAGAAAAACAAATGGAAACCTTGGCCAGCCGGGAATCGGGCCACCAAGAAAAAACAGAGAGTTTAAGAAATCAATATCAAACTCAATTGCAAAAAAAGTATGAGGCAGGGGCTTCAGAAAAATCTCAAATTCGTGAGACCTATGAATCCCAAATCGCAAAGCAAAAAGAAACAGCCGAACTGCAAAAAGATAATTTAAAAACAAAACAGCAAATTGAGCTCTCCACTCGAGATCAAAAGCTTTCTGAAATCGCGGAGAGATCTCAAGATAAAATGCGTGAAGCCATTCAAAATAGTTCAAGACGATTAAAAGAAGCGCACGAAAGAGAAAGCTCGGCTGTACGTGAAGGTCGAGAAAAGCAAATCAGAGACTCAGAATTAGAAAAAATTCGCACCCGTGACAATTTCAAAGGGCAAATTGATGATGTGAAAAAGCAGTCTGATTACAAAGAGGCCTCTTGGCGAGAAAAATACAACAGCTTGTACAATCAGGTTTATGATCCTGAAAATGAATCAGGGCCCACTAGGTCGCAGATGCTACAAGCAGAACTGCAAAACATCGAAAATCGCTATGGTAAAAAATATGAAGACCGTGTTAACCAATTAGAATCCAGTCGAGCTGCGTTTGAAGACACTGTTTCGGACCGAGTGAATAATCAAGTGAAGTCCAAAGACACAAAAATTTCAAGCTTGCAGACAAGACTAAATCAGCAAGAGGTCAACAATCGAAGGTTAAGAGCCTTAGAAGCTAAAAATATTCAAGGTTCTTACGAGAATAAAATTCAAGATCTCGAAGGTCAACGCAGTGAAATTCAAGAGCTCATGAGTGAATTAAATGCAGACCGCATAGGAAAGATGAAAGACCAAAATGACACGGTCCTTCGCCGAGCAAGCCTTGATAGCAGGTCTAAGTCACAGATCGAAAAAGCAAAATATCAAGAGCATGTAGCGGGCCTAGAGCTTATGCAGCAAAACAATTTGGACCGAGTTACAAACCAGGCAGAGACTCGGGTAGAAAAGATCAAACGGGTCACAGATCAGACAACGCAAAAACTGTCAGAGTACTTTACGGACTCCATTGATATGAACCGTGAAAGTTTTGATAAAAAAATTGTGGATCAAAGAGAAAAAAATATTCAATTGCAAAGTCAGAATCAAAGAATGATGAGCGAAAAATTTCGTAAACTTGAAAAATCCTTCACATCAAAATTGGATTCAGCCATTGAGCAATATGAATCTAAGCTTCAGCAGATGAAAGATACCCACGAAAAAGAAATTAGAAACCTGAAAGCTCAGGAAAAGATGCGACTTCAGGACCGAGAAAAGGGACTGATCACTGAAAAAGAAAGTGTCGAGATGAAGTACGAATCTAAGCTTTCTATGGTTCAAGACCAGCATCAAGAGCAACTCAGCCAGATTCAAAAAAGACATCAAGAAGAGATGCGAGATTTGGCCGTTAAAATGAACCAGTATAACAGGAAAGCCTAACCACCATGCTTGCAGAACGCCGTGCTAAAATTGTTGCCACCATAGGCCCCGCTACGTCTTCACCGGAGGCTTTGGAAAAAGCCATTAAAGCTGGTATGAACGTGGCCAGGCTTAATTTTTCTCACGGGAAACATGAAGAGCATCTGAAGGTTTTAAAAACCATTCGCGAACTTTCTATGAAGCTGCAGGCGCCAGTCAGTATTTTACAAGATCTTCAGGGCCCCAAAGTTCGTGTGGGTCGTTTTAAAAATGGCTCCATTGAAATCAAGCCGGGCGAGGTTGTGACTGTCACCATCGAAGACGTGCAAGGGGATGTGGGGCTGATTCCTAGCGATTTTAAAGAATTGATTTTGGTTGCAAAACCAGGGATTCGAATTTTATTAGATGATGGGCTCATGGAGCTTGAAGTTCTAGAATCTGGAGAAAAAGATCTAAAGGCCAAAGTTATTTACGGTGGATTGTTAAAAGACCGAAAAGGAATGAATTTACCAGGGGTTCCTTTGCCGGTGGATTGTTTGACCGAAAAAGATTTAAAAGATCTAGAATTTGGCATTGAAAATAAAGTTGATTACGTGGCCTTAAGTTTTGTTAGACGGGGTCAAGACATTCGAATTTTGCGGGAAATGTTGGAAGCCAAAGGCAGTGACGCCCGCATTGTGGCAAAAATTGAGATGATGGAAGCTTTGGATAACCTTGAAGAAATCATAAGACTTAGTGATGCTGTTATGGTGGCCCGTGGGGACTTGGCTGTTGAAGTGGGATCCTCAAGACTTCCAGGGTTTCAGAAAAAAATTATTAAATTATCCAATCAGATGCAAAAACCAGTGATCACAGCGACTCAAATGCTAGATTCCATGGTGGAAAATCCAAGGCCCACCAGGGCTGAAATCACAGATGTGGCCAATGCTGTACTGGATGGATCCGATGGCTTGATGTTAAGTGCAGAAAGTGCTAGCGGGCATTACCCTTTTATTTGTATCAGAACCATGCACGAAATCATCACCGAGGTGGAAAAATCAGAGGAGAGGTATAATAAAATCTCCATGGAGCATGAGTTCTTAAGTATTCCTTCAGCCATTGGTGCCAGTGCCTGTTTGTCTGCTATGAAGCTGAATGCAAAAGCTATTGTTTGTCTGACAACATCTGGAAAAACGGCCAATATCATTACAAGTTTTAGGCCTCAGGCTAAAGTGATTGCCGTGACAGACCGGATCGATGTGTTGAACCGCTTAGAGCTTATTTGGGGCATTCAAACATTTTTGATTCAAACGTATAAAAATATGGAAGACATTTTAGTGCAAGTGGACAGGTTTATGGTCAACTATGGTTTAGCCAGAACGGGTGATCGAATTATTTTAACGCTGGGTCAACCCATCGAAGTGGGCTCTAAAACCAATGCTTTATTTGTGCATATCGTGGGTGCTGAGAAAGATATGAAACTTGTTGATTCAGAGCTTCCACTGAGATGTCAGAAGCTTCCCATCATTTAGTTTACCTTAAACATTTTTTGAGATCCCATACAAAGCGCCAATTTTTAGCTATGGGTTCGAGATCTTCTAAGCTGCAAGTTACGAATACATTTTTATCTTGCATGGTTTTTTCTGAAACAAGCTTTTTTTCTACCAGTGGATTCATGTCTTCAGCACGAAAAACGTAACCTAGATCTCGCATGGAATCATTTTGCATTTCTGTGACATTAATTTTTCTAAAGCCTTTGTCATCAGGTGTAGTCTTTTTTGCATAAAAAACGGCTGCTTCTAAAAACTTAACTTCAGAATCTGAAAGGCTCACTTTGTCTTACCAATCCACAAATTTAATTAAAAACCCAGCGTTCATGTTAACAATTTTTTGTTGTCCTTCGCCGATGTCAGTGATCTCAAACATTTTTAAATCTTTAAGTGCTTGAAGTAAGCTTTGCATTTTATTCGTGGGCTCTTGAAAAATTTGAATGGTAAAGTTTCTTAAGCGATGTTGTGGAACTAAAAGATTTTCGCCTTCTTTTTGACCAAACATAGTTCCTACCATATTAAGGATCGTTAAAAGTTTGTTAATGGTGTGAGGAGGAAATCTTTCAGCATCAGGATTGGCATTTTCTAAAAGTTTGATTTTTTTATTGGCCTCACGAAGATTTTCATTCATGGTTTTCATGATGGCTTTGGTCCAAACGGGCAGGGCTTCCATTTGTTTTGTTAAACTATCATAGGGTAAAACAATCACTTCTGATTCTTTAATGGCTTTCACATTGGCAGACCTAGGCTTCATGTCAAAAATGGCCATTTCACCCACCATGCCACCGGGGCTTAGGCTGGCTAAGACGATTTCTGATGTGCCTTTGGTTTTAGTAATGGCAAGCTCTCCGGATTTTAAAATGTACATGGCATCAGGTGCATCACCTTCACGGAATAAATAAGTATCTTTTGAAACTTTTTTGCCTTCAGCCATCACACACCCCACTGTTGAAACAAGACTATGTTCTCATAGAAGGTGAATGGCTGCTAGAAGGATTGAATTTGTGGCTAGACCAAAGGTTTAAGATAATTAAAATGTCATCATTTTGCAATGAGGAGAGATCGTCATTCGCCCTTCAGTGAGTTTCATGATTTTCTCTGGAGTCATGTCCGGTGCATATTCTAATAAAACAAAACCTTGAGGTGTAACATCAATAACACCTAAATCGCTAACGATGCGGTTCACGCAAGCTTTTCCAGTGAGGGGAAGTGTGCAAGCTTTTCGAAGTTTCGAATTTCCTTCTTTATCGGTGTGTTGCATGGCTACGATCACACGCTTGGCTCCGGCCACTAAATCCATGGCGCCTCCCATGCCTTTCACCATTTTTCCAGGTACCATCCAGTTGGCAATATCACCTTTTTCATCCACTTCCATAGCGCCTAGAACTGTGAGGTCCACGTGTCCTCCACGAATCATAGCAAAACTGTCAGCACTGGAAAAATAAGAAGCGCCACTGGCTTCCGTGACTGTTTGTTTACCAGCATTGATCAGATCTGCATCTACTTCATTTTCCAAAGGGAACGGGCCAATTCCAAGTAAACCATTTTCACTTTGTAACATAACGTTTTTTTCAGGTGAGATGTAGTTGGCTACAAGTGTTGGAATTCCAATTCCTAAATTCACTACAAATCCGTCTTCCACTTCTTGAGAAATTCTTTTAGCTAGTTGTTCACGAGTGAGCGGCATAAATCACGAACCTTTCCGAACAGTTTTTTGCTCGATTCTTTTTTCATAGCCCTGACCTTGAAATATTTTTTGTACAAAAATTCCAGGAGTGTGGATTTGATCCGGTGGAAGCTGGCCGACTTCCACCAGTTCTTCTACTTCAGCCACTGTGATTTTACCGGCAGTGGCCACCATGGGATTAAAGTTTCTGGCTGTTTTTCGAAAAATAAGATTTCCGAATTTATCACCCTTCCAGGCTTTCACCAGTGCAAAATCCCCTTTGATACCTTTTTCTAAAATGTACTCTCGGCCGTCAAAAACTTTCACTTCTTTGCCTTCAGCCACTTTTGTACCCACACCTGTGGGAGTGTAAAAGCCAGGAATTCCTGCGCCACCGGCACGAATTCTTTCTGCTAATGTTCCTTGCGGGCAAAGTTCTACTTCAAGTTCGCCACTCATGAATTGTTTTTCAAAAGTGGCATTTTCGCCTACATAGGAGCTGATCATTTTTTTGATTTGTCTTGAATGCAGTAAAATTCCCAAACCAAAATCGTCAACGCCTGCATTGTTAGAAACACAAGTCAGCCCTTTCACTTTTAATTCTTTGAGGGCCGTAATACAATTCTCAGGAATTCCGCAAAGTCCAAAACCTCCAACGACTAATGTCATTCCGTCTTGAAGACCCACTAAAGCTTCTGTGGCATTTTTAACGACTTTTGATTTCATAATATGACCCTTTAAATTTTTTCAATGATAAGAGCTACACCTTCGCCACCACCAATGCATAGGCTTGCACAACCGTATTTTTGATTGTGAGTTTGCATGGCATGAACCAATGTGGTCAGTATTCTAGCACCCGAAGCGCCGATCGGGTGACCGATGGCGATGGCTCCGCCGTGAACGTTAATTTTAGCCATGTCCAAATCCAAAGATTTTTGCGCTGCCATGGTCACATTGGCAAAAGCTTCGTTGATTTCCCATAGGCCAATTTCAGAGGCTTTTAAGTTGGCTGCAGATAAAGCATTTTTGATGGCTCCCACGGGAGCTGTAGTGAACCACTTTGGATCTTGTGCAAAACATCCTTGGGAAACAATTCTTGCTAGAGGTTTAAGGCCTAAGGCTTTCGCTCTGGATTCACTCATCAGAACGTGAGCACTGGCTCCGTCATTAATTTTTGAGGCATTAGCTGCGGTGATGGTTCCTGCTTTATCAAAAGCGGGTTTAAGACCTGGCATTTTATCAAACTTTGCTTTTCCAGGCTCTTCATCTTTGGTCACAATCACTTTTTCTTTGCCTTCGATGGTGACATTTGCAATTTCGTTTGCGTACCCAGTGCTATCTAAAAACTTGTGAGCTTTTTTGTAGGAGTCCACAGCAAAAGCATCCTGCGCTTCCCTACTGAATTTATACTCAGCTGCACAAAGCTCAGCGGCATTTCCCATGTGCCAATTGTTATAAGGATCCCACAGACCATCTTTCAACATGGAGTCTGACATTTGTACATTTCCCATGCGATAACCTGCGCGGGAGTTTTCAAGTAGGTGAGGGGCTAGAGACATATTTTCTTGGCCACCGGCGATCACAGCATCCGTGTGACCAAGTCTAATGGCATCGGTGGCCAGCATCACAGCTTTTAAACCTGAGCCGCACACTTTGTTAATTGTTAAACAAGTTGTAGAATCTTGAAGGCCTGCAAAGATGGCGGCTTGCCTGGCGGGTGCTTGACCACTGCCAGCTGTTAAAACCTGTCCCATGATGACGTCTTTGATGTGTTCGGGTTTGGCGCCTGATTTTTCAAGAGCGGCTTTGATTGCGATCGCACCAAGTTTAGGTGCTGGAAGGCTTGATAGTGCACCTTGAAAGGATCCGACCGGTGTTCGAACAGAAGCAACAATGACCACATTTTCCATGAAAGACTCCTTGATTTAAAAAATGAACTCGAGCAAAACAAGTTGACAGAATAATTCAAATCATTCAACGGTGAATCTTATGGCAAAAACAAAGACAAAAAAACCTGTTAAACCTGCAGCAAAAACTCTAAATAAAGCGAAAGCGAAGCCTGCAAAAGTGGCCAAAGCCCCTGCTAAACCAGCTGCCAAAGCTGCAGCAAAGCCGGCTAAGCCTTCAAAACCACTCGCAAAAGAGAAAACTGTTAAAGCAGTTACTGTGAAGCCCGCTACAAAAGCTCCAGCCCCTGCTAAAAAAGCAAAAGCTCCTAAAAAAGAAATCAAAAAAGAAGCCGAAGAGCTGGATATTTTTGATGACGGCGATGTGTCAGAAAGTGAAGAGCTTTTAGAGTACCAAGCTGAACTCGAAATCAGTGAAGAGCTTGAAGAAGAAGTGGAAACAGATCAAGACGATGATTTGCTTGAAACCACAGCTGCGCCTTCTGATTCTGATGAAGACGTGGTTTTAACAGATGCCGATGGTAACCGTTATTGCCGAGCCAAAGACTGCGACCAAACAGCAGCAGTCGACGGGTATTGCCGCTTTCACTACCTTTTGTTTTGGAAGAAAATCCAGATCCGAAAAGAAATTTTGATCGATGGAAAACTTGAAAAATACGTCGACGACTTAACCTCTAGGTACCCTGACAAATTCATTGAAGTTTTAAGAAAAGATCTTAAGACCACAAAAGACTTTTTGGCTGCTATCGCTGAGCTCGAAATTGATGAAAGCGCTGGCGAAAATGAATTCGAAGAAGACGCTCAAACTTTCATTGATGAAGTTCGTGGAATTTCTGATGTGGCGGGTGCGGGTTCAGGAATGGACGACGACGAGTTCTAGTTCAGTGAAGGGGGCCTTTTGGGCCTCCTGATGAATCATCATCAGGATCTTCATCTTCAGAATCTGCCAAATCTTCCAAGTCTTCTTCTTCATAAACTAACTTATCATCTTCGTTATCAAGTAACTGACTGGCTTTTTTAGCGAGTTCTGAATTTTCAGTGGAATGTTGAACCCAGATTTTTTTGCCCTCAAAATCAGATTCAGTCCAAGTGTAAGGAAGTTCTAAGGCATCGGGGTCGTCAAAGTGTTCAGACATCAGACTACCAGCTGCGTCCACGCAAATGCTTAAGCACGTCAAAGCCGAGTCTTCTTGAGTCAATTTGTAGGGCATCGAAACTTCAAAATTGTACTGAGCCAATCTTCCATTTTCAATGTAGCCCACACGAAGTAGAATTTCTTCCTGATAAATTCGACCTTCCGCAATGATTCTCGAGTTTTGCAGCTCTTTTTGAAAGTTTTCTTTGAAGAGTTCTTGGATTTGTAGAACTACATCTTGAGGAATCGGAGTCCACTTCTTTGAAGATTTTAAACGTGGTTGCATAATCCTCCTCATTCGGCTGCCTTGCCTAATTGACTTTAAAGCCAGTCGTACCTATAACCAAATTCCTTTTATGACACAACGAGAAACTCCCACTGAAACTTTTGAATTTTTAAATAAGCCTTCTCAAAATGCGCTTAATCACGACATTGGAAAAGGCCGTGGGGTGTTCATTAGTACCTATGGTTGTCAGATGAATGTGAATGACAGTGAACGCATGTACAGTTTGCTGGAAATGTCGAATTTCACTCCTGTTTCCACGCCTGAAGAGGCCAGTCTTATTATCATTAACTCCTGCTCGATCCGCGAAAAAGCCGTTCATAAAGTCTATTCTGAAGTGGGAACTTACCGTCCGCTAAAACAAAAAAAACCAGAACTTCTGATCGGTGTTGGTGGCTGCGTGGGCCAGCAGGAAAAAGACAAGTTGATGAAAAATCATCCGCTGATTGATTTTGTTTTTGGTACTGATGCCATAGATGAATTGCCGCAAACCATCCAGCAAGCTTTAGGTAGGTCTAGGGGTGATTCAAAAATTGTCAACGCCCAGTTTCATCACCGGGAACCTTACCATGTGGACACTTTGGTTAGAAATCCAGGGGTTGCGACTTTTGTGAATATCACGAAAGGCTGTGATAATTTTTGCAGTTTCTGTGTGGTGCCTTTTACCAGGGGCCGGGAAAAATCAAGACCCGTCAGTCACGTTTTGAATGATATTCATTTACTAACAAAACGGGGAGTCAAAGAAGTCACACTACTTGGGCAAAATGTGAATTCTTATGAAGGTGACTGCGGCACTGATTTCGCGGACTTACTGAAAAAAGTGGCAGTGGAAACTGATCTTCAGCGAATTCGATTTACGACTTCTCATCCTAAAGATTTTAACCAAAAACTAATGACGGTGATGGCGGATCACACAGATAAAATTTGTGAATACATTCATTTGCCGTTTCAAAGTGGAAACTCAAGAATATTAGAATTGATGAACCGTGGATATTCCAGAGAAGAGTATTTAGACAAAATTAAAATGATTAAAGAAACACTTCCAAATGTGGTTTTATCCAGTGATATCATTGTGGGATTTCCGGGTGAAACCGAAAGTGAATTTCAACAGACCATCGATATGGTGGAAGAAGTGGGTTATGAAACCATTTTTGCTTTTAAATACTCGCCTAGACCTAATACTAAAGCCGCTAAATTAACAGAGCAAGTGGATGAAGCCATAAAGACTGAAAGGCTGAATCGATTGTTTGATCGTCATGAAGCTATGGCTTTTGAGATGGTAAAAAAATACGAAGGCCAAACTTTAGAAGTTTTAGTGGAAAAAGTGGAAACCGGCGGATTGAAGCTTTCCGGAAGATCCAGACAAAATAAATTGGTGTTTTTCGAAGGTCCTGAATCACTGCTAGGACAAATGGTTCCAGTTAAAATTATCCGGGCCATGCCTGCTGTGTTTCGTGGTGAAATTGTGGTGCCCTCATGAATGAAGAAGTTTTTCATCAAAAGGATTTAATTGCTTTAAATCCTTTTGGAATTTCTATTTCCCCTGCCAACGAGCGTCCTTTTTTAATTCTAAAAAGTAAAAATAATGAACACACTTTGCCGGTGTTTTTAAATCCTTTGGAAGCGGGCGTAACTTTAACTCAAAGTAATAAGTCGATCCCACCGCTCACGCCGCATCGATTTGTCAGAGAACTAATAAAATCCTTAGATATTAAAATTCAACAGATGGTGTTTGTAGAAATCAAAGGCATGCATCAGTTTGTAAGACTTTATTTTCAAGGGCACCCCAAGCAGAACTCCATGCGGCTTCGGGCCGATGAAGTGATGTCTTTGGCTCTTGAACTTGAGGTTCCCATTTTTGCCACAGAGGATCATATCCTACGAGCTAAGGTTTTAAATACGCAAATGGAGTCCTTTTCTGAAGATTTCATTAAGAATGCGAAAGATCTCAAAAAAAACCAGCCTTATATGATGTAGTTGTTTTACATCATTTTTGTTTCCTGCCAGACTTGGAAGTATGAAAAATACCTTTAAGGCCCGAGGCAAAACTCCCGTTATTCATGAAAAATCCTGGATCGCACCGACTGCAGCTGTGATTGGTGATGTGACCATAGAAGAAGGGGCTAGTGTTTGGTTTCACACCGTTCTTCGCGGGGATGTGATGCCAATCAAAATTGGCAGGGAATCCAACATTCAAGACAACACTGTCATTCACGGAACCTTTCAGAAATATGGAACCACCATTGCCGAGCGAGTGACCATCGGACACTCGTGTATTTTACACGGCACCACCATTGGCCGCGAAACTTTGATCGGCATGGGTAGCATTTTGATGGATAATACAAAAATTGGGGCAGGCTGCATTGTGGGAGCTGGATCTTTAGTCACGGAAGGATCCCAATTTCCTGATGGGGTTTTGATTTTAGGAAGACCTGCTAAAGTGATCCGGGAATTGAAGCCAGAGGAAAAAGCTTTTCTGCCACAAAGTGCAAATAACTATATTCATTATCAAACTTGGTACAACGAAGATGGAGAAAATTAAAATGGAGCAAAAACTAGCACTGACCTTTGATGATATTCTACTGGTACCTCAGTATTCAGAAATCATTCCATCGGAAGTTCAGCCCAAAACTTTTTTTGCTAAAAATCTTTATTTGAATATGCCGATTTTATCGTCCGCCATGGATACGGTCACAGAAAATAAATTGGCCAGGGTCATGGCTCAATTTGGTGGCTTGGGTGTGATTCATAAAAATTTGAGTTTTGAAAAACAAGCCTTGGAAGTGGAAAAAGTAAAAAAATATGAAAGCGGAATGATTCAAGATCCGATCACTTTAGGACCTGATCATTATGTACGTGAAGCTTTGGAAGTGATGGCTAAATTTTCTATCTCAGGAGTTCCCATCACGGTCCAAGGAAAGCTTGTGGGAATATTAACCAACCGTGATCTTCGCTTTGAAACCAATATCGATCAGCCTGTGAAAAATTTAATGACCAAAGAAAAACTAGTCACAGCTGTTGAAGGTACCACTCTTGATCAAGCTAAAAAAATTCTTCAAGCCCATAGAATCGAAAAACTTCCTGTGGTGGATAAAAATGGCTACTTAAAAGGTTTGATCACCATTAAAGATATCGAAAAAGCGCAAGCCTTTCCTAATGCGACTAAAGATTCCCGTGGAAGATTAATCGCAGCGGCCGCTGTCGGAGTGGGAACAGAAGCCTATGACAGAATCGAGTCCTTGATCCAGGCGCAAGTGGATGTCATCTGTGTGGACACAGCTCATGGACATTCTAAAAACGTCATGGAAGTTGTTAAATATATTCATGAAAGACATCCACAAATAATAATCGTTGCAGGAAACGTAGTCACAGCTGATGCGACCACAGCTTTAATTCAAGCCGGTGCTGATGTGGTGAAAGTGGGGGTGGGTCCAGGAAGCATTTGCACGACTCGGGTGGTGACAGGTGTGGGTATGCCTCAGATATCAGCCATTCAAGAGTGTTCACTAGCTGCAAAAAAATTAGGAAAATCCATTATTGCCGATGGTGGTGTGAAATTCTCTGGAGATTTAACTAAAGCTTTAGCTTTGGGTGCGAACACCGTGATGATTGGAGGATTACTGGCAGGTGCTGATGAAGCGCCAGGCGAGACCATTTTATTTCAAGGGCGAACTTATAAAGTTTACCGCGGCATGGGTAGCCTTGGAGCCATGAGTGATGGCTCGAAAGATCGCTACGGACAAGCCGATATTGTGGACGAAGAAAAATTAGTCCCTGAAGGTATTGAAGGAAAAGTTCCCTATAAAGGAAGTGCCTCAGCCATTCTACATCAGCTGGTGGGTGGACTGAAATCCGGAATGGGATACTTAGGAGCCAGCAACATCGATGAGCTTCAAAAGCGAGCGAAATTTGTACAAATCAGTTCTCAGGGTTTAAGAGAATCCCATGTTCATGATGTCAGTATTACCAAAGAAGCTCCTAATTACCGATTGGAATCATAAAATATGCTGCGCGGATTTATTATTCTGGATTTTGGTTCTCAGTACACTCAAATCATTGCAAGAAGACTACGTGATATCGGCTTCTATTCAGAAATTGTGCCCCATGATATGTCCATGGATCAGATCAAACAAAAAAATCCCTATGGTCTTATTTTAAGCGGTGGTCCTCAATCAGTTTATGATCAAAACTCTTTATCAAGGGATGTGAAAGCATTACTTGAAGTGGCTCCGCTGATGGGAATTTGCTACGGCTTTCAATTGATCATTCATCAATTGGGTGGAAAAATTGAGCCAGCCAATCACCGCGAGTACGGTAAACAAATGGTCCGCTGGAAAAAACCTTTTCGAGGTGTGTCTTTAAATCAATCCGTTTGGATGAGCCACGGGGATGTGGCCACAAAAATTCCTGAGCAATTAAAAGTCATAGCTGAATCAGAAAATCATCCAGCCGTGATTCAAGGAGAAAAAATCCTAGGTGTGCAATTTCATCCTGAGGTTTTTCACACGGATCAAGGCGAAGAACTGTTTTTAGAATTTGCTGAAATGTGTGCAGCCAAAAAAACTTGGAATTCTGGTTCCATGCTCGTTGAGGCCGAGAATTTTGTAAAAACCCAAGTGGGTGCAAGCGAGAAAGTTTTATGTGCTTTGTCAGGCGGCGTGGATTCCACGGTGGTGGCCACATTGTTACATAAAATTTTAAAGCCAGGGCAGTTGCAATGTTTGTTTGTGGATACAGGTCTACTTCGGGATCAAGAGGCTCAAGAAGTGATGAAGGCTTATGAAACCCTTGGCTTACCCGTGATAAAAGCTGATGCAAGAAAACTATTCTTGGAACAATTATCTGGCGTCAGTGATCCAGAAAAAAAACGAAAATTAATTGGTAAACTATTTATCGATACTTTTGATTCTGAGGTGAAAAAATTAAAACAAAACTTCACCTGGCTCGCTCAAGGAACACTTTACCCTGATGTGATTGAATCAGTGTCACTGCATGGATCCAGTGTGACCATTAAATCCCACCACAATGTGGGCGGATTGCCAGAGAAAATGAATTTAAAAGTTTTGGAACCTGTCAGGTTTTTGTTTAAAGATGAAGTCAGAAACTTAGGACAGTCTTTAGGATTACCAGAGTCTTTTATTCAGCGTCATCCCTTTCCAGGGCCAGGCTTAGCCATCAGAATTTTAGGTGAAATTTCGGAAAGCAAAATTCAGATTTTACA
Source organism: Bdellovibrionales bacterium Ga0074139 (assembly GCA_001464795.1). Taxonomy (GTDB): domain Bacteria; phylum Bdellovibrionota; class Bdellovibrionia; order Bdellovibrionales; family Bdellovibrionaceae. The sequence goes on from LNEB01000003.1 coordinate 112,817, forward strand.
AAAGGCCGATAGAATCTACATTGATTTTTTAAAAGAGAAAAATCTGTATCATAAGATTTGGCAGGCCTTTTGTGTGCTGTTGCCTGTGCAAACAGTGGGTGTGCAAGGGGACTCAAGAACCTATGACAATGCCTTAGTCTTACGAGCTGTGACCAGCCGGGACGGCATGACCGCTGACTGGTATGAATTTGAAATGAAAGATTTAAAAGAAGTTTCAAGCCGCATCACCAATCAGGTCAAAGGCATCAACCGAGTGGTGTATGATGTGACCAGTAAGCCGCCTGCCACCATCGAATGGGAGTAAATAAGCTCACGTCCGAGATGTCCGAGTTTCGCTGATCACCTGACCTTTTACCCTTTCCATCGCTGGGCACCGCCCCACTTGCTTATTGCATCCACTGCTCTTTATGGGGGCGGTGCCCATGCCAAAATCAAAACAACTGTCATTATTCAGCAATCAGAAGCCTCAAAAAGCTCACGGTGGTAGCCTTGCTGTTGAAAAAAGACGCTCAAAAAGACCAATCAACATCAAACAAAGCCATCACATCACCATGAAGTCCCATCATGCCGTGGGTTCAAGATCTTTGTTTCGCTTTAAAAAAATCATTGTTCAGCTTATGAAAAAAAATGCCTTTAAATTTCACATCAAAGTTTATGAGTACTCTATTCAAGGGAATTATTTGCATCTGCTTGTTAAAGCCCAAAACCTGGAAGGTTTACAGAATTTCTTCAGGGTCCTTGCAGGACACACAGCTCAGCGAATTTTAAAAGAATTTCCAATAAAGCAAAGCGCGGGCGGTGCCTCACGAAAGAAGAAAGGGTGTAAGAAGAACCAGCGTAAATTCTGGAGTTATCTTCTATTTTCTAGAATTGTCAGCTGGGGGCGAGAATTCAAACGTGTGGCAAGTTACATTCAGCAAAATACTCTTGAGCTACTACAGGTGATTGCTTATCAGCCGAGATCAAAAAGTAATTCGAGCTAGATGGGTCCTAATACCATTTAGGGTCTCAGTGTCTAAAAATGAGACAGTGGCGAACAGCCAAAGTGAATGAATGTCACTTCACACGGGTCCTGTTTGTGCAAAACCAGCAGCTCATGAAGATATTTATAAATCTGCTGATTTCACTTTTAATGATGATGTCTCAGGCTTTCTCACAAAGTCTGGATTCAACAATAACCCAGTTAGATGACAAAATAGCGAAAGTTGTTGTTGATAAAAAAGGTGATGTGACAATTGTATTTCGTGACGGCAGAGAAGCTCAGGTATTTTATGGGCTGACTGGCGCTTTAGATGGCCAAATACCATTGATGCAATTGGAAAATTCCTGCGGTTACGAATTGAAACCAGCTAATTGTAAAGTTTTGGCTCGTTATGAAAACTACCGAGTCCAATTGCAGTGGACGAAAAACCCTAATGCAAAGAAATTGGGTCAAGTGGTCGAGAAATACTATCCCGACCAACCCAATGATGTATCTAAAATACAAGAAGACATTTTTACATCACCTATCACCTATCAAAAAACCTTTTTGGAACCAAGAAAAGGACAATTCCGCTACGAACTCAGTTGTGATCAAACCCAGTGGATCGAAAATGCTAGGACTTCAGACAAGCTCAGTTTATTTTCTTCTGTTTCAAACGAAATAATGTTTACAAATGATGAAACAGATGTGGATGAAAACCAGAGTCTTTCAGAAATTTTCAATGCACAGTTTAAATTGAATGAAAGAAACAATTATGAGCTGATGACCTATGCCTATTCTCACTCCTCCTTTGGGTCCGCTGATCCTTTCTTAAGCAATCAAGTGATCCATTTTGTTTATGAAAAAGATAAAAAATCTTGCCATGTCTCATTTGCAGCTAATGCAGGGGAACTGATTGCGCAGGTGAGAAAATTGACAGAAAGTTCAGCACCGAATCAGAATAAAAAGCTGTTAAAAAAAATGGGTGAATTAAGGTCATCTGAAATATATTCGCTTATTTCGGAGATTCTGAACTCTAAGGTTGATTCAGAGCTGAATCTGCAGAGGTATCGATAATGAAATATTTTATTATTCATTTGCTATTCCTGGCGTGTTTCAGTTGGGCGCAAACCCAGCTGGCTCATCCCACCACACAGTTGCAAAAACTTTCTAGATCACTACGTGGAAAAAACGCTGATATCAATGATCTTAAGAATATTCAATCCATGAATGATACTTTGCAAATTGAGAATTTCTTAAAATCAAAAGCCAAAGAGTATATAAAAACAGACAACTTTAAAATGAACTTCAAATTTAAAATTGATGAGCTTTTTAAAATGAACGTTGTGATTAATCAGTACCGGGAAGACAAACAAAATGAAGCCTATGATAATCTGATTCAATCCTTAGTTTCTGAAAATCAAAGTTGGGACCAGTTGCTATTGGCTCGTGAATTTAAAATTTCGCTTCCAGAAGATGGATTTCCACAAGATCAGTATGATGGTAGCGAGCAAAAATTTTACGAGGTCTTAACAGGCGGCAAAGACTTTATCGTTGACGATTTTGCTAAGGTCATCACCGCAATCCCCAACCAGTCACAAAGGAAAATGGTTCCTACGACTTACACCTTTGATGAAGGTGACGAAAGGATCGCAGGTCTTTTATCCACACCAAGGTTTTATAGTCGCTACACAAACACGGCACTGAATAAGAACCGCAGAAGAGCCGCTTTCCTATTTGAGGCTTTTTTATGTGATCCCATGGTTCCCGTGGTTCCCTCTATTAATAAGGAAAATGAATTGAAAGACATCGATTTTTCTGTGGGAAAGGATGTGACAGAGGAGCAAATTAAAGCTCACGCGAAGTTGGACCCCCACGGCACGCAAAAAGATTGCATGGCCTGTCACGAAAAACTAGATCCCATGGGCCAAGTTTTCTCGAGTTCCAATTTTAGATTAAGCCCATTTGCATCGCCTGGAGCCCTTTTTTACCGTAGATCTGGTGCAGCTCCAGTGAGCATTCCCGTTAAAGGGGTTCGAAGCTTAGCTAAATCCATTATCAATCAAGAGGAATACGTAAAATGCCAAACCCAGCATTTTTGGAATTGGTTCATCGGTGAAGATGTTCCTTTATCTGAATCAAGACAAGAACAGATTGTGAAGAACTTTAATTCTGTTCAGCGCAAGCCTGTGGATTTTATTTTGTATCTGGTGAGTCAGCCAGAATTTAAAAAAGCACCCAAGCCATTAACTGAAGATCAACTTTTAGCCAGACAAGCGGTGCAAATTTTAAAAACTTGTCATTCATGCCACAGGCAAAATGAATCCGAAATGATTGATTACTGGGATATGTCAGTACTGCCGTTTGCTAAAGACTTAAAAACTCGGATTAACCGAATCACTGAGCTTAAAAAGCAATTGGACACTCAAAACAATAGCCACTCTCCTAAGATGCCACCCAGAAGTTCCCTATGGAGACCCACTCCGCAGGAGTACTCAGTTCTTAATCAGTGGCTTAAAAAAGGGGCTCCTGATTTGAACGGAGTCTTACAAGTGGAAAGGGATAAAAAATGAAGAATCTAATTGTCTTAGTTTTATTTTGCGTCCCCACTTTAGAAGCTTCTTTTTCGCATAACCAGTTGCGCTATCTATCAGGGCCCGAGTTTCAGCAAAGAATAACCGATGTGGGCATTAAACTGAATACACAGGAACTATGTTTTCATTTAAGCTATTCCAATAGAGAAAGTCTGAGTAGTCTGGGTGTCAATCCCCCCTCATTAGGTAAGCCCTTGTTTCCTTCTCCTACAGCAGGAACCATTCAATTAATTTCAGAGTGCTTAAGTAAAAATTTTTACTTAAGAGCTAATGAATACTCAGAAGAGGATTTAAAAGCTTTCATTTCAGAGGATTTTTTTCAGAAACTTAAATTTAAAGAGCCCTTCTTTAATGATAGAAAGCGGCAACTTAATTACCAATGGTCAAAGCTTCCCTCAGAAATGAAATATTTTTTGATTCATGATTTGGTCCTGTTATTTCTAGGCCCCGATGAAGTGATAGAGGACTACGGACTGGTGGAAAACGCAGCCACTTTCCGTCAAGAGATTTTTCAACAACTGGAAAGTGACAAGGATATTCCTAATGTGGAAGAGGCTTTAAAAAAAGCCATTTTAACACTTGTTTTACGTGATGAGTTTTTAAGCTATTAAAAGGAAAAACTAAAAAATGATCAACAGAAGAGATTTTCTAAAAAATGGATCCTTACTAGCGCTGAGCTCGTGGTTGCCAAGCACGTCTTTAGCTAATTCTAAAGCTCCTCATTTTGTTGTCTTGTTGGAGCTCAGTGGTGGTTGGGACACCACTTTGGCCACAGATCCTTGGGTCCAAGCTGAGCGGCCTGAGACTTCCGAGCTATTTATCGAGTACCGAAAAGACGAGCTTTTACCGTTTCAGAAAAATTTTGTCGGCCCTGCTTTAAAACCACTGGAAAAATACTTCTCAAGGATGAATGTTATTAACGGGGTCTTTTTAAATTCCTCAGATCTTGGGCATCCATTACTAAAATACAGTCAAACGGGTCATGGGCAGGGAGAGCTCGCTTCACTGGCTGCTGAAGTGAATTATCAAACTCAAATAGATAATCTAGGGACTTTATTTAATGAATCTCTTTATCTAGCCAACAGAAATATTATGCAAATGAAGCTTTCTGATTTGTCATATGGAAATTTCGGCTCATCATTTCCATTGACCCTTTCATCTAAGTCCCAGTCTTCAGTAGAAAAAGTAAAGTCTCAGCTTCATAAAATGAGATCACAGATTCAATCATTGAATGAGGCTATTAATAAATTAAAAACTGAAAATAATAATAAGCCCATTCGTTCTGGACAAGTGGTCGCACAAAGTTTTCGCCTTGGGTTATCGCAAACAGCTTCATTAAGTGTTCAACAGATTTCCAATGGAGAAAATGCTGCCAACATAGACTTAGATACTCATGATCAACATGAGGGACAGCATAAAAATTCGTTGCTAGAAGGTTTTTCACGCATCAAATTATTTTTAGATGATTTGGCAGCTGCTGAAATTCCCAATTCAAAAGGACTTTCCGTTCTTGATCAGACCACTGTCTTAATTGTTTCTGATTTCGCAAGAACTCCTGCCTTGAATGCCTCAAAAGGAAAAGATCATAATCCACAGACCAATTCCATGATTGTGATGGGGCCTGGTTTAGCCAAAGGTAAAATGATTGGAAGCTCAAGACTGATTTCAAGAAGTCAGTCACCGATCTCAGTGCCAGTGCTGGTTGCAAACCCACTGGATCAAATCACGCAAAAACCAGTAAGGCGTAAGCAAGATGTTTTTATGCTGCGGCCTGAGCATATTTTTAAAACTATTTACTCAAGTTTGGGTGTGGATATAGCGAAAAGTAATTTAAGTTTTACAGACATCGCCGTTATTAAAGACTTACTAAAATAAATAGGATGACTTTTTCAATTGTCCTATTAACATGGGCTATGAAATCAAAATTGTTTATTTCCATATTGATATTGTTTCATTCAAGCCAAGGCCTTACGGCACCAAAATGCAAGCTCACATATTTCAATAAGAATAGTTTTGAAAAGCGTGTAGATTCAATACCAGAGATGAGAGATTTCTCTCGGACAGTTAATAACATTCTCAAAAAATCCTACAATACTTTACAAAAAGTGGATGATAAAACTCTAGGTCTTGTTTCTGCCATCGCATCAGGTGGTATACCCATTGATCAATTAAAACCTGAACAGTGGGATAAGCTTAATATCACGGGAAATTTAATTTATCAGGACCAACCCTTTTCAGGTACAGCGCTGAAGGGAACCAAGATGACTTTCTCAGAAAAGACGAACTCTCGAACGATTACAACTGGAGCTTTCGGAGAGTTTTCAGAGTCCTTTTCCAAACTAATTCCGTTTACTAAATTTAGACTATTTCCTATTCCTTTTGTTTACTCAGGTAACAATTTAGTTCCGACCATTAAAATTCCGATCACAGTTAAAGTGGAATCCACAATCTGTCAGGCTGAAATGACAATTCAAGAAATTCCTTTAGAGCCTTTGCTTTTATCATGAGCCCCAATGAGTAATTCAGGTTATTCACGCATACATTCTGTTTGGCACTCAGTTTTATAAATATGGCAAGCACGGCGAATGGGTTCCTCAACTAAAAAATGTCCGTAGTTGATTTTGTTTTGTCGACTCTCGTTAAATAGTTGAGCAATTCGTGACTCCATTTGATTGCAAAATTCACCACGAACGTCCGAGAGACTTTTCAATGCTGCTTTTAAAAAATTTTGATTCTGTTCTAAAGTAAGGTTCGTAAATTCATTGGAAATCATCGTTCTTGATTTTAGATCACCAAGAACAGCTGCATTCAAACCCACAATTGTGCCTTCAAAGATCACCGGGCCACCAGAATCGCCACCGCTTAATCCTACAGGTGGTGAGGTGAAAAAGGTTTTACTGCTCTTAAGCCTAATGGTTTTTGTCATCAGTTTTTGGTTTGCACCATTATCATGATATCTTCCAATTCCATAAATCTTTGCATCAAAAACTTCTGGTAGGGGCTCGGGTGAAATTAGTTTTTCAGTTGCAAAGCCATAGATTTCGGATTTTTTAAGCCACTCTGAGGAATCGCTGTGAAGTTCAATAATGCCCACATCATGAAGACTCGAGTTTTTTTCTTGGCTGAAGCGGCCACTATTGTAAAGGGTGGCCTCGGTCAGACGGTGCAGTAAATAAAGTGGATGCTGAATTTGATTTTGGATTTTGAGTTCGATGGATCGGCCAGAAACTAGGTCTGTAACATAAGGTTTCAATTGATCATCTAAACAATGAGCGGCTGTTAAGATCCATTGATTCTCAATCAAAGAAGAAGTGCAAATCACAGATCCGTTTTTAAGGAGTAAAATAGACCGGGATTCATGGTTTTTCTTGGGCGGTTGGGCCTGATAAAGGCCCCAAGAATTCAGTGCTAAAAATAGAAGGCTTAATATAAAAGCCATTACTGAGAGAACTTAGGCAAAGTGACAGTATTGGGCACGCAGACTAATTTAGGTCCCTGCAAGCAGTCTTTGATGTATGTGGATGATAGTCGATCACAGGCCATGACTTCTTCTGCTGACTGCAAGTTTCCACTCAAGCAAGCAGGGATGTAGGTGGAAGAAAGTCTGTCACAAGCTTTGATCACTGCGGCAGGCTTAGCAGGGCCCTGTAAGCAAGTCGTGATATAAGTGGAAGAGAGACTGTCACAGGCTCTAATAGAGTCACCAGATGTTTGACCACCTGTTAAGCAAGCCTTGATATAAGACGATGACAAGCTGTCACAGGCTTTGATTCTGTCACTGGCCATTGCTAAGGTAGAGAAAATTGTAATTGTGAAAATAATGAATGTTTTCATTTTTTTATCCTTTGTTGGCGTATATTAAGCTATAATCAGAAATATTAAAATAGGTCATAAAATGAACACGGATATTTTACATAATGTTTGGTATGGATCCCTACTTAGCCAGGAATTAGGCAAAGGGCAGTTGAAAAGTCTTGTGCTGAACGGTGAGCCCGTGGTTCTAGCTAGAACCCAAGAGGGTTTGGTTTATGCTTTAAAAGACATTTGTCCCCACCGGGGAATTCCCTTTTCCTTTGGCCGCATGGTGGGAGATCAAATCGAGTGCCCCTACCATGGATGGAAATTTAATTCAGGCGGGGTGTGCACAGAAATTCCTTCTTTATGTTCGGGTCAAGATTTAGATTCAACGAAAATCAAAGTTAAAAAATACCCAGTGATGGAAAAGCAAGGTGTGATCTGGATCTATTTAAGTGATAAAAAAAATCCTGATGTGGAAAGCTTAACTCCAGAACCTCCGCTGATGGCGGCCTTGGGCTTAGATGCAAAGCCCCAAGTGATTGCTGAAGCTGTATTTAAATGTCACATTGATCACGCTGTGATTGGTTTGATGGATCCCGCCCACGGTCCCTATGTTCATAAATCTGTATTTTGGCGCTCTGAAAAAACCACTTACGAAAAATCTAAAAACTTTGGACCTGTGCCCTTTGGGTTTCAGATGCTTCGTCATCAACCATCAAAAAACTCGAAGGCTTATAAAATACTGGGTGGTCAACCCACCACAGAAATCACTTTTCAAATTCCTGGTGTTCGTTTGGAACACATTCAAGTGGGAAAAAGAAATGTCTATAGCTTAACGATCTTAAGTCCCATGGGACCTATGCAAACAAAAGTTTATTCACTGCTTTACTGGGATATGCCGTGGCTTGTAATAGCAAAGCCTTTAATTCAGGCCTTCGCGGATCGTTTTTTACAACAAGATGTTCAAGCCGTAGATAGACAGCAGGTGGGTCTGCAGTACGATCCATCACTGATGCTTATTAAAGATGCCGATACCCAGGCCAAGTGGTATTACGCGCTAAAATCCGAGTGGATAAAAGCTTCTTTAGAAGGCCGTCAGTTTCAAAATCCTATCCAACCCACTGAACTTCGCTGGCGCAGTTAAAGTAAAACCTTTCCGGTTGTACAAAATTTTGTCACCTTAAAATGGCTCTAATCAGATTCTATTGTATCTGGTGGTATTGAAAATTTTGCCTCAAACAAGCCTTTTTTGTTTCTAGGTCCATTCAACAATTGTTTGGTAAGTAGAGATTGATTACGGGGGTAATTATGATTTCAGGAATAAAATCGAATCTCGAGCCAATACTCAACAAAAAACTATTTAAATCCATTGCAGAGTATGCTTTCGAACTGACTTGGATGACCCTACTACTTGCTGTTTTATTCTTTTCGTTGGTGGGTTGCGGGCAAAACGGCCAAGTGGAAGGACAAGGTTTTGCACAAAGAATTGAAGTGGCAAAACCTGTTGAAATAGCAAAAATTAAAAAGTCCATCATCACAGAAGTTCAAGAAGTGAATCAGACTGATGTTTTGATAGTCGTGGATAATTCGGCCTCCATGAGATTTGAGCAGGCCAGTATGGCGGCTAAATTCAGTTCTTTGCTTGAGCAGCTGAAGGGTCTTAACTGGCGCTTAGGAATTATCACCACTGATATGTCTGGCAATGCACCTAAGAAAGACGGAAGACTTTTAGAATTAGCAGGACTTCCAGGGCAATTCTATTTGGATCATGAAATGAACACTTCTGTCATCGAAGAGGCTTTTTCAAAAACCATCCAAAGACCATCACGTGAGGGCAGTGCCAATGAGCAAGGTCTGAATGCCACATGGAGAGCCATTGAAAGAGGACAGGAATTTTTTAGAACTAATGGATCATTAAATGTGATCGTGGTGGCTGACGCTGATGAAACAGCTCCTAAGGGATCCAAGCCTAATATCAGAAACAATCCCAGTGAGTTATTGAAATTTGTGAATGAAACTTATCCGAAAAAACCTTTTTATTTTCACTCGATCATTGTCCAAGAGGGTGATGAGACTTGTTTAAAAGGTAGTGATAATGAATCCTACGGTCGTCAATACGCATGGCTTTCGAATAAAACAAATGGTTTAGTTGGTAATGTTTGTGCGGATGATTATGCAGGACAATTAAAAATGATTGGTGAAAAAGTCAGTCAAAAAGTTGTGATGCAAGAGTTGGGTTGCCAACCGGTTTTAGAATCGATTAGTATTAAAAGCTCACTCAACTCATTAGCACCTGCTTTTGAAGTGCAAGGCACACAAATGTTATTTGCTGAACCTTTAAGTCCAGGTGTGTGGACCACAGACTTTGAGTGTGAAAACAGTTTATGAGTCCAAGGCAAACTCGCTCGAAGATGATATATGACTCTGTGCTGCTGGCAGCTCGGGAGCTTTATTCTGAAATCGGTTTTGATAGTTCGACGACGAACAAAATAGCCGAGCGAGCGGGTGTGGGAATTGGCTCTTTGTATCGATACTTTCCTGATAAGAATTCCATTTTAAAAATGCTGACAGAAAAATTCATTGAAACCAACAATGAAGTTTTTGTATCAAATATGAAAAAGCAATTGCACTTGTCATTAACGGAAGCTGTAGAAAATATCGTGCACATTTCGGTGGATCATTTTTTAGCACAAAAGTCTTTTTTCATATTATTTTTAGTGCGTGTGTATGAAGTGGGGCTTGAGGGGCAAATTTATCAGTGCCGGCAAAAGCTCTCGAAGGATTTTACAAAAATGCTTTTTGAGACCTATCCTTTGGAAATTAAGATATCAAGATCCGAGATGGAGGAAAGTCTTTATCTTGGCTTTCATTCCTATATGGCCACATTACTAGCCTTTATGCAGCTTCCACGGGAACAGCAGAATGAAAAAATCCTTAAACAAAATTTGAGTGAACAAATGCTTGGGATTATAAAGCGGAGTCGCGTCCAGTAATTAACGAATTTCGTTTAAAATTCCAAAGAAGTTTCAAGGGTTTACTTAAGTTCAAAAAGCGAGTACGAAAACCATTCAAGGCCTGCTAAAAGTGTGGAGATCTTAAATCATGAGGAGAATTTATGTTTAAAGTAGGATTTGTTTTGGTGCTCATTTCATCTATGGCTTTTTCCCAAAGTCTGCAAAGTAATAGGCCTTTGACAGCAAAGGATGCAGAAATTAAAACTTCTGATTGGTACAACGCGGATTGGTATAAGCTGGGCACCATCAAGGGACTTCTTTACATTTCAAAGTTTGTTAAAAAAATGCATGCTGATAATCTTTATTTAACAAATGAAGACTTCGTTCAAAATAAAAAGTGTAATGACAATGATGTTTTTGTGAGATCCATTGATGGAAGCTGTAATGATTTAAAGTTGCCTTTAATGGGTGCCACGGACACTTATTTTAGTCGGAATATGCCAGTGGATTTATCAAGAATGGATCTTAATAAAAGTCAGGAAGTGGATCCTCGCCTGATCAGCCGCGAGCTGATCACAAGAGAAGAATTTAAGAAAGCAAAATATTTTAACTTCCTAGGTGCAGCTTTTTTCCAGTTCGTGGTTCACGATTGGTTTTCCCATGAAAATGACTACGATCAAATGGAAGTTTTAAGGCTTTCTGATCAGGATCCACTTAAGATCAATCATGGTCAAAACTATATGGCTTACTTTAAAACTCGAGTCGCAGCCAAAGATCAAAAAGGCATTCTGTATCATAAAAATAAAACCACCCATTGGTTTGATGGCTCTCAAGTTTACGGCAGTGATCAAAAGACCTCTGATTCTTTAAGAACCTTTGAAAACGGACAGCTTAAAATTGTGAGTGGCGGTTTGCCACTGGATTCTAAAGGTCAAGAAATGGCAGGAAACACGGACAACTGGTGGGTGGGTTTAAGTATCATTCACGGTCTTTTCGTAAAAGAGCACAACCACATTGCGCTTGAACTGAAGCGCCTTAATCCTAAATGGTCAGATCAAAAATTATTTGATAAGGCAAGACTCATTAATTCAGCGCTGATCACAAAACTTTTCTTAACAGAAATGGGTGAGCCACGATTTCAAAGTAGCATTGTGAATATGCAATTAAAAAGCAATTGGTATGGAATCGTTAATGCTTTAACTCAAGTCAAATCCAAAGGGACCGAATCAGATCTTTCGCCAGGTTGGGAAAAATTATTCCTAGGTCAGCCTTTATTGACTGGCTTTGCTGGTAGCAAAAGAAATCTGAATGGCTATGCATTTTCAATGAGTGAAGAATGGGCTGTTGTGTACCGCTATCATCAAATTCTTCCAGACACCTTAGAAATCAGAGATGAAAATAACCAGCTCCTTGAAACAAGACCTGTGGAAAAAACCCGTGGCCGTGAGGGTTACGATTTGGTTCAAAAATATGGTCATGATCAAATGTTAAAAATGTTTGCCACTCAGCACGCAGGGCAAGTGGTTCTTAACAACAAACCAAAATTTATGTCAGAGCTTGAAATACCTGTGCTTGGGCGAATTGACATTGGAGCTCTTGATATCATCCGTGAGCGTGAGCGAGGAATTCCAAAGTTTAACCAGTTTCGTCGGCATATGGGACTTAAACCCTACTCATCATTCCTTGAACTCACTCGCGATGCGAAAACAGCTCAAAAATTAGCAAACGTTTACCCCAATATCGAATCCATGGACACCACCATTGGTCTTGTGGCGGAATTTAAACCTGACGGCTACGAGCTCGGTGAAACCCAATCCCTTATTTTAAGTTTAGCGGCTGTTCGTAGGCTTCAAGCGGACCGTTTTTATACGACACAGTTTAATGATAAGACCTATACAAAATTCGGCATGAACTGGATCAATACCACAACCATGAACAAGCTGATTGTCCGTCATCACCCAAGCTTAGCGAAAGCTTTAAAAAATGTTAAAAATCCCTTTGCCGTCTGGACCGATAAAGTTCAAAATAAGATGGGACAGTATTAACAAAAAAGAAGTATGTGCTAACACTCGCAATTGATTTTGGAACAAGTAATACATTAGCCGGAGTGATTCGAGATGGAAAAATCGAATTGCTTCCCTTGGATCCTGAAAATCAGGATCCTCGTATTTTTAGAACCTTGCTGTATTTCCCAGATGCCAATCAGGCCTTTTACGGCAAAAAAGCCATTACTGAATTCACGAGTAATGATTTCGAAGGCCGTTTGTTTAGATCCTTTAAAGCCCATCTTCCTAATCCTCAGTATCTGGGCACTACTGTGCAAAGCAGAAGGCTTCCCATTGAAGAAATGGTGGGGCTTTTTTTACTCGAAGTGAAAAAAAGAGCCGAGAAAATATTAAATCAAAAAATCACCAAAGCCCTTGTTGGAAGGCCTGCACTTTATTCCTTGGATCCAGTGAAAGAAGGGATTGCCACTTTCCGAATGGAGAAAGCCATACAGTTTGCTGGCTTTGAGGAATTTCAACTGATGCCAGAGCCCATTGCAGCCGCGTGGAGTTTAAAACCCACTTTAAAAAAAGTAAGTAAAATTTTAGTGGGAGATTTTGGCGGTGGAACCTCAGATTTCACACTCATTGAAATGGGTCCCACTCAAGAATTTGAAAAAAAGCATGTGCTTGGCCTTGGTGGATGTCCCAAAGCGGGTGATGCTTTAGATGGATTGTTTATGAAGAACCGCCTCAGCCGCCATTTTGGTGCACAAAGTGAATACCGAATCCCCATGGGGTCCAATGTTTTAAAAATGCCACCGGCTGTGACAGAAAAATTACAAGTGCCAGCGTGGATCTCGCATCTTCGTGAAAAAGAAACTTTTGAATTTATTAAAAATGTTCAAAAGTGCAGCCTCACTGAAAAAGATAGAAAATTTATCGATCAACTGATTGTGCTTGTGGAAGATCAACAAATTTTTTCTTTCTTTGAAGAAATCGAAAAAAACAAAAGACAATTATCAAACACTGATTTTAGTGATTTTCAATTTCAAGTGGAAGGCATTGATGTCATGGAAAGACTCAGCCGTCTCGAATTTGAAAAATGGGCAGCGCCATTGACTGCAGAAATTATGCAGCCCTTTGACGAAATGCTGGCTACATCTGGAGTTAAGGCCGGTGATATCGATCTTGTGTGCTTAACCGGTGGAACGGCCCAGGCCCCCATGATTCGCCAAGCCTTGGTGGATAGGTTAGGTGTTGAAAAATTGGTTTCCACTGACTTTTTTGGCTCGGTGATTTCGGGGCTGACTTTGGCTGGTGCCAGGTCCTAATTCCGGACTCAGTGAATTGATTTTGCTTTAAATCTTCCAAGTGCCAGAAGTCGTGAGCCTGTCTTCGATGGAGTTCAGCCATCGAGGAGCTTTGGGGTCAGCGCTCCAGTGTTGCAGAAGATTTTCCACTTGCTCGATTTGATGCTTGGGAAGTTCTAGTGGATGCTGTTTATCACTTAAAATTTTTGACAACAGTTGATAGCCTGCAAGCCGAATGGTGAAGCGAACCAACGATAAATGAGTTTTTATTTTTGGTGCCAATTGATCGGCGTTCAAAGCACTTTTAAGTGTAATTTTAAAAAGTGTTCGATCAAATTTTGAGATTTTTTTATCAATTCCTAAAACTTGCACGGTTTCTTGGCTGGTCAAGAATTCTGTAATAAGTCGTGCAAGAGGTTTTAACTTCTTAAAGGGAATGGATCTTTCAACCGGAAGCATTAAAGCTTCACCCAATTGAAGCTGACTTTTTAAAAATAATTTTTTGGATTTTTGTCGAATGATGGAAAAGGCTTTATCAGCTTCTTCAAAATTAGAAAAAAGCAAAGCTGAATGAATCCCCATAATGTGACCGACTACGTTCCAAGTATGAAAATACGCATCTTCTTCGGTGGATGATAGTGACAGACCCAGCCTTCTAAGGCTTCGAATAAAGACATAGTGAAATGTTAAAAGAGTGTAGGCAAGTTCTTGTTGGTTACAAGGTAGCCCATTTTCACAGTCCCAACCCGCACTTGTTGTGGCCTCAAATAAATTTTGTGGTGGCCCTGAAAGTTCAATGGGTGGAATGACGACCTGTTCACCCTGATTGATTTTTTCAGTGATGGGACCTGGGTTATTTCTTAAAATCAGAAAGCGGATCAAAGCGTGAATGATTCGTGCTTTTAATGTGTATACGATCCCCACTCCGTCTTTTGCAGTAATGCCATTTGGAAGCATCACTGAAAGGATCATGGTGGCGGTCGAGCGAATTCTTTGCTCTGTGGCCTTTTCTAGTTGTCCTGTGATATTGAGCACAGTTGAGATATCGGGAATAACGTAGACCTCGGGAAGGCTTGCGCAGAAAAAAAGCACACAAGCGTGCAGCCCTTTTTCTTTAAAAATATTTTCTGCCAATTTTATTTTTTTTGGATCACTCCAATCCGGTAACACTTGCGCTTGATTAAAAAACTGATGCAGGGGTTCTGCCACTTTTGGATTGTCAGACAAAATCTGCGGCGTGAGATTTAAATCATCATTGGATTTCAACTGTTTGATAGCTTTCATGATATCTTGAATCAGTATAATTTTTTCTGATTCTGGAAGTTCGCTCCAAGATCCAAAAATTTGCGATATGGCATTGTCCGCCAATGTATCGCCCCTGTTTTGAAAGTTTTCGTGGTTATCAAGCATTCCATTTCCAGTGCTTGAGGCTAATCAGAGCGATGAGCAGTGGAATTCCCATGGCAAATGCTGAAATGGTTCGGGTTTCCATAGGGTATCCGTAAAGCATTTGAAAAACCATCCAGTTGCCGTAGATATAGACAGGAATCAATGCGTGCCATTTGGAAAATGATTGAGGAGTTTTAATTTTTTTAGACTGAATGAAAATTCGCATCGGAAAGACAATGATGAATGAGACAAAAAGCCATCCAAAAAAACCTTGAATGGTTTCACCGAACCACCAGCCGTCAGTTTTAATCATGATCCAAGCTTTCACCACATAAACCATATAGGGATCAGCTGCTAAATCGTAGGCTGTGACGACCATGGCAACCAAAAAAGACATGATCACATGGTTCAAAAATCCTGGAGTGGGATCCAGGGGGTTTCGAACAATGATTAAATTTGCCAAAACATAGCCAATGTAAACAAGGTTAAACCACATCATAGGGATCACGATGGGAATCGAGAAAATTTGCGGTTGAAGGACATCGGTAAAATAGTACTCTCCGAAAAACCATCCGTAACGGGTCCCCAAAATTTCCACAACAAAACCGATAATCAATGATAAAAGGACAAACAATGAGCTGACTTTAAAACCCAACAGATGACTGGCACTGACCCAGCAGGTGACGAACATGACAAGGGAGACGACAAACATGGAAGTGGGAGTTATATTCAGGCTTGAGATTCCCATGGCTATTAAAAGTGCGATGTAGCAGGCGATGCTGAGACGGGGCAAATATTGGCTGAGACGTGGCAAAAGAGCCTCCTTAAATTTTTGTAGCATTACAATTGGCAAATTGAGTGATGAGAGTGAAATTGTGAAGGGGATTTGTGCCATAACGCCCATAGTTAAAAGAGATAGGGCCTGATTTGTGGCCTTCAGTTTGTTAAAAATATCCTATGTCATTTGTGCACCTTCATACCCATTCTGAATACTCACTTCTTGAGGCCTCAACACGAGTCAAAGCCTTGGCCAAAAAAGCCAAAGAGTTGGGCCAGCCCGCCTTAGCCCTCACTGATAACGGAAATATGTTTGGAGCAGTGGAATTTTACTTTGCTTGTTTAGATCAAGGAGTAAAACCCATTTTAGGAATGGACGCTTTTGTCACCCGCGATCGTTTTGAAAAAAAACAAGAGCGTGAGGCTTCACTAGGGCCCAGAAGATTGGTACTTTTAGCACAAAGTTTTCAAGGCTATCAAAACCTGTGTGAACTTTCATCTAAGGGATTTTCCGAAGGTTTTTACTGGAAGCCCCGAATTGATGATCAACTTTTAAAAGAATATAATAAGGATTTGATTTGTTTAACGGGAGGCCTGCGCGGAGAAATTGCGGACCTTTTACTTAAAGAAGGCCCTGATGCCGCCATGTCTAGGATTGAATTTTTAAAATCCATTTTTGGTGACAGGCTTTATTTAGAAATGAATAAAACTTTGCCTGCATGGAATCAGGTGAATGAATTTTTAATTCAGGCCTCTAGTCATTTGAGTGTCCCCTTGGTGGCAGCCAACGACATTCATTATCTGCGTCCCGATGATCAAATTGCCCAGGAAGTTTTGGTATGCATTGGCTCTAACAGAACCTTGTCAGATGAATCCAGGCCTAAGCTAGGATCCAGTGAATTTTATTTTAAATCCTCTGAGCAGATGCAAAAGCTGTTTAAAGAAACGCCTGAAGCGATCAAAAACACTTTGGAAATTGCTGACCGCTGCCAAGTGAAATTTAAAGTTAAAAATGATCAAGGTAAACCCATTTACCATTTGCCGCAGTTTCCGACAGAACAAAATAGAACCATTAAAGAAGAGATGGAATTTCGCGCTCTTCAAGGTTTAGAAGCAAGATTTCAAGAAAAACAAGAACTGGGTCAGGCTTTAAGTGAGGCTGAGAAAAAAGTTTATTTAGACCGACTTAATTTTGAGCTCTCCATTATCGACCGCATGGGTTTCAACGGATATTATCTGATCGTTCAAGACTTTATTGGCTGGGCGAAATCTCAGGATATTCCAGTAGGGCCCGGACGGGGATCGGGAGCTGGGTCTATTGTTGCCTTTGTCCTTAGAATCACGGATTTAGATCCACTGCCTTATGGACTTCTGTTCGAGCGATTTTTAAATCCTGAGCGTATTTCCATGCCGGACTTTGATATCGATTTTTGCATGGATAGAAGACCTGACGTAATTCAGTACGTGACCCAAAAGTACGGCGCACAAAGTGTGTGTCAGATTATCACTTACGGAAAATTGCAAACTCGAGCTGCTTTAAAAGATGTGGGCCGAGTTTTAGGCATGACTTTTTCTGAAGTGGATGTGGTCTCAAAACTCATTCCGGACAAATTGGGAATTGGCCTTCAAGAATCTTTGGATACAGAGCCCAGACTTCGTGAAATGATGGAGATGAACCCTCAAATCGCAACTCTTGTAGATTTAGCGTTGCGAGTGGAAGGTCTTGTCAGACACGCAGGAATCCACGCAGCCGGTGTGATTATTGCTGACGGAAATATCACTCAGCATGCTCCTCTGTTTAAAGGGGCTGCTGAAGAAAACGTGGTTCAGTATGATATGAAGCATGCTGAAAAAATTGGTTTAATTAAATTTGACTTTTTAGGTCTTAAAACTTTAACCCACATTCAGCGGGCCTTAAGATTAGTTGAAAAAAATCATAAAAGAAAAGTTCAGCCCCACCAAATTCCTTTAGATGATCCCGCTTGTTTTGAGCTTTTAGGCCGAGGCGACACGGCAGGGGTTTTCCAATTTGAAGGTGACGGTATCACCGACGCCACAAGAAAAATCAAGCCCACAAGCTTTGCTGACGTGACTGCCATTACATCGCTTTATCGTCCTGGTCCGATGGCGAACATCCCTGAGTACACGGCCCGGAAGCACGGCGAAAAAGAAGTCGAGTACGTCATCCAAGAAACGGAAAGTATTTTAAAAGAAACCTACGGAATTTTAGTTTACCAAGAGCAAGTGATGGCCATTGCATCTCGAGTGGCCGGTTATTCGCTCGGTGAAGCCGATATGCTTAGGCGTGCTATGGGTAAAAAAATCAAAGAGGAAATGGATCAGCAGCGGGTCCGTTTCATGACCGGAGCTAAAGAAAAAGGTCATGATCCTAAAAAATCAGAAGAGCTTTTTGATTTGATGTATAAGTTTGCTGACTACGGATTTAATAAATCCCACGCAGCCGCCTATTCGGTCATCACTTTACAAACCGCTTGGATCAAAGCTCATTACGGTGTGGAATTTTTTGCAGCCCTATTATCCACGGAAGTGAACAACACCGATAACGTAGTGAAGTACGTAAAAGACGCCCAGAAGCGGGGCATCCAAGTTCATCCTCCGCATATTAATTTCTCTGATTATTTATTTACATGTTTTGAAAATAATATTTACTTTGGTCTTGGGGCCATCAAAGGTGTGGGCGAATCCGCCGTGCATGCCATTTTAGAAGCTCGTGAAAAGAAACAAAACAAAAAATTTGATTCGCTGGAAGATTTTTTCAAAAATGTGGAAAGCAAAAAACTCAATAAAAAAGTGGTTGAGTGTTTGATCAAAGCCGGAGCCTTTGATGGCTTTGGATACCACAGAGCGCAGATGCTGGCCGGTTACCAAAAGTTAATGGATTTGGCTCAATCAGAAAGCCGGGACCGTGAAAGTGGTCAGGTTTCTTTGTTTGATATGGATCCCGTCTTTGAGCAAAAAGTGGAGCTTGAAAACTGTGAACCATGGACCAGATCCTACCAGCTAACGGTCGAGAAAGAAGTTCTAGGTTTTTATTTAAGTGACCATCCGCTGAATGGTTACACTGCTTTATTATCCCACTGGAGCACAGGAACATTACAATCCTTAATCCAAGAGGCCACAAGTCATGAGCTTCAAGAAAATTCAGTAAAAGAAAAACGCAGAGTGGTGGTGTCAGGCCTGGTGTCGTCACTCAGGGAAGTGATTACTAAAAAAGGCACACGCATGGCCTTTGGGCAAATTGAGGATTTGACGGGGCAAATGGAAGTGATTCTGTTTCCTGATTCCTTCGCCAAATTTGAATCGGTTATTAAAAGTGATAAAGCTTTACTCTTGGGTGGATTTTTTGAAAAAGAAAGTGGTGCAGGAAAAATCATTTTGGATACGGCGACCACTTTGGAAGACATCTTTTTGAAAGCGCGAAAAATTACTTTTCATCTGGATCGACTTAACCAAGATGACTACCCAATGTTAGAGAAAATCTTAAAAAAACACTCTGGCACTGTACCTTTAAGCCTTGAGATGAAGCTGGATGATATGAACCGTAAAGTTCAAATCGAATCTGAAACTTTAAAAGGTTTAAAATTAAGCACACAACTATTAGAATCCCTTCGTTCGGAATTTAAAACAGCTGATTTTTTTGAAATACAAGTGGGGTCCTCATGAAGAATTTATTTTTCCTATTTTTATTTTCTTTTGCGGCTCAAGCCCAGATGCGTGATCAAACCATCAGTTATGAAAATCCTGAAGGGCAAAAATTAAGCTCTCAGGTTTTAGCCGATCAGGCTTTGAAGCAACTGGCTGAACAATTGGTAATTGAATTTATTGGGGTTGATTCCTTTACTAAAAATAAAGCAGTGGTGACCACTAAAGTGATCAATCAAGCCAATAAGTTTACGCCCTTTCAAAAGGTTCAAGGTATCGAGCGTGGAGATTTTGGATCACGTATTACGGTTCAGTTTCAAGTGTCACTGGTGGATTTTAGAAAATTGTTATCGGATGCAGGGCTTTTTGCAAAAACAAGAATTGCCAGTGATGTAATTGCTTTTTTAAGTTTAGAAAACAGTAGCGGTGAGCGGGTTTCCAGTTCTTGGTCTCCTGATCCTGTCAGTGATCAAAAAGTTTCATTACAGGTGTGGCAAGAGGAATTTAAAAAGAGTTTTGATCAGTCAGGCTATTTTTATAACCGCAATATTAACCCTGCTTGGTTAAATTCTTTTAAAAACTCAGTATCAGTACAGGATGTGATCGCCAAAAATACGAACACAGAATCTTTGATTCTCTGGGGACAAGCTAAGCTTTCAGAAAGCGAAAAATCCGGTGAAACCATCGTCACTGCACAAATTAAAATTTATTCTCAGAAGTTAAAAAAAGAAGTGACTGATTCCATTCGAAGATGGCGCTTAAAAGATCTGAATCACAGATCCTGGTCCACTTGGGCTCAGGAACTTATTTTGCAAATTGATGAGGTGGATCCTCGTTCATTATCAGAAGGTTCAAGCCTATTGATATCTGTGAAAGGAAATTTAAGTTTGATTCAGCAGGATTCCGTCAAGTCTTGGATTCTAAGTGTGAGCCCTAGCATTCAATCCGCCACCGAGCGAGGGATTGCTCAAGATATGATGAGTTTTGAAGTGGACACCACAAGCACTGTGGATTTACTCGCGGGGCGAATGGCGGGTCTTACTTTTAAAGGAAGTCCCATCAAAGTTTCAAAAAGTTCCAACGCCATTCAAGTGGAGATTCTACCATGATTCAATTTTACTTTCTATTTTCAGCTTTGATCTTATCAGGGTGTGCGGCGATTCAATCAGGAAGTTCAACCTCCAACAGAGAAGTTAAAGATCAGAATCAATTGGTAACTGAAGAATCCAGCGCTCAAATGCGCAAGCGATTAGCGGTTTTGCCATTTTTAGACAAGCCCACTTTTCCAGAAAATTTAAAACAAGAATCACAAATTCGTTTCATCGAAGAGCTGAACCGCGAAGGCCATTCCAAGGCCTATCTGACCAACTTGGTGAATTGTCCCCTTGTGAATTCTGAATATGATTTTAAAACTTGTGCTATAGAGGCTCAAAAATTAGGGCATCATATTTTAGTGGAAGGAAGAATTTTAAGCCTTGATATTAAAAGAGGCAGTGATCCTGTGGGTGTGGTTAAAAAAGTCAAAACCACTTTCACCGCTGTTTTGCGCCTGAGACTTTTTTCCATTCGTGGAATGAAAGAAGTTTTTAACACTGATAAAACTGTGACTTTCACCATGGAAGACACCACTATCGGCACACGCGGGTCAACTGCTCAAGATTTACAAAATAATCCGCAGTTAATAGAAAAAATTGTGGTGGATGGATTTTTAGAATTTTTGCCACAAATCGAAAAGAATTTGGCTAAAGTCAGCTGGGAAGGTCGAATTGCTGCCATTCAAGGCCAAAAATATTACCTCAATGTGGGCAGTGTCAGTGGAATTCAAATCGGGGATTTATTAAAAGTTTATGATCTAGGACCGCAAATTTATGACCCCGAAATGGGAACGTCCATTGGACAAGCTCCAGGGCGGGTGAAGGGCACTTTAGAAGTGGTTAGCTATTTCGGGCAGGATGGATCCATCGCCATTTTGCATTCTGGTGGGGGCTTTTTAGAAAATGATCGATTGGAAATCTATTGAGACCCAGTACTGGGGATTTAAGAATTTTGCAGAAGTCGAGGCTTTACAGCAAAAAGCCTTTACCGAGGTTCTCAATGGACACCCTGGATTTTTATTAGGCGGAGAGCTGTCTTTTGTTGTGACCCAGGGCCTAAGAGGTTTAGGCGAAGAAGTGCTCAACTCTGAAATTCAACCGATTAAAACTGACCGAGGTGGTAGCACCACATTGCACTCACCAGGCCAATTGGTTTTATATCCCATAATTAATTTAAAAAAAAATCAAACCTCCGTCAGAGAATTTATCACTCAGATATTAAATGTTTCACAAAAAACACTGCTATCTGTGGGTGTGAGCTCTGAAATGAATTTAAGTCCTGTAGGGCTGTGGACCGAAAAAGGTAAAATTGGTTTTTGTGGTCTACGGGTTAAAAACGGGGTGACCCAGCATGGACTGGCTTTAAATGTCAGTAATGATTTGACACTTTTTTCACAGATCCATTCCTGTGGAATCAAACAGGGTCGTTACGACCGTGCCTATGATGGGAAATCTGATTTAAATCCATTTGGTGTTTATAAGTCCTGGGTCAAAACCAGTCAAAATTGAAAGAAATAGGTGTCAGGATTATAACAGGTGAATCATTAAGGCCTGCTGACCTATAAGACCATTACCGTCATGGGAGGGGTCTTTTGATGTGTACAAAATTTTTATTTCTATTCGTGTTGTTATTATCTCATCTGAGTTTTGCTGAAAGTCTTTGCCGCTATGATGGCAAAGACTATGACAGCCCGGGTTTTGGTGTTCCCAAGCGTCAGGGTTTGTCAATTAAGGGTCGATTCGGTTGTGTTTATAAGTGTGAGTGCGAAAATGGAAGCCAGTGGAAGGTCACCCATGTTTTGGAGGAATCCCACTTTGACTTACGCTTGATGAATAAAAACACCGGTGGTCCGCACGCTGCCAAATGGTTTATTTGCCCGATGTCTGTGGATCCCAAGACCTGGACTGCCAATAGGGACGAGCTAGGCCGCATCCTCTATTACTCTGTGCAGCCTTCTTATGAAACTTTTCCAGCTTCTCGGATGATGTCGAGTCCTCAATTTCAAACTTGGAAAAAAGACTCTTGTCGTGAGTAAACTTTATTGCCATTCTGCTTAAATGTTTTTTTTAAACTTCCTGTTGGCCTTTAGTTTTGCACAAAATCCTTTAGTGAAAAACTCAGAGGCCTGTAAATGTGTAAGCGAAATTGAAGATCCCTATGAACAGGCGGCTGTTTTTAATTACGGAAAAAACCTGAATCTTTGTATTGATTCCTGCCGGTTTCGACCTGTGAAAATTCTAAAAAAATTTAAAAGTAGAGTGGAATTTGCCAATCTTCTTCACTTTGGACTTTTTTATAAAACAAGTTTCAACTTTCAGGATTTAAAATCGGTTTCTGTGGGTTTCGAGAATTTCACTCCAGGCGTGAATCACGTGGTGCTTAAATTTGATTTCAAAAAGCCAATGCAATTATTCGAGCAAACCACGGGAGAAGTTTACGCTGACCCCCAGGAATCCATCATTGTCTCTTCAGAGGGAGTTCCTGGCCGGGGACGTGACTATAGTTTACTAGAAGGATTTTTAGGCGAGTACCTTGTGGTCACTCGGTTTGTGACTGGCTCTGAATACAAAAGATGGACGAAATTGATGAAAAACCCTGTGCAGTTTCACAAACTGGAAGTGACACAGTCTCAGATCGAAAAGGCGTTGCTGAACGCTTTAGAGGACAGTTTCGAAAAAGGTATTAATGAAAAGTATCAACTTTTCACTAATAATTGCTCTATGAAGGCTTACTCTTTTTTAGAGCTTCAAAAGCCTAATGACTTATCTTTGTTGCAGAAGGTTTCATTGGCGCTACCGATTGATGGGCCTGTTAGCACTTTGCAGTTTTTGAAGTCTGAAAAGTTGATTTTGTTGCATCATAAAAATAAGGTTGATACCTTAGGCGTACTTTAAATTCCAAGATCCCTTAGCGCAGTTGGTAGCGCGCTTCCTTGACATGGAAGAGGTCACTGGTTCAAGTCCAGTAGGGATCACCATTTTTTAGTGCCAGGCCCTGTTTCCGGACACACTGCGCAAAAATTAAATTGATTTAATAATTCAGATACTCTAAGTTTTAAAATATGAAAATTTTTAACTTTCTAGCTTTTCCGTTCCTGGTTTCGGGCTCCATCGCCCTGTTTGTGCTGATATTCTTCCTTTTTTATTTTCAGTACAATCAAGAGTACACCCAGGAAAAATCTGATCTCATTGCTAAAGCTGTGATCCAAAACATTCAAAATGAAATCCAAAGTCGAGTGGAAACCATTAATAGTTTTGGTGCCATTGAGCTTGTGCAAACTCAAGGCTATGAAGCCGAATTCGTGGCTTTTTGCGAAAGATTTATTAAACGATTCCCTGATATCTTTGCCATTAACTTTGTAGATTCTAAGGGAATCATTCAGCGAGTTTACCCTGTAGACCGAAACAAAGAGGCCTTCCAAAAGGATCTTTATACAAGGCCTGAGCTGAGTCAGTACTTGGAACTATCTAAATTAGATAAAAAAATCACCCTCAGTCATTATATTAAAACCTATCAGGGTGTTCATGGTTTTACCCTTTATGTTCCCATTTATAGTTCAGGTGATCTATTGGTGGGATGGCTGAATGTGGTTTTTAGTCTTGATCAGTGGTTGGAAAATTATCTTCGAACCAATGAATGGCAAAATGCCCATATTCAAATTCATTGGGACAAAAATTCAGAAGGAAATTTAATCATTGGTTCCCAAGAAACGGAAATGACCTTTGAAAAAAAATTTCAATTATTAAATCAGCAACTTCTATTCAAAATTGGCTTTGTTCCTAGCTTTTTAGATGAAAAAAGAAACTTCTATTCTATTTCTGTGGGCATTTTTGGTTTTCTACTGATTATTTTTACTTTTGTGATTTCCTTACAAAGAGTACGTCATGAAGAGAAACTCGAGATTTCCAATTCCAATTTAGAAACCAGTCATGTCATGATCAGCTCACTCACTCATGATATTGCAAACCCTCTTTTTTCCATTAATCTTATTCTGACAAAGCTTTTTGACAGCCAATCGCCCGTGCAAGAGAAAGACAAACTTAGGCTCCGGCAGCTCATGAAAAGCATTGGTGAAATGTTAGATGCTGGCAAAAGTTTACAAAGTTTAAGACTTGGAAAAAGAAAATTAAAACTGGATAAGGTTTCCATTAGACCAGCTGTCGAAATGGCTATTTCGAATTTAGAAGACTTACTGATTAATAAAAACATAAAAATCGATTACCAAAACATAGCCTACGATTTTTATGTGCAAGCCGAAGAAAAAAGTCTGATTCATAATGTGCTAACCAATATCATCACCAATTCTGTTAAATTTTCACCCAGTGGTGAATCTGTGCATGTTTCAACGGCTTCCACGGAAACGCATAATTTATTAATCATAGAAGATTTTGGGTTGGGAATCGATGAGTCTCAGAAACTGGAAACCCGGGACGGCACCTTTGGTGAAAAGGGTTATGGCTTTGGATTGATGCAAGTGACTTATTTTATGAAATTTTACGGTGGAAGTTTTGAGATTAAAAACAAAACCTCTGGTGGCACCGGAGCTCAGGTTACCCTTCGATTTCTAAAGGCTTAGTGGCCGAGGACACTTGGCTTAAGTAATATTCAAGCTCTGAAAAGGGAATTCTTCGGTGACCTCCTTCCGTAACATAACACTTAATTTTCCCGCGCTTAATTTCCCGGCGAACGGTGTTCTCGGAAATACTCATGTGCACACTTAAAGCTTTCACGAATTCCGGTAGGGTGTAGTCCTCATTTTCAGGCTTTTGTAAGGACTGCCTAAAAGTGCTAGGTTCGGGCACCCATTTTTTCTTGGCCTTGTGGTTTTCGATATAAACCCAAGACTGTTTAATTTTATTTTCTAATTTTTTCATCCATTCATCCGAAATTTCCACGCTGGCAGAATTGGCAGAATTTTCAATTTCCAATTTAAGGCTGTCCCAATGACCCAAGTCAGGAATGGAAATAATGACGTCGTTCAAAACACGTTTGATGACGACCGGATAATCGAGTGAAGAAAGAAGTGTTTTTTTCATGTCCAAATTCTGCCAAATCTTCCAGAAAATGATACTGGCCAAAGGTCTAGTTCTGTATGCATGATTAGCTAACTATTCTTGCACACCTTCTGCATTGTCCTGTTTAATAATTTTGTTGACACAAAAAATTGGAAAAAGAAATGCAAGAATTGATTTTAACGAAAAATATTGAAGATATGTCGATGATAGGTTCTTGGATCTTTCAGAAGTCTGCAAAAACTCAAAAATATTACAAACGGGTATTGAAAGATTTTTTGCAATTTTACCCAGGTATTAGCTTAAAAGCCGTGGAAATTACGCACTTGGCGCTGTTCTTAAAGGCCTACGGAGATCACACCAATTCCACCCGAAATACTTATAAAAGTGCACTGTCATCATTTTTTAGTTTTGCAACTAAGACGGGTTATTTACCCAGAAACCCAGCACTTGCACTGGATCAATTAAAAAGTCCTGACCGAATGTATTCCAAGGTTTTAAGCCGGGAACAAATGGAGCAGATGATTTTAAAAGAGGAATCCATTCGAAATAAAATGATTTTAAAGATCTTCTATTTCACAGGTCTTCGCGTGGAAGAGCTTTGTTCGCTGAAGGTGAGCTCTTTTATAAAGAATGATTTTGGAATGCTAATGACAGTCATTGGTAAAGGTCGAAAAGTCAGATCTCTACATTTGCCAAAGGAATTAGCTGATGAAATTCAAAGCTTTATTCTTAACCTTGAATCTGAATTCTTATTTACCAATCAAAAAAATACCTTTGGTGTGTTTCAACCCCTCAGTCATAGTCAGGTCTTTCGTATTGTAAAAGCTGCAGCCAAAAAAGCAAAGTTGTCAGTTGAGCCCTCACCCCACTGGCTCAGGCACACCAGTGCGACCCACGCCATCGAGGGCGGTGCCCCCATTCATGTGGTGCAAAGATCCCTGGGCCATGAATCCATATCCACCACAGGAAAGTATCTTGATATTAGACCCAAGGAATCGGTGGGAGATTATATTCAGCCCATTCAAAGAGATCATCATGAGTCTTGATTTTTATTGTGAACGATTAAGCGACCAATTCTGGGCCGAGCCCATCAATGCGCTGACCAATATCGGTTTTCTATTGGTAGGTTTATGGTGGGCCCATTGGAGTTTTAAAAATAATAAAACCTGGCCACTGACTTTAAGCTTACTTTGTATTTTAACTGGCCTTGGCAGTTTTTTGTTTCATACCTATGCAAATTCTAAAACGCACCTCATGGATTTAGTGCCTATATTTTTATTTACGGTGGTTTTTGTTTTTTTCACCTTTTTGAAAACACTAGAGTTCAAAAAGTCATTAGCGGTCAGCGGATCCTTTGTTTTTGTCTTATGTATGGCTTTGATTGAAATATTTGTTCCGAAATCAGTGCTGAATGGATCGCTGCTTTATTTTCCCCCGCTGATCACATTGTTTGTTGTTTCTTTCTCCGTATTAAAGACAAAGCCGAAAATAGCAAAACTCTACTTCCTAACAGGTCTTGTGTTTTTATTGAGTTTGGTTTTTAGATCTATTGATAATTTTGTTTGTGAACACTTCGTTATTGGAACTCACTTTTTGTGGCATTTGCTTAATTCCTTTGTGCTAGGAATTATGATTCAAATCTCAGGCTCTAAGTCATAAAGGCTTAAATCAAAATAATAAGTTTGACCCCGGTGCTGATAACTAAAACAGCCTTTTTCATTGCCGCTGATATTAAACCCCGCACTCCACCAGTGATAACCAGGTACTGCCTGCACCGTATTGTAGCGGCTATTTGGATTATTATAAAACTGCAATTCGCTTCTGGGGTGATTGAAACCCACGATATTTCGTGTGCGAAATCGGTGCTGAATTCTGGGGTCATTGATCAATTGACCCTCATCATCAAGAAGTTTGAGTTGCTCAGCCGTGTGGTAAAGAATTCTTAGCTCTGGATCTTTAAAAGCCGTTTCATAAAAGCCTTTAAAATTTGCATTGGAAAATTGAGCGTATTTTCTTTTAAATAAAGACTCTGGAATCAGCAGGTGAGAGTGCCCCATATCAGGAAAAAAGACGCCGTCGATGACATCAAGCTCGAAAGCCTTTTCGATGTGCCGTGAAATAGAGCGAACAAAGTTCTCGGAAATTTCCACATCACCACCGCGGGACGGTTCGTAGGGAAGTTTTATTTTCTGAGTTTTTGGATCCCAGTAAGCTTTCTTGGGAAGTTGCCTGGGTGAATTGTAAATTTCAAAAAACCTGTGAATCAATTCAGCAAGTGAATAGTCCCAGCGAAAATCTGAGGAATAAAGCTGATCCAGTGGTTTTACTTGGCAGCGAGTTGCTATTTCATTTGGAGTAACTGATGCCAAAACGAAATTTGAAACTAAACAAAAAAAGAGAGCTGTTTTTAAAATCACCTATTAATAGGCTGACGGATAAAAAAACTTAGATCAAGTCTGCATCAAGTGTTTGTTGCGAAGCATTCTTGATTTGAGGAAGCTGGCTGGGTTTCACATTGCACAGAGCTGTCATAAATGTGGCTCCAAGGTTGGGTATTTCCATCTCTAGATCTGACACCAGCTTTTTCATGCGCTTACGCTTCATGCCTTCCTGAGAACCGCAAAGGTTACACGGAATAATAGGAAATTGCCAAACTTCTGATAATTCAATCAGGTGTTTTTCTGGCACGTAAGCTAGCGGTCTGATGACAATATTTCGTTTATCATCACTGACAAGCCTGGGCGGCATGGATGCAATATTTCCGGAATAAAAAAGGTTCAGTAAAGTGGTTTCAATCAAATCATCTCGGTGATGACCTAAGGCCATTTTGTTAAAGCCGTTTGAATAAGCAAAATCATACAAAATAGCCCTGCGAAGCCTTGAACATAAAGAGCAATAAGTGCCCTCTTTGATTTTATCCGTCACAATCGAAAATGTATCTTTTTCGATCACGTGAAATTTTATTTCTAGAGAGTCAATAAAAGCTTTGAATTCATCAATGCGAAAGCCCGGTTGTTTTTGATCTAAGATGGCGGCTTCAATTGTAAAAGGAAAGCCTGCTTTTTTTCTGATTTCGTTGAGAAGCACCAACAATATACTGGAATCTTTGCCGCCTGAAACACAGACTAAAATTTTATCATTTTTTTCGATCAATCCAAAATCGGCTGAGGCCCGAGTGATTTCACGGCGAATGTGTTGAGCCAGTTTGTGTTCCAGATTGATTTTCATGCCAGTTGACCTCTAGGCGTTGTTTTGCCACACGGATCTGGTTTCGTTCAAGGGCTTCCAGGCCCGAGCGTAAAATTTTATCACCGATCACGAATTGTTGGCCAAAGTTATCAATGAAATAAATGAGTTTAATTTGAATCCAGTTCTCGTTGATATCATTAGTATATCCAAAAGGCGCTGGAATGCCTCGAATATCAAAAAGTTGGCTTGCGGCTTGTTCAAGCACGTGAATGGCAAGCTTCGCATCGGAATCTAAAGCCACGCGAAACACCTGAGAGCGCATGATGGGTTGCTCAGGAGGGGAGAAATTATTCAACTGCACTTGCGCCATCATTCGGTTGGGGACCGTGATAATTTCATCGGATAATCCCTTTAAGATCGTACTTCTCCAAGTGATTTCAATGACTTGCCCTGTGATCTTTTGAATTCCGCTTGGCATGATTTCAAGCCAATCACCGATTTCGTAGCAGCGATCGATCTGAAGACTGATTCCAGCAAATAGATTTCCCAAGGTGTCTTGCAGGGCAAGACCTAGAATAATTGAAAAGGCCGCAGAGGTCGCAAGTAAAGGCCCCAGTTGGATGCTAAAAATTTGCGAGATCATCCAAAACAGTAAAAGAATGGATAATAAAATCGTAAAGATATTCACTAATATAAGCGGAACACCAGATCTCGCTGAGCCCATGAAAAGATACTGCAGCACTAAGGTTCGGCAGGTCTTAACAAACACCACCATCCCCCAAATGAAAGTCAGTAAAGCAATGTAGGGAAGAATGCGCTCGCCTAAAGTGGATTCAATGCCTGCGGCTTCCGAGATCAATAAGTAAGCCCCAAGAAGAAGGCTTAGGATAATAAAATGATGGGTCAAATTGGTGTAGTGATTTTTAAGATTTTTATGTCTCTCTTCGCTTAGTGATTGCAAAAAGAAGCGGTAAAACAAGTAAGTCACAAGCGCCAAGGCGCCGAGCAAAAGGTAAGGCTCTAGGCCTAAATAATCCTGTAAGACTTTAAAATTGATCCATTTATCAGATTTCATAGGACTTTAGGTTCTGCTGAGATTTGCCCAAAGTCCAGTCTAGTTTTAGGCCCCTGGTTTGCTTAAGCTTCGAGTGTGTTCATTTTCAATTCATTTTTAGGGAGCTCTGCATGTCTTTAATTGAGTCTGGTAAATATTGGATCCCAATCTTGGCCACTGTGTTGAGTTTTTCGACAGCCACTGCAAGTGCTCTCAACTGCCGTGCGACTGTGGGTCAAGTTTTTTACACCAGGGACACTGTTAATAAAAAGATCGATCACACGAATTTTATTTCCTATCTTGGAGAAAAAAATCGTAAAGATATTTTTGGCCTTGTTGAAACCCAGTTCTCTGATCGCTTTGATACTCGGTTTTACTTTACTGGCACAGCACCAGGCACCAACCTCAAATCTAGCTTTCAAATCGATCCCAATGCAAAAGCGGTCTATGTTTTTTTTCATGGCTCTGGTACAGCGCAATCCTCAGGAAAGAATTTTTACGGCATTATGAACACTTTAGCTAAAATTGGTTTTAGCGCTGTGAGTTTTGATAAGCCCTTTCATGCCAACGGTCCCTTATCGCCCAAGTTTAATGATGCTGATTATTTCATAAACTGGCTGAAAAGTATTATCGATGAAGTGAAACTATCGGGAAAACCTGTTTATCTTGTTGGTCATTCCTTTGGTCCAGATGTGATGGCTGAGTTAACGGCTCGTTTTCCTTTTTTAGTGGATGGAATGGTGGCATTAAGTCCTGCAGGATTTAATAAAACACTTAGTGATTGGTATCAAAATTACACAGCTAAAATGAAATTTGGTGGTGAAGTTCCTGTGAACGAAGCCGGTGGTCAGTGGGCGGGCACTGTTGGATCACAATTTCAATGGAGCAAAGGGACTTTAAAAGATCCCACAATTGTAAACCCCAATTTAAAAGTTCTGATGTTAAGTGGTGACCGCGAAGAGTATGTACCAGCACCAGTTGGAGGCTCTAAAAAAACTCCTATCGGTCCTAACACTTATGACATTGGCAAAGCCTTTCAAGAGCATTTTAAAAACGCAGAAGTAAAAATTGAAAAGGGAATTGGACACTATATTTTTAATCATGTGGATGCTGAAGGTCACAATGTCGTTATGAAGCAGATTCTTCAGGTTTCAGGCCATGATATTAAATCAGTGAAAAAATACGTTGATGATTACACTCTGCACGCAGGAAAACTACCCTATACTGAAAGAGCTATATCAAAGTATGCATTTGATGGAAACTTTAGAAGCTGGATCAATCGCTATGTGGGTGAAAAGGTTTTTAGAAACAAAATGAATTTTGGAAATGAGTTCTTAGCTAAAAATCTTTTTGATCAGTACGATTTATTTGCAAAAGATTATGAAGCAAAAATCGCTGAGTTTATCATCGGTAATAACCCTTTACTTGCTGATTTCCAAAAAGGAAATGCCAATGCTGTTGAGCAAGCTAGAAAATCATTCAAAGACCGGGCTAGCACAGTTTTGACGGCTTTTAATGCTTATGTTGAAAGACTGCCAGAAGAGAAAAAAGCTGAAATATTAAATGCATTTAATTATCAGTTTCCAGAGGCCATCATAAACTTGAAAAAAGAGTAATCGCTTTAAGTCTAGTTTTTCAAGGCTTGGGTCCTAAATCGTGGTCCCCAGAACTAGTCGATTTTCATTGGATAGCTCATGCTGGCCACTA
This sequence comes from Bdellovibrionales bacterium Ga0074139, assembly GCA_001464795.1. GTDB lineage: Bacteria > Bdellovibrionota > Bdellovibrionia > Bdellovibrionales > Bdellovibrionaceae. The sequence continues at coordinate 144,311 of LNEB01000003.1, forward strand.
TGCTAATTTTAACTTTGTTTATTGCACTTCAAGGTTGGGCCCATTCATCGGCCGTTACGCAGGCGGTTCAAAAGCTTGAGAGCCACTCACAATGTCAGGATTTAGAAAGTTTTTTTTGGTCAGAAACCCATCAGCTGATTTTAGAAAATACGATGGGTTTGGATTGGCAGAAATTAAAAGCGGCTTTTCAAAACTCGGAAGCTGAAAGAGTTCAAAATCTTTCCTATGCATTTGATTTATTTCAAAAACATTTAACTTCTTCCTTTTTTAAATTAGAAAAATCCCAGCAACTCGAAATTTGGTCACAATTAGAATTGGGAATTGATACCAGCGCTCAACTGGGTCCACTGATCAAAGATCTTAAAAACCTCATGGAAAATTTAAAACAAAAAAATCTAAAAAATTGTATTCAGCCCTTTCAAGCCCCAAGAGCATCAGTCAATCTCTCTGAGGGGGCTAAAAAAGTCATGAGTGTGATTTATCAATCTTGCGAAGCTGTTAAGCTTGCCCCGCTGGATGATCAAGCTGCTTACATGGAAGGTGTGTCCGTCATCGGTGATCATTCTGACGGTGTGGGGAAGGTGCGAAAAATTGCAAGCCTTCCATTGGTGCAAAAGACTCATCCGTATTTAAGAATACAAAATAATGAATCCGGATGCTTTCCCGTTAATGATAAGCCCGTGATTTATGACTACGGGGGAAAACCCAGCTACCGATCAGCTGCCGGGTTTGAAATTGATTTGTTTAAAAACGCAGGCAGCGGAGGAAGAGAGCTGGGTCTGGATTGCTCGGCCTTGGTGGTGGCAAGTCTTGGCATTCAAGGTTTAAGATTAAAACCCAATGAGGACATGACCGCCCGAAACACGGCGGCTTTTGGCACAGCGACTTTAATAAAATCTCCGGATTACTTTCCGTGCTTGGATTATGTGACCATCGGGAAAAATGAGGCTCCACTTTTGCCAGGTGATATTGTGACTGTTCAAGGTCACACCTTAATCATAGATGAAACGGGCCAAGATCCTATGGGGTTATCATCAGTGACCAATGAAAAAGCCTGCTCACAAATTTCCGTGGATCAGATGGATTTCAAAGTTTTACATAGCTCTCCGGGGTGGGGAAGTGTGGGCATAGCAAGGATGGAAGGCCGGGATTATTTAAAAACATCGACCAAAATGCGAGCTGGAATTTTAAAGTATGCAAGAAATCATTGTGTCCTGAATTTTCAAAATAAAATTTTAAAGCCTAAATACACTGATGTTTCCATCACTCGGCACGGGAAAACAACCGAGTGTTTAGGAAAGTCTTTGACTTTGAATCATCAGTCTTGCGTTAGAAGTTGAGCTAAGTCGGACCTTGCCGCTTTTTTTTGTCGCGCTTGGGTCACTTTCCTTGCTATTCTAAGAGCTAAGTTAATAGGCAAAGGATGGTCTATGCGCGCAAAAAGTCTGATTATTTCCATATCAATGGCGTCGATGGTTTTTCAACCTTTGGCAATGGCCCAGCAAAACAAACAGCAAGCTCAGCAAAGCTTAAAAGAATTTGTCAGAGTTTACCAACCCAAGGGTAAGCCAGTCACAATGAAAAAGTTTTGGGATCAAAACAAAAAAAACTTCAATCCCTACTGGCAAAAAGCTTTTTACCCATCAGTGGAATTACAAAAAAATAACAAGCTTCCTAAAATGGAAGTGATTGATATCAAAGGTCCCCAGGGCACATCATCCGAGCGAATGATTTTAGATATCGACGGAAAAACAGTGTCCGTGGAATTTCTAGGCGGAGAAGAAAAGTTTGCTAGAATTAATAACATCATTATTTCCTACGCTGATTTTTATTATGTGACCGGCATGCTTGAGAAATTATCCAAAGACCCGGTGTTAGCCGCTGAAAATAAAAAGTTAGAAAATCAGATCTTAGCCAAATCAGCCACGCCAAGCTATGAACAGTATAAAAACATGACGACGGCGCAAAAGGCCGAATTTTTGCTTATGACCAGACTTGCAGGAGAGGCTGCAACAGAAGCTTTGCTAATTAGTGCCAATGCTGAAAATCAAAAGACTTCGTTTTTCATGGAAACTTTTTTACCTAAAGCTTTTGCCAGTGCTGTAGGTCTTCCTTGTTTAGTGGGTGGTTACGAAGGAAAAGTTGTTAGACAATCGGGCCGCACCTTTTGTGATCCTAAGTCAGGCATTGAAGCTTTTAAAAAAGATTATCCTAAGCTAGCTGCAAAAGTCAGCTGTAAGGGGAATAATACCTTTGGCTGTCATCCCGTTAATTTCCCAAGAAGCAATGACACTTGTTTCAATGGAAGCAACCGACTAGAAATGCAAGAGATGACAAGTAGCTGCGGATCGAGCTCTCCTTATAAGTCCAAACAAGACCAAGCGAACCTTGTTATGGCCTATCAAAAGCTTTTAGGCCAAGACACAAACGTTGAGCTTGTGGATGGAAAAGTAAAAGATAAAGAAACCTATGATAATATTGTTGTTCCTTATATGAACACATTTAAAGCGGTTAACGATGCAGCTTACAATAATGTTTGTACAACTGAAAATATTGCCAAAGTAAAAACAGTTGATAAAAAAATTGAATCGGCATGTACGGCTTTAAAAGATCGTAAGCTTGATCTTGAATTATTCGTAGCCTCTGTCAGTCCCGGAGCTCCACCAGAAGTAGCTCCACCGCCGCCAATGGCGGGTGGTGACAATTGCACCACAGAAAAAAATGAGCCCGGCAAAAAAGATAAAGACGGAAAATGTATTCCACTGGTTGTGTCAGGTCCTGGTACTGGATGCGTTGACGGTGTCGCTGTTCAAAAAGGTGATATGTCAGTGGGTAAGGGCGGATCCATTGATTGCCCAACTCCTGCAGCGACAACAAGATTGCCAGGCACTGCTGGTCCTGCAGTTAGAAAGAAAGAAGATAAGGGTTGGTTCGGTGGATTTTTTAACACGACAGCTGGTATGTTGGTCTTAGGTGGTGGTATTTCTTTAATTCTCGCCGGTTTATATAATAAGTGGTCGAAAGACGGCATTAACGTTTCTCCACCGATTGCAGCAGCCCCTCCGGCAGCTCCACCTTTACCAACCGCACCGCCGCAGCCGACTAATCCTGCACCGCCAGCACCCATCGAAGGTGGAGTGGGAACAAATAATGCGCCAGCTGGTGGTCAGAGATAATGAATATGAATCAAGATCCAAAACCCCAACCAGAAAAAAATAGGGACATCGACTCGGTCACAAAAGTCTTTGATCCCCATCGTTGGCTTTTGGATTTTGAGCAAGATAAGCCTCTTAAAAAAGCCTCTCCCAGCGGTCCACAAAAACGCAGAACCAATGATGAAGTGATGCTGTGGAATTTAGTGTCTGCTGTGGTGGATCTTTTATTTGTGTCGATTTTACTTGTGGGTTTTATGTGGGGTCTTGGCCAACTTTTACAAGTTTCTGTTAAAGGGGCTTTGATGAATCTTTGGCAAATCAGCCAAGGCGGAACCCTAGGTTTAGTGTTAAGTTTTTTTTGGGTTTATTATGTGGCAATGCCAGCATTGCTTGTTTACACCCCCGGGCAGTGGGCGTGCCAGATCACCCGAACGCCTGAGGTTTTAACCTTTCGCTGGGTGGTGAGATCCACTTTAAGATTACTTGCCATGGTGATGACGGGCTTTGTGCTGATTCCATTGTTTTCGTGGGCCTCCGGTCAAGATTTAGAAGGTCAATTGACCGGTCTTAAGATTTACACAAAGTAAACAAACTTAAAACTTCCATATGTGTCGTCTGTGGGAACTGATCCACGATGATGAGTTCCTGAAGTGAATAGCCAAGATTATTCAGATGCTGAGTATCCAATGCTAAGGTTTCTGGGTAGCAGGACATATAAATAATGGAATCTGATGTGACATCGGATTTTAAAAGTTCCCCCACACCGTTTCGGGCCGGATTTAAAAGTAGCAAATCATAATCGGATAATTTTAAATCGGTGGATTTTCTATAATCACCACGGCGTAAATCAATCCGCTGACCCAAGCCTAAAGATTCCACGTTTTTTGTTAAGGCCTGAAAAGATAGCCCATCAAACTCAAGGGCTGTTAATTTTGAATTTTTATAAGCTAAAGCGGGGAAAGTGAGGTTTCCAATGCCTGAGCCAAACTCTAAAATGTTTTGTGGTTTTAAAGTTTCACACCAGTTTTCAATTTTTTCTGTGATCCAGGCGTTACTGATATGACTGGGCTGAGTGAAGCTAGCAACAGTACTAAGCAGTGGGATTTTTTTATGTTCAAACACTGTTTCTGACCAGTGATGAAACTGGGGCTGACCGATACCAAGTTCGCCTGAGGGTTTTTGATAAAGAGCTTTATGGCGTTGACCCATTTCCACATGACCTATTTCTTGAAGGGCCAGCAAATAATCCCTAGATTGCAAAAGATCTTTAATGTTTTCATTGGAAAAATCCAGCCAAAAACCAATTTCTTCTTGGGGGCTGACACGAATGCGAAAAGATCCCTTGCTGATGGGTGGTTTGAGATTTCTAAATTGATTCAGCGCTAATTGCAAAGAATCTGATAATTGAAGACAGATGGGAAGATCCTCAATTTTTCGCGTGATGTGTGAATAAAGACCGAAGTTGTGATTATCAAAGACAAAATCAAGACGTGACCTGAGTCCGTGAGTTCCAAAACTTTGAAATTGTATTTCTGGTAAAGTGTGACTTGTTAAAAGATTTCTAAGTGTGGCAATTTTTTGATTTTTTTGTGTTTCATAGCTGGATAAAATGGCATCACAGCCAGAACAGACGTGGGAATACTGACAAAGAACTGGATCCACTTCATGGCCCTCATTACTGCATAATTAAAGATATATGAAATACCTGATCTTTTTCTATTTTGTAAGCTCAATTGCGGTCGCCACTGAAACCTTGGAATTTAATTATATCACCAACGATGGCGGCATTTATTTAGACTGTGAGCATAAAGTCAAACCCACCGAGCCTGATTTTTTTTCTGTGGTGTGCGGTAAAGATTTAGCCATGGAGAAAAAATTTGAAGCTAAATTTCGTGTCAGACCCATTAATACGGGAACCCAACCCACCTATGAAGTGATTTACTGGGTCACTGACAGAAATCAAAAAGAGCGCATCGATCATAACTCGACTGTTTGGCTAAGACTTAGTAAAGGCTCTATTTTAGATGTGGTTCTGCATCAAGATTTAGAAAATGCCTATTCAGCCTTAGAGGTTCGCTACAAGGGCGGCTGATTGCGCTAAGCGTTTTCTATAGCAGATGAGGCTATCTGTGCTAGCTTGGCCTGCATGAAAAACATTTTATTTTTATCACTTTTTTTATCTTCTGCTGCTTTTGCGCAACTTTATTCTAACCCCCGTCAGTTGACCTTTGTGGGCCCCCGGGCCGGCGAAGGGTATTTTTCTAACGACGGAAAAAAAATGATCTTTCAATCGGAAAGAACAGAAAAAAATCCTTTCTACCAAATGTTTGTGATGGATTTGCAATCGGGAAAAACCACAAGGTTAAGTCCTGGTTATGGTCAAACCACCTGTGGATGGATTCACCCCAATAATCAAAAAGCTTTGTGGTCCAGCACACACTTGGATCCCAAGTGGAAACAAACAGAAGAAAAAGAAATTTCTGATAGAAAAAGCCCTGTGAAAAAACGCTACTCTTGGTCCTATGATCCTTACTACGAAATTTTTGAATCAGATCTTCAAGGAAAAAAATTAAAGCAACTCACTAAGGCCAAGGGTTACGACGCTGAGGCCAGTTACAGCTCCAACGGAAAACTGATCGCTTTTGCATCGAACCGAACAGGTTATGAAGCTGGTTTAACAGATGAAGAAAAAACTCTGTTTGAAAAAGATCCCAGCTCGCAGATGGAAATTTACATCATGAATGCGGACGGAAAAAATGTTCGCCGCCTAACCCGCACTTTGGGTTATGATGGTGGTCCATTTTTCAGCAGCGACGGGCAAAAAATCACCTGGAGAAGATTCTCTGCTGACGGAGCTACAGCTGAAGTTTGGACCATGAATATTGATGGCAGCGAACAGCGCCAAGTGACTAGGCTCAATAAATTATCCTGGGCGCCTTATTTTCATCCATCAGGGGATTATATTATCTTTGCTTCTAACATCGAAGGCCACGCTAACTTCGAGCTTTATATCGTAGATTCCTTAGGCACCAAGGATCCTGTTCGAGTCACCACAGCTGACGGCTTTGATGGACTGGCCACTTTTTCTCCCGACGGAAGTCAGATGACGTGGACCAAGCGGGGAGTCAAAGGGGATTCACAAATTTTTATCGCCGAGTGGAATGATGTGGCCGCCCGTAAAGCTTTGGGTTTAGATACAAAAAGTAATCATTCTTTAAGTTTACAAACTGCAGTCAGAGAAAAGGATTTAAAATCCTTGGTCGAGTATTTTAGCGCAGAAGATATGCAGGGAAGAAAAACTGGATCCAGTGAAGAAAAAATTTATACAGCGCAAATCGCAAAACTTTTTCAAAGCTGGGGACTGGTACCGGCCCCAGGACAAGCGGATTATTTTCATGAGTTTGAATTTATCAGCGGAATTAGATTCGGTCAGAACAATTCACTGTCTGTTGAAGGTTTAAGTGTTAGGCAAAGTGATATCAATAAATTAAGCCAAACCTTTGAACCTCTTTCCATGTCCAAAAATGGTATGATCCCGCTGACGGAAGTGGTGTTTGCGGGCTACGGCTTGAAAGCCCCTGCCACCGAAAAAGGTCCTGCCTACGATTCCTATGCAGGTCTTGATGTGAAAGATAAATGGGTTTTGATGTTCCAAGATATTCCTCAAGATGTCAGCGTCGAGGAAAGACTGCATTATTTGCAGTACGGTAAGATGGAATTTAAAGCCACTGTGGCCAAAAGCGAAGGTGCTAAAGGAATCCTAGTGGTATCAGGGCCACTGACTAAAATTACGGAAAGCTGGGGAAAACCAAAGCTTGAAGGAAGTCCATTAGAAGGTGGAATCGCAGCTTTAAAAATCAGCCGTGATTTTGCAAAAATTTTGTTTCAAAAAGCGGGGCAAAACCCTGAAACTCTACAGAAAAAATTAGATAAAAATGAAAAAGTAGAGGGCTTTTTAATCAAAGGCATTAAGATCCAAGCCCAAGTGGATTTAGTTCTCGACCGCGGAGTGGGCCGAAATGTGGTGGCCGTTCTTCCAGCCGTTAAAAATAAAAAATCAAAGTCTGCACTGCTAATAGGCGCTCACGGAGATCATTTAGGTCTGGGTGATCAGGGCTCATCACTCGCCAGTGGCTTAGAAAAAGGCATGATCCACTTTGGGGCTGATGATAACGCTTCAGGCGTATCAGCGGTTTTAGAAATGGCCCATTATTTTTCTGTTCCTAATAAAATGCCCCGTAAGCAGGATCTTTATTTTGCGATTTGGTCGGGTGAAGAGATGGGACTTTTGGGTTCCAAAGCTTGGATTCAGGATTGGAAAAAGAAAAACGGGGATTTGAATAAAACTTTTCAAGCCCAATTGAACTTAGACATGGTCGGGCGCTTGAAAGATAAGCTGATTGTTCAAGGTGTGGGTTCAAGCAAACTTTGGGCCCCCATATTAGAAGAGCTCACAATTAAAACAGGACTTTCCATTGTGGCTCAAGACGATCCCTATGTGCCCACAGATTCCATGGCTTTTTACATCGAAAAAATCCCAACACTTAACTTCTTTACCGGTGCTCATCAAGAGTATCACACGCCTCGGGATAAAAGTGAGCTGATCAATTACCCAGGACTAGTGAAGGTGACCGACTTTACAAAAACTTTGGTACAAGATTTAGCATGGACCACTCAAAGCTTAGGCTTTGTAGAGATCGCTCAAAGCCAAAGAAATGGCCAGTCTGCTAGCCGCAGTTTTAGAATCTTCTTAGGCACCATTCCTGATTACTCTCAGGAAGGTGTCAAAGGGGTCCGGATTTCTGGGGTATCAAAAGATTCACCGGCTGAAAAAAGTGGTCTTAAAAATCAAGATGTGATCGTAGAATTAGGCAGTCAGAAGATCGAGAACCTTTATGACTACACTTATGTTTTGCAAAGTTTAAAGCCTAATACCGAGATCAATATGAAGATTATGCGCTCTGGAAAATTAGAGGATCTTAAAATTGTCCCGGCGCTCAAAGAATAATTTAAATTTTATGGTAGGTGGCTAATGTCTTGTCGCCTGCCTTTTTGATTAACTTTTCTTTAACAGCCATTGCTAAATCGCGACTGGCAGTGGCCGTCGACATATCTGGAAAAAGGGACAAATATTGTTTTCTAGTGAATGTCTGGTCTTTGAAATGGTCCAGTGCGAACTGGATTCGTTCGGATGAATTTGGTTTTTTAAAAATTTGTTGGTTTTTAAAATTCTTTAAACTTTCCAAGATAATTTTCAATGAGAACTCAATAAATAAAGTGGAATCGCCTGCCTTATCTGATTTTTCAAGAACAGCGTAATATTCTTTTTGTTTTTTATGGATCAAACTTTCGGTCGAGATATATTCGAAGACAGGGGACTGTTTCATTAAAATCAGTTGCTGCCACAGTCTTCCCATCCGACCATTGCCGTCTTCAAAAGGATGAATGAATTCGAGCTCATAATGAAATACACAGGCCTTAATAATCCAAGGTGTCGATTTATCCTTTAAAAAAGCAAATAAGTTTTCCATAAGCCCAGAAACCTGTTTGGCAGGGGGGGCAACAAAACTGACTTTGGACCCTTTGAAAATACCCACCTGGCCTTTGCGGTACTGACCACTGACTTTGACTAGATCCTGCATTAAAAGTCGGTGAGCTTTTAGTAAATCTTTTTCAAGTAAAGGGTTAAATTCCTGAATCATTTCGTAAACGATGAGAGCATTTTTAACTTCTGTGATTTGTAGAAATGGTCCCAAAACTCGCTTATTTTCTAAAATTGCTGTGACCTGATCTTCAGATAAGGAATTGCCCTCAATAGCTAAACTATGATGGACCGTTTTAATTTTATTTTCTTTACGAAGCTTAACAGAAGGTTTTTTAACACTAAGGCTTTTTAACTCTCCTAGAAATTCATGAATCTGTGTTACCAGACCAAGAACTGTGCTGTTAATTTGAAAAGGGTGTTTATTCATAGATTTTGATAGTATCAAATGATACTATCAAAAAGCACTCAAAAAATCCTGGCTAAAGGGCAAATCCTGGACATTTTCCAGCCGCTGCTTTGGCTATTTCAGCTTTTGATTTGAGCTGAGGATCATCACCCACGTAATTAAAAAGCTGGCTGTTTTGAATGACGCAAGACTGCTGGCTTTGATTTTTCAAAGTGGAATTTCTTCTAGGATAAGCGCTGGGGGCATTTCCTAGAAAGAATCCTGCATCTAAAAAAGGCCATGTAGGATTCATGAACTCGACCCCACCTTGGTTTTTCGCATTCACTTCTTTTGCAACTTGAACTGTTGCTCCATCAATTTTTGTTATTTGTGCGGAATCTAAGGAAAAAGCCACGTTCAAATTTTGAAAGCCGCTGATAATAAGTTCCTGGCCTTCCACCTTCCAGCTGTACTGCTTAAAATTTTCAGCAAAGAAAAAAAACTCTCGGGCACCCGATGATCCAGGTCCTTCATCGGGTTTTAAAGAATTAAATATCAGCAGTAATCCGTCTGATGTAAAAAGATAGTCCCTGTAAATCAGTGTTTCAAAAGCATCTCGCGGATGAATACTGAGGTAACATTTTTTTCCATCTCCACTGAGTGACTGCTGAAGTTGAATATTGGAGTAACTTTCCAATTTTCGCGGACACTGAATGTTTGCAAAAGTGGTTGTTGAAAAACTTAAAAATAGGGTTGTTATTAAAATTTGTTTTTTCATTAATAAAGCGTACCGATAAAAGTTTGGAATCTGCAAGGATGAATCTGTACATTTCAAAAAGTTGTCGCTACACTAAAAAGAGTTTCCATGGAGGGAAACACCTCATGAACGTAGAATTCTATCAAAAGAAAATCAAAAAATATCAATTTTTAATGGCGTCTTTCCTAGTGGCGATCCCAGTGATCATCAACATAGCCAATCAAGCGGGTCTTGATACTTGGAAAACTTCTGTGGCTATTTTGTTTATTGCTGCCTGCATTTTGTTTTTTTACCAAACCATTCAAACCTGTAAAAAAGTGGTTGAAGAGGCTTGTTATCAATTGACCGTGGGCTCTAAGGTTTACAAAAGATATCACGCCAAGCGCCCAGCAGAGGTTTATTTTATCTTTCAAGAAGGCCACCGGTATTATTATTTAGAAAATATTAAAAACGGTGAGAAGCGCCTTGTTGCTAAGGACAAAATTCTACAGGATTACGATTTGTCGATGTCCGTGGAAGCGCAAGCTTAAAGCTAGTTTAAATCATCTGATAAGTAATATTATGTTACAAAGACTTAATTGAAAGTCCATTGTTTAAAGCCAAGCTTCAGGGCCTTATCTAAATCTTCTTGGTTGATCTCATAGATATTCGCATCACCCGTTGGTGATCCACACACTTGAATGCGCATCAGGCCGTCGTTTTGATTGTACTTATTAAAGACCTGAATGCCTTTTAATTCCTTTTGCATTTCATCTAAACTGATCTTCTTACCCATGCCGCATTGAAGGCTTCCATCGGCTTTAAACACTTTTATTTTCAAAGATTTAACTCCTGCTGTGGGAAGATTCTGAGCGGCACTGCTGGATCTGGTGGCTGAGTCCTGTTGTTGGGTTTTGATATTCCTACAAGGGGTGTTTTGGCAGCCAAGAACAAGCATTGAAAGTACTAAAAGCTTAAGCATTATTGTACCCATCCAAAACTTTCCTTCGATTTTTCATTCAAATAAAGACTGTAAAGATAAGCTTCGCCCGAGATAAAGTACACTTCGTTGGTTTTCAAATCCACCGTGGGCTTTGAGAAAACTCCTCGGCCAGGCTGAAAACTGAAATGAGTTTTACCCGTTTCTTTGGATATAAATTTAATTTCGCCTTGAGATTCACCAAACACAATGTACTTGCTAATGAGTGCTGACCCCGTCGCAAGACCTTTGAGATCACTGACTTTCCAAACAAGCTCTCCGGTTTCAGACTTTAATTTTAAAAGCTCAGAATTGGTCGTGGAAACATATAAAAAGTCCCCGTCCACGGTAACTCCTGAATAGGATCCTGAAGGGTAGCTCCAGATGATTTGTCCTTGATTGGCGCTAAGGGCATACACGCGGTCATCATAACCAGAGACCACAACGATGTTATTTTTAATCATCACCGCTTGGGCGTCGATATCACGAAACTTTTTATTGCGGTTCAGAGTTTGTTCCCAGGCCACTTGGCCTGTGGCCGCTTTTAAGGCCACAAAAGAGCCTTCGGAAAATCCGACAAACACCAAGCCATTGGCCACAGTGGGAGTACTGCTTCCACGAATGGTCATCAAAGTGGTATCAGGTTTTGAATAAACCCACACTTGCCGACCGGTATCAGCCTCTAAACAAAACACGAGATTTTGCGAATTTTGAAAATATAAAAGACCCGTTGAGGTATCCAGCACGGGGCTTGAAACATTTTCGCTGGAGCTTGAAAAACTCCAGAGTGTTTTGCCTGATTGAATATCCAGGGATGATACGGTTCCGTCGTTAGCGGCCACGAAAATTTGATTTTTAAATAGGCTGGCCCCCGCCTCGACTCCGCCTTTGAAATTCCTAGTCCAAATCAATTGCCCTGTGGATTTTTTAAAACTTGAAAACTCGCCTAAATTATTTCCTTGAAACACCTGATCTTCTTGAACAATGGGAGACATGCGGTTCATTTTTCGGTGCAACTGAAAATCACCCGCGACTGTGGGTTTGATCCAACGGGTTTCAAGTTTTGTTTGAGGTTTTACTCCACTTGGAGTTTCACTTAAAAAAACAAAACAACCCGTAAGTGGTAGGGTCAATCCAAGAGCAATTAATTTTGTGACCAAGATAGCGCTCTCTTGTATTTTTGAGCTTCTTTATAGGCCCAACGATCGGCCTTTAAATCCTTCATGTTAATTACAGAATCATAATGGGCCAAGGCCTTTTCTTTTTGTGCGAGCTTTTCTTCACAAAGACCACTTTTTAAGTGCACAAGATCTTTTAAGAACACATTCTTTTTAGATTTTAAGATTGTGGACCAAGTGGCTAATGCCTGATCGCATTGATTTTGATTGGCCTGAAGGTCGCCTTTTTTAATCATTGCAATGGATGATAACAAATCATCGGAAGTGCTTGCTTTCACAGAGGATAAAGTTTCTAAAACTTCTTTTTCTTTGCCTAAAGTGAAACCAAGGTCAGCTAACATCAAAGAGGCCAGTTGAGTGGCTTTCAAATCAGGCTTGGATTTTACTAGTTGAGTAAGATCGTTAAAAAGTTTTTCTTGATCCACAACCGGAGGCTTTTCGGTGGCTTCTGGATTGGGATTTTGTGCCACTTTCCAGTTGTTGTAATCACGCTCGAACGGAGAAAGAGCCGAGAATCCTGCTTTCTCTTTTGAATTTTTGCTAACATTCAGCCCGGTCCAAATGCCGCCTAAAACTAACAAGGCCACAAGAGCACCTAAAATAGCTTTTATGTTTTTTGAGGCCATTTCGACCACTTTTTCTAAACCCATATGCAAAGAATCAAAAATTTGAGTCATGATTTTTCCTAATCTCTGTTGAAAACTTCTTTTAATGTTCCAAAAGCGCGGTTGGATTTTCCAGGATGACGCTGTTTTAAATGTCCAATGGTTTTGATTCGCTGTTCAGCAAGTCTATCAGCAGCTAAATGAGTGCCGATGTTTTCTTTTTTCGCGATATCAAAAACTTTCAAACAATTGTCATAAACACGCTTGGTTTTATCAAAGGCGCGGTCATGGCTGTAGCCTTCAAGTTCCACAAACACATTCATCAGTCCACCGGCATTGACCACATAATCAGGTGCGTACAAAATGCCTTTTGATTTTAATTCATCACCGTGACGAGGTTCAAGCAGTTGGTTGTTCGCACCACCCGCGACCACTTTGCATTTGAGTTTATTAATGGTGTTATCGTTAATGACAGCACCCAAAGCGTTGGGAGATAAAATATCACAATCAGCAAATAAAATTTCATCGGGGTGAGTGGCTTTCACTTTGTATTGATCCACATGCATTTTCACACGCTGTTGATCAATGTCAGTGACCACAATGTCAGCGCCTTCTTGAGCTAAATATTTCACCAAGTGAGAGCCCACATTACCTAAGCCCTGAACGGCGACACGAATACCTTTTAGAGAATCAGTCTTTAATTGTTCAAAGGCTGCGGCTTTAATTCCCATCAAAACGCCGTGAGCGGTGTAAGGTGAGGGATCACCGGATCCACCAAAGTCTTTAGGAATGCCTGTGACCCACGGAGTTTCCATGTAGATATATTCCATATCTGTTTCACTGGTGCCCACGTCTTCAGCGGTGATGTATTTTCCGTTTAATGAGTTCACAAATTGACCAAAGGCCCTAAATAAACCTTCGGTCTTTTGGGTTTTAGAATCACCAATGATGACAGCTTTTCCGCCGCCCAAGTTCAAGCCTGCAGCTGCCGCTTTGTAAGTCATGCCTTTTGAAAGTCTGAGAACGTCAATTAAGGCTTCATCTTCGTTTTTGTAGTTCCACATGCGGGTTCCGCCGAGAGCGGGGCCTAAGGAAGTATTGTGGATCGCGATAATGGCTTTGAGGCCCACCGTTTTGTCGTGGCAGAAGATGACTTCTTCGTGGTCACCGTGTTTGGAAATCAGTTCGAAAGTTCCCAATGGAGATCTCCTATTCTTTAAAAAGATAGGCAGATCATGACGGGTTTTACTGTGGGATGTTAGAAGTTATGCGTAGCGAAAATAGGATTTTTACTCAACATCAGAGAATTCTTGAGAAATCCGGTCCATTTGCTTTTTTCGGTTGAAGCTTTGAGCCGACTTTTCCTTCTTGTAGCGTAACAGTTGGCTTGATGTTTTCGAATTGACCTGATCCTGAGACTCATCCACCCATACGCGGGCCTGTGCTGATCTGTCGCTGTTTTGACCTTCTTTGAAGGCTTGATCGGATTGTTTCATTTGCTTTTTAATTTCACCATGAAGTTCCTGTTGAGCTGAAATATTATCAGTGATCAAAGAGTGAAAATCAGAAACCTTGGCTGATGAAAAAGACGATAGACCCAAAGCCAAAGTGCAAAGACCTAAAGTTTTTAAAATCAACTGTTTCATATGTTCTTCTCCTCGTGCTATTGCCTATTATTAAAGCAAGTTAAGTGCCAGAGCTTTCCACTGTCAGCTCGAACAAGCCCCTGCCTGTTGTCGAGAGCTTAGACATATGACAATGTGAAATTAGCCATCTCATTTTGAGACACAACAAAGGATCCATTATGGTTAAAAATCTTTTTGCCTCACAGATTTATCAAGCGAAAATCATGAAATCAAAGACCGACCTCTTAGAACTATCCCGGGAGATTTATAAAATTCGAGACATTGATTTGGTGGGACAAAAATGGAGTAAGAAAAATTATGTTACAGGCTACACATCCTATGGGTCCATGGATCAACTGCAGCAATTTTCATCGAGCTTTTCTGATTTGAATCAAATGCTAAAGCCCCATTTAAAAACTTTTTTAAAATCGTTGGGGTTTAAAATTTCTGTGAATCAGCTGCAGCTTAATTCCATGTGGACAAATATTATGTCACAGGGATCACATCATAGTTTTCATATTCATCCGTTGTCCGTGATCAGTGGTACTTTTTATGTGCAGGTTCCTAAAGGTTCTGCAGCTATTCAATTTGAAGACCCCAGACATGGATTGATGATGGCCTCCCCGCCTCGTGATGGAGTTTTTCACTCGCTTGTGCCAACAGCAGGGGATGTGGTTTTATTTGAAAGTTGGATGCGCCACCAGGTACCAGCGCAAACAGTGAAACAGGACCGGATATCCGTGAGTTTTAATTATGATTGGCGCTAGTTAGTACGCGGTAAAGACATAAACCGCACCTGTTTGAGTGCTTGAGTTGTTAAACTGATCTCCGTTTATGGTCGTGGCATTAGAGGCTTCATTTCTGGCACCTACAGCTAAAGTATTGCCTGAAAGACTCATCGACATTCCAAAATTATCATTGCTGTCTGGGTTTGAGGCTTTAATAAATGCTATTTGATTCCAAATTCCACCCGATCGCTTGTAAACATAAGCAGCACCAGAAGTGGCCAGTGAATTATCAAAGCTTGCGGTCATGCCGTTTAAGACGCCTATTTGATTCGAATCTTCTTCATAGGCACCAACAGCAATGATGTCTCCACTGATGGCAAGGCTCCAGCCAAATAAATCCCCTGGCCCTGAGTTGGCTGCTTTGATGTAGGCCTCTTGAGCCCAACTGACGCCCGTTCTTTGATAAACATA
The DNA here is from genome assembly GCA_001464795.1 of Bdellovibrionales bacterium Ga0074139. Taxonomy (GTDB): domain Bacteria; phylum Bdellovibrionota; class Bdellovibrionia; order Bdellovibrionales; family Bdellovibrionaceae. The sequence continues at coordinate 159,718 of LNEB01000003.1, forward strand.
AACCGCACCGGCATTGTTAGCTGAGTTATCTGCACTTGCAAAAAAGCCACTGGTAATGAAAGTCTGATTGGAATCTTCGTTGGGGGCTCCGACCACAACCGTATTTCCGCTAATACTTACTGAGTGACCAAAAGTATCACCTGAACTTAATACGGGAGGCTTTATATAAGCCTGCTGTACCCAAATAGTGCTTGTTCTGAAATAAACATAAACGGCACCAGTACTAAGTGCAGAGTTATCAAAACTAACAGCTGTTCCATTGGTGATTGTGGTTTGAGCAGAGCTTTCATTGGTAGAGCCGACAACAAGAGTATCACCTGATATTGCAATACTTTTTCCGAATTGATCAAAAGCTTCTGAGTTGGCCGCTTTGATGTAGGCCTCTTGATTCCAAATTCCACCGGACCTTTGGTAAACATAAACAGCACCTGCGCTGTTAGCTGAATTGTCTGCGCTTGCGGCAGTCCCGTTTGTTATATTTGTTTGGGCGGAGCTTTCGTTCGTTGAACTCACAACAATTGTTTCTCCGTCAATCACAACAGAGTTGCCAAAACTATCGTTGGCATCAGCGTTGGCCGCTTTGATGTAAGCTTGCTGAGCCCAAGTGATGCCTGTTCTTTGATAAACATAAACCGCACCAGAACTTGAAGCTGAGTTGTCACTACTTGCAGTGGTTCCGTTGGTGATCGTGGTTTGATTGGAGTCCTCAAAAGGAGCACCCACAACAAGCGTATCTCCAGAAATAGCTACACTTTGCCCAAAGGAATCTAAAGAGGCCGCGTTGGAAGCTTTTATATAAGCCTCTTGCACCCAAATGCTTCCGGATCTTCTATAAACATAAACAGCCCCGGAAGTAGCAGCTGAATTGTTTGCACTTGCAGTGGGACCATTCGTGATGGTGGTAAGGTTGGAGTCTTCGCTGGGAACACCGACAACTAAAGTGTCATGACTGATGGATACAGCCTGACCGAATAAATCCCCAGCACCAGAATTCACAGCTTTAACGTAAGCTTGCTGAGAAATAAATAAACTGAGTTTTTTCCAAAAACCAAAAGGAACAAATTGCGAATAAGAATTCACTGAGAACAAAATTAAAAATAGAATTAAAAGGGAACGGCTGTGGCCCAAAGATCGACTCCATCAAAAATAAAAGTGTACACAAGACCGCCAGCCGGTTGGTTGGGCATGTATCCCTGAGGATACCTAACTGTGAATCCTGGGTAAGAAATAGATCCACAGGTGGTCGTAGCGTTCGGCATAGTGATTGTGTAACTACCACCAGGAGTTAAATTGACTAAATTCAGAGCCCCACAAGCTCCACTTGAAGTGACACGAATAAAATTAGTACTACCGAAATCAAGAAATAAATTTGATAACGAACCACCACTGGCAGACACCCGAGAGGTTATTTTTCCATCAATCTCAATTCCTCTGAAAGTTGGACTCATGTTTCCAGTAATTAAGTTTCCGATGTTTAAATAATTATTTGTCCCAATTGCAGGTTTTGTGACAGAGCTGTCGGTTCCAATCAAAATATTATTATCACCACTGGACATGTTGGATCCACCCACTTCAAAACCAATCACCACGTTTGAATTACCAGTTGTAACATCATCACCAGCACCGTGCCCTAGAAAAGTATTGTTGGAACCCGTGGAGAGACTATTTCCAGCATCAGATCCCACAGCAGTATTATAGGCTCCGGTGTTTACAAACTGTAAAGCACTGGATCCAACAGCTGTGTTGTTAAAGGATTGAGCATTTTCTAAAGCCTGTTGACCGACGGTTGTATTAAACGCTCCCGTTAAGAATCGACCGGCTCGGTTTCCTATGGCTGTGTTATTATTTCCAGTGGTTAGGTCTGTCATGACCTCTGAACCGACAGCCGTATTTTCAAAGCCAGTGGTTAAATTTGTTAATGAGCTTTTCCCTACGGCCACATTGCCATCACCAGAAGTGACCGATCTTAAAGATCTGAATCCCACACCCACGTTGTTGATGGCAGTTACTCCCAGTGTTGTCGTCATGGATTCATAACCAATGGCCACATTGTTGTAAGCAGCTAGTGCAGGAACACTGTTTAAAGCGTTATTACCAATGGCAATGGAAGCTCCAGGTGTGAGATCATTGGCAGGGAATCTAACTTGAGAAACTCCGATTTCATCACTTCCGCAAGTTGCAAAACCCGATACGTTGAATTTTAAAACTTGGCCGTTTGTACAGTTCAATGAAACTAAGGCATTGCCCATGTTATTAACGAGCATGACACCTTGATTTCCCAGTGCAGAGCCAAGAGTTGGAATTTGCCCAGGACCAGATCCCGTGTTCACGTTAAGAATGGCAGAACCTGTGGTGGCACCACCAGTCAAACCTGTGCCCGCGAGTACTTCTGTGATGTCGCCAGCTCCAACGGCAGGAGCTGCCCAGGATAAAACACCCGCACCATCGGTCGTTAGTATTTCACCTGCTGCACCATCATTGGGGGGAAGAGTGAGAATATAGTTTGCTACAATATCCGTCGGCGTTCTAATCGTCGCCGTGTTAATGTCATTATCCGTTAAGACTAAATTTCTTCCTGAAAAGTTTGTCGCAGCGATGGAATTCACATTGGTGATGTTTTGATTACTCATGTTGATGGCGCCAGATATTGTTCCACCCACAAGTGGTAGTTTAGTAGCATCATTGACTGTGGTGTTCACAACACTCGTCACTCGACCTTTATTATCAGTCATTATCACTGGAATTTGTGTGGCGGATCCGTAAGTTCCCGGAGTTCCCACATCACCTAATGATAAAACTCCAGCTGTTAATCTTAAACCACTGGTCGCTTCATCCGTTAATCCTTGCACCACACCTTTAGCTGCATAACTTGCATCAGTGATCGCCCCACCCGTCTCATCAGGCGAAGGTGTCCAACTTCCCGCCACAAATTTTAAAACCTGTCCTGTTGTAGGAGCTGTTGCCACCACATTAGTGCCACGAATGCGAGAGACCACAGTCGCTGTTGAAGGCCCTGTAACATCTCCTAAAATAGCGTCTGAAGGTCGTAAATAGTTTGTGGCCGTTCCATTTACTAAACCTAGAAGTGTATCCACTTGCACGTTTGATAAAATGGCCTGCGACGGGTAGCTGGCAATTTTTAAAAATTCATGTTGATTTCGCTCATTGAGTAATCCGGCTATATTTGAAAATCCTGCTCGTGCCGATTCGTTGATGGCCACATCAAAAGTTTCTGCAAGCCAATTGATTCGCATCAATCGGTTGGCATTAATAGATGGACAGTTCACGTTGACGTAATTAGGATTCATGACTTGAGAAAACAAGGGCTCTGCAAAACTTGGGTTAATATTAAACTCACCATTGATAATATCAGTGACAACACCAACACTGGAAATCAACGGGATGGGACAGCCTTGTTTCATAATACTGACGGTGAAGGTTTGAGCAGGGCTATCGACAGCGACTCCTGAATTTTCAATGTAGCCTTCATAACGAAGAATGGATTGCGACCACGCAGGACTAGATAAAAAAATTAGAAAAAAAAGCAATGTGGTCTTTGACATGGACTAAGGACTTATCGGCCTAAGTGTTGGAATTCTTAATCAACTCGAATTTGTGTTTCAAAGTGAGACAGTTTTACTAAGGACTGAAAAGGACTGCGGCTGTTACTTCATCAAGGGCTGCAAAAACAGATTTTGTTCTTTCAGGGGTACCTATCGTTGTAAAAGCTCCGCCTGCATAAACCATCGAGCCTGAAACTGCGATTGCATTGACTGAATTGCTGGCACCAGGATTCCAGCCTGTGGCGGAACCCGTTGTCGCATCAAGGGCTGCGATTCGACTTCTTGATTGTCCACCGATGGTACCAAAAATACCACCGGCATAAACCGTCGAGCCTGAAACTGCGATTGCATTGACCTGACCAGTTGCATTGGGATTCCATGATGTAGCGGATCCCGTTGTCACATCAAGGGCAGCGATTCGGTTTCTGGATTGCCCACCTATCGCTGTAAAAGTCCCGCCCGCATAAATATTAGCCCCTGAAACCACAATAGCAAGAATAGAGTTATTTGAATCAGGGTTCCATGTGGTTGCCAATCCCGTGGTACCATCTAAAGCGGCCAGCCGATTTCTTAATTGCCCACCGATGGTGGTAAAAGTTCCGCCTGCATAAACCGTCGAGCCTGAAACAGCAATCGCAGAAACCTCTGCGCTGGCATTGGGATTCCAGGCCGTGGCTAAGCCTGTGGTCACATCAAGGGCTGCGATTCGGTTTCGGGATTGTCCGCCAATGGTGGCAAAAGTTCCACCGGCATAAACTGTTGAGCCTGAAATTTCCAAAGCCTTAACTTCATTATTTGAATTGGGGTTCCAAGTGGTTGCAAGTCCTGAGGTTGCAGAAAGGGCGGCGATTCGGTTTCTTGATTGTCCACCGATGGTGGTAAAAGTTCCACCCACATAAACAGTTGTGCCTGAAACTTTTATGACATTAACAAATCCATTTGCGGTGGGATTCCAGGAAGTGATGTTACCATTCGTATTATCTACGGCGGCAATTCCAATTCTGCTTTGACCACCGATGGAAGTAAGAAATCCTCCCACGTAAACATTGGATCCAGATACAGCAATCGCATTAAGTGCATTGTTCGCATCGGGGTTCCAGGCCGTTACTGTTCCTGTTGTTGTATCAATAGCAGCAGCTCTGCTTCTGGATTGCCCTCCGATGACGCTAAAAAGTCCAGCGGCATAAATTGTCGATCCAGATATTGCAAGTCCTCTGACTACACTGTTGGCACCTGGGTTCCAAGTTGTTGCACTTCCTGTGGTAATACTAAGAGCAGCAATACTACTTCTAGATTGCCCACCGATGGTACTAAATGCGCCACCAGCGTAAACAGTTGTGCCTGAAATGAGTAAAGCACTGATATAATTACTTGCATTAGGATTCCAGGTTGTTGCAGCTCCAGTCGTATTGTTTAAAGCTGCAATAAAATTTCTAGATTGCCCACCGATAGTCATAAAAATACCACCGGCATAAACCGTCGAGCCTGAAACAGCAATCGCATAAACCTCTGCACTGGCATTGGGATTCCACGATGTTGCAAGCCCTGTCGTGCTATTCAAGGCTGCAATTCGACTTCTGGTTTGCCCACCGATGATGCTAAAAAATCCACTGGCATAAACCGTCGAGCCTGAAACAGCAATCGCAGAAACCTCTGCACTGGCATTGGGATTCCACGATGATGCAAGCCCCGTTGTGCTATTCAAGGCTGCAATTCGACTTCTGGTTTGCCCACCGATGGATGTAAACTCTCCGCCTGCATAAAGACTGGTGCCAGAGATCACTAAGGCTCGAACGATTCCATTCGCGTGTGGAGTCCAGCTGGTTACATTTCCAGTCGAATTATCTAAAGCAGCAAGCCTTGTTCTTAACTGGCCACCAATATTAATAAAATCTCCACCGGCATAAACATTTGTACCCGAAACAGCAAGGGCTCTAACAACTCCATCAGCGTTCGGATTCCATGCGGTTGCATCTCCTGTTGAAATTTCCAAGGCAGCGATTCGGTTTCGGGATTGTCCACTAATTGTCGTAAAACTACCACCCACGTAAGCGTTGGATCCTGAAATAATAATGACGTTGACTAAACCATTAGGGTTGGGATTCCAGGTTGTGGCAGAACCTGTGGTGCTATCTAGAGCTGCAATTCGAAGCCGAGGCTGTCCACCGATGTTTGTAAAACTACCACCCACATAAACAGTTGTGCCTGAAGCAATAAGTGTACTTACAGAGCCACCTGTCGCATTCGGATTCCAAGCCGTTGCACTCCCTGTCGTGCTATTAAGTGCTGCAATATTATTTCTTGGTTGCCCACCGATGGTGGTGAAGTCTCCTCCGATGTAAACAATTGTGGATTCAACTAAAATAGTGCGAACGAAGCCACCAGCGATGGGATTCCATGCCGTGGCTAAACCTGTTGTTGTGTCAAGGGCTGCAACATTGACTCTTGCTTGGCCACCAATGCTAGAAAAAGTTCCACCGGCATAAACATTTGAACCCGATACTGCTATAAAATTAACTGAGTTGTTCGAATCAGGGTTCCATGTCGTTGCAAGACCTGTCGTGAGACTTATTTCTGCCAGTCGGTTTCTAGATTGCCCTCCGATGTTTGTGAAATTTCCACCCACATAAAGGTTAGATCCTGAAACAGCAAAAGAAAGCACAGAGCCACCTGTCGCATTCGGATTCCAAGTCGTCGCTAAGCCTGATGTTGTATCTAGGGCTGCTATATAACTTCTTGCTTGCCCACCAACAGTCGTAAAATTTCCACCCACATATAGGTTGGATCCAGAAATAAACATGGCATTGATAGCACCATTGGCATTGGGATTCCAAGTGGTCGCATTTCCTGTTGTGGCGTCTAGGGCTGCAATATTACTTCTTACTTGTCCGCCTATTAAAAAATAGGATCCACCAGCAAAAACAGTCGAGCCAGAAACTGCGATTGCATTAATTGATCCAATGACCCCTCCGCTAAAAGATGTGGGAACACCTGTAGTTGCATTTACGGCTGCAAGACTATTTCTTACTTGTCCCCCGATGGCACTAAAGCTTCCACCCACATAAACTAAGGATCCCGATATAGTAAGAGCATTCACAACACCATCAGTGCCAGGGTTCCAAACAGCATCCACCGACTTGTCTGATAAAATTCGTGCTAAATTATTACGTGGCACTCCTCCAACACTGGTAAAACTTCCTCCAATGTACCAGCCACTGGCTCCATCAGAAATAATCACATTAACGGTTCCGTTCACTTTAGGAAAACTTACATCCGGAAGACCTGAAGTATTGTCTAAGGCCGCCATCCGTGAACCCCAATAAATGGGATTTGTGGCAGTAAAACTTCCACCAATAAGAATATCACCCGTACTATTTTCATCGATGGCATTAATGGTTCCACTAGGATTTACAACCCAAGAAGTGACACTGCTTGTGGCAGTATCAATAGCTGCTAAATTAAATCGATCAAGTCCATTTGCTGTAGTAAAAGTTCCACCTACATATAGAATACCTGATGCAAGCTTAAGTGAGCTAACAGCTGCATCCATAGGAATATCAAAAGTGAGATCCAAAGTTCCATCAGCATTCAAATGCGCAAGTCTTTGTCTTGCAAATCCTTGCACAGTCGTAAAATTTCCTCCGACGTACCAACCACCCGAGCCGTCTGAAATAGCTGCGTTAATTATCCCATTAAAAGGAGAGTTCCCACCCTCCTGAAGTTGTGCAATTGGAAAGTTTGAGTTGGCTGTTGTTGTATCAAGAGGGGCACCGTAGGCATTGGCGTTAGTCAAAAAACTTCCACCGATGTAAAGCGTTCCTGAGTCCAAAGCTAAAGCACTTACGGAACCACTCGTGATCTTTCCATATTCTGGATCAAAGGCCATGTCTAAAGTGCCATCACTTAAAATTCTTGCGACTCTTTTTCTGACCACTGAACCGATAGTATTAAACTCTCCGCCAACATACCAACCTCCAGAGCCGTCTGAAATAACTGCATTCACAGTGCCTTTGATGTCTGCTGTGATGGGATCAAAAGTAGAAAGAACTTGACCATTAGCTGCTACAGGAACTCCAGACCCGGTACAAATTCCGACTTGGCTAAAAGCACCACCCAAAACAACTCGGTTAACTGCAGGCACTGGTTCAATCGCACTGATGTAACTATTAAAACAAAGATTTCCAAAGCGGTTGATGGAATTTCCAAACATTGAGCTGGATCCCCTATTGAAAGGTCCAGCACCCGGCATTTGTGCATGCAGTAAACAAACAGCAAAAAAAAGAAAAGAAATAAGGAAGTTACGCAAGACTGACATCAATCATTTATCGGCTAAAATATCAGTTTTCTAAACTTTTAATCTCAATATGAGTCAGGATAAAATTGACCCCACACCAACATATTGCAAGAATTAACTCAGAGGTTCTATATGCTAGAGAAAAAAAGTTTTGCAGCAGGTTTACTACTAGGCGCTTTCCTCATCTGGGCTCTCTTTGTCAGAGAACCTTTTTTAACTTCTTTGGAGGATAAAGGAAGTTATGCCTACGGCCAACAGCTCGGTAAAAATTTAAAAAAAGGGTTTGTCGAGTATAATTCCAGAATCGTAAGAATGGGAATGGATCATGCCGCTCGTGATCATTCAAAATTAGATGAAAAAGAAAAACGTGAAGGCATCCAGCACTTGCAAGAAAAGTCCATGCCCAAACGAAAGGAAATGCTGGCTCTGCAGCCTCCTTCGGCACCTGATGCAAGTCTTGATAATGATGGATTTCAAAACACGCCTTTTCAATTTTCATTTATCAAATCAAGTTGGGCTGACTATGAAAAAAACCGTGGGCAAAGATTGCCGCCTGAACCCCTACCTGATTTTAATTTACAAAGTTCTAATCCCAAACAGGTTTTTAAATTTGCATTAGTGGTTTTTGATTCTAGCGGAGCTATTTTGGGTGAAAAAAATTACAACTTAAAATCAGCTGATTTGCCCGAAGCTTTAAAAATTGTTTTGAAAAATTTAAAAGCTAAAGAAACGTGGCTTTTGAAAATGAAGCCGCCTTTTAATGATAGCAGTCGATTTGATTGGCCTGTTAGAATGGAAGAAAATAAGATTATTCAGATCACTCTTCGTTAATTAAACCCCGTGCTCCAATTGATGTAGCACTCGATACTACCACCATCATCGATTACAGAAATCGTGTAAGTGGACCTAAATGTGGTGGGACCGTTAGCAGGATTAAAATAGCGATTCGTGCAACCAGTGAAATCATAGGTTCTTGAGGTCAAATCAGAAATGTACAAAGTATAAGTTCCGCCGCTTGCTAAATTCGTCAGTGCAATGGTGGGGCTTCCCGGAGCTTTGAGTAATTGCATATTACCTAAAGATAAATCCACTGTGGCACCGGTGGGGATAATATTTGTTGAGGCGACCACTGCACCTTGCACCGCTAACCTTGTGTTAGAAGCAGGAGCCCGGCCCACTCCCACGCGGCCTGTTGAATCAATTTGCATTCTCTCAGTGCCTGCCGTTGAGAGACCTAAAGTACCAACTCCACTACTAAACAATCCTGTGTTTGTATCACCACTAAATGCATAACCTGGGGCACCAGCCGATCCACCAGCTGCAGGAAGTTCAGTCGCTCCACCACCACCAACAAGATCCACAAAAGCTCCACCGTTTTGTGAGACTTTAAATTTACCTTCAGCAGTACTAAAATAAATTCTTCCTTGCCCTGCAGGAGATACTGTGGGAGCCGCCATTCCCCGTTGAGTGATCGCACCGTTAATATCTAGAATAGTGTTGGGGCTTGTCGTTCCGATACCGACTCTGCCTGTGGAAAAATCACCATAAATAAGGGGAGTTCCCGAACCATTATTAATCCATAAAGAATTGTTTAATGTAGTACCTGCAGCAGGGCCTGATTCATAACCGATAAACACATTTCCATAACTTCCCGCTGTTGCATTTCGACCTGCACCATGCCCAAGAGCCGCGTTGTTGTTACCTGTTGTTATATTAGAGAGTGCACCTCGGCCGATGGCCGTATTTTCAGAACCAGAAATTGAAGAGGACATAGCGGCATCTCCAATTGCTGTATTATCATTACCGTCTACATTCTGAGCCATTACATACATTCCCATAGCCGTATTTGTAGAACCGGTCGTTGTTTGATTAAGCGACTCATGTCCAATGGCCACGTTTCTGATTCCTGTGGTTAAATTTTGCATTGAAAGAAATCCAATGGCTGTATTTTCTACGCCTGTGGCTAATGCACCCACATTTGGTCCTAAAAATATATTGGATGAAGACGCAACCGCATCAGTTAAATCATCAAGCGAAGTCGCTCCACCACCGACAAGATCCGTGTAAGCTCCACCGTTTTGGGAAACTTTAAATTTACCTTCAGCAGTACTAAAATAAATTCTTCCTTGGCCTGCAGGAGAAACGGCAGGAGCTGCGATACCTCGGTAAGTGGAGGATCCGTTCAAGTCTAAAGCTGACGAAGGTGCTGTCACACCGGCCCCAATACCGATGTTACCTGCAAAAAAGTTACTATCAGATGCGCCGTTTTGGTAAATACCCCAACGATTGGTTCCTTGCAGGTCATCAATATAAAGACCTCTGGCATCAGTCAACGTACCACCTGTTACAACAACATCAGCGTGATAAGCGTTTGCTGTTGTCGTGGCTCCTGCAGCATTTGTAACTCGACTTCTAGTACCAGATAAAAGAGTTGCAGAAGTCGCTGAAAAATCAGAGACCACTTCATTTAAGGATCCTACTCCGTTCGCTACACTGCCAGCGTACAAACCCACACGATTTTCTGAAGCATAAACATTGTTCCAAGTGGAGTTATTGTTTAAAAAAGCTTCATTCAAGATAATGGATAAGGTTCCGGTATTGCTGACTCCGTTAAATAAAGCAGAATTTCGAATATTAGCATATTGACCAGTCGATACATCGAAGGGATTTCTATCAACCACAAAGCTTGATAACAATCTGTTAGGAGGAGTGACGCTATTTCCGAATGCCACTTGCCCATCGGTTCCAATGGCAATTTTCGTATCACCATTAACTTCCAAATTAAGTCCAAAATTACTATTTGTACCAATAGTCATCGCAGCAGCTGTGGTGTTACCACCCAATAAAACATCTCCGCTGCCACCGCCGGCACCTACAAGATCCACGTAAGCTCCGCCATTTTGTGAAACTTTAAATTTATTCTCTGCAGTGCTAAAATAAATTCTTCCTTGGCCTGCAGGAGACACTGAGGGAGCTGCCATTCCACGCATCGTTGCAGCACCACTTAAATCAAGTTTAGAAGAGGGGTTCACATTTCCGATTCCAAGATTACTCGAGTAAATAATAAAGGCGTCGGCCTGTGTGATAGCAACAGGAGCCGCAGAGTATCCCCACGCAAAGGATCGATCAGCTGTAGCTGATAATTGCATGTTAGCTCCACCCGCCAAAGAATGGTCACCAGCTGCAGTATTGGAAGCTCCACCAACTACCGTGGACTCGAGGCCACTTGCAATATTATCAATTCCACCAATAACCGAAGCCCTGTTACCACTAGCTGAATTGCCAAGACCACCTGAAACCACAGCGCTATAATTAATTGCACTATTGCCTGAACCACCACCAACAGTCGCATATTCAAAATTTGCTATATTATAAATTCCACCACCGATGGTGCTATACGTTGCTGATGCTTCATTGGCAGCACCACCTGAGATGGTCGAGGCAAAGCCATTTGCCAAAACATCATTTCCAAAGGCAACTGATCTTTCCCCAATATTTATATCATCCCATTCAGTGCCTGAAACTATACCAGCACGAATTGCACTTTTTTCTGGAATCCACATCAAGCGTGTTCCAGCACCAGAAGCAGGGGTTACACCCGTATCACCATTAATAAGCAAAGAGCCATCATTCGTGATCGTCATTCGTGTAGTGCTGTTAGTTTCGAAATTAAGTCCAAAATTATCATTTGTTCCAATTGTCATTCCACCGGCACCAAAGGAATTTCCACCTTGTAGAATATCTCCACTACTTCCGCCCGCTCCCACAAGATCAACGTAAGCTCCGCCGTTTTCAGAAATTTTAAATTTATTTTCTGCGGTGCTAAAATAAATTCTTCCTTGGCCTGCAGGAGAAACAGCAGGGGCTGCTCGACCACGAAGATTAAAAGCTCCGTCAATATCAAGAGCTTTTGTTAAGCCTGTGGTCATATCGCCATAAATCAGATTACCAATATTTAATTGAGAATTGCCTGTCGCTGTTGGTGCATCCACATTGTATCCGATAATAATATTCTCACTACCGGATGTAAGATTCGTCGCCGCATCTCGACCAATAACTGTATTGTTATTACCGGTGTGACCACCAACCACTCGAAGTGCGCGAGAACCGATGGCTGTGTTACCTCCACCGCCCCCACTTCCAAATTCTAATGCAAGAGTTCCGATGGCTGTGTTCACGTTACTTGTTAAAGAAAAACCGGCATTGACTCCGACCGCGACATTCTCCCATTGAGAGTTCACACCTTGTAAAGCGTTGGCACCAATTGCTGTATTGGCATAACCAGTTGTTACATTAAATAGTGCGCCTTCTCCAACAACTGTAGTTGTTCCATCACCATTAGGACCATGACCCACTCTCATCCCATCAATTAAAATGTCTGTGCCATCTTCTTCAAGAATAGAATTCGCCAGTCCTGTGGCTGAAGACCACTTAGGAATAGAATTAGTAGTACCAGTGCCTGATACTCCACCGCTACCCACAAGGTCCACGTAAGCTCCACCGTTTTCAGAAACTCTGAATTTGTTGGATGTGGAGTCAAAATAAATTCTTCCTTGATCAACAGGAGCATCAGCGGGTGCAGAAGCTAAACCTCTGATTGTTGTAGCTCCTAAAACATCAAGCGCTGTGTTCGGATCTATGACTCCAATACCTACACCACTTGACATGATTCGCATTCTTTCTTGCGATTGACCATTGCCATTTCCACCAGAAGATAAAAGTAAGGGACCATTGCGGGCTCCAATATTCAATCCCAATGTGGAATTGGTATTAACAACTTCTGCGGGTCTAAAATCTAAAGGCATTTCATCTCTGATTTCGACTCTTTCGCCAGCTGAGGTTCCAAAACTTGCGATGACATCGCCGTTACCAAGATTACTTGTTAATTGAACATCTAATTTTGCATTGGGAGCTGTCGTCCCGATACCCACATTTCCAGTGGCACCGATTCTCATGCTCTCGCTTCCGTTATTAGAAAAGCCAATCACGTTGATTGCAGGTGAGAAAAGACCAGTGCTGCTACTAGAATTTGCAGACAATTCGTAAGCAGGTGAAGCGGCTGATCCCGCAAAAACTCGTTGTGGTCGGTAGTAATCAAAAGTTCCGTTTGTGAATTGAGCCGCATCGGATCCGCCTAAAGAAATTAAAAATCCATCGGGATCAATACGGTAAAATCCTGTATCGGGATCATTAGTAAAGGAAATCGAAGGTGATGAAGCTGAACCATCGTCAGCTAAAAATGTACCACTACTGCCACCCGCACCCACAAGATCAACAAAGGCTCCGCCATTTTCGGAAACTCTAAATTTATTAGACGTAGAATCAAAATAAATTTTACCTGAATCCACAGCTGACAAAGATGGAGCAGCCGCAATTCCACGAATGTTCACATCTCCGTTGACATCAAAAGTTGAGAGAGCCGTAGCATCAGGGGAATTAATAGAAACTCGGTCAGCTGCAAAATTACCGTAAATCAATGGAGAGCCTGGTCCATTATTAATCCATAAAGTATTACTTAAAACAGTGTTAGAAGAAGGACCTGATTGTACGCCAAGAAAAATATTACTTGAGCTAGCACCTGTGGCAGTGGCTCCTGCATTCATACCAATCGCAGTGTTGCTAGAGCCAGTTGTTGTAAGAACCAAAGCTGAACGCCCCACAGCTGTGTTCTGACTTGTGCTTGTAGCTGAAAGCAGAGCCCCATCACCCAAAGCCGTGTTGAAGCTTCCTGTGGTAAGAGAAGCTGTCGAGTAGGCACCAATTGATGTATTATAGTCGCCAACACTCAGGTTTTGTAAAGACACTCGACCAAAAGCTGTGTTGCCAGTGCCGTTTGTTAAGTCTAGTAGGGACTGAATTCCCACACCTGTATTATTTCCATTAGTCGCCAGAGCACCAGTTCCAGCACCCAAGAAAAAATTATTTAATACCGTATCCACTTCTGCATCACTGAGTCCATCTATGTTAGTGGCTCCACTACCGCCACCTACAAGATCCACATAGGCTCCGCCGTTTTCGGAAATTTTAAATTTTCCATCTGCGGTACTAAAATAAATTCGACCTTGGCCTGCAGGAGATACTGCTTGCACGCCCAAGCCTCGCTGAGTAATGACACCATTAATATCGAGTGCCGTATTGGGATTCATGACACCGATTCCAACATTGCCTGCAAAGTAGTTTCTATCCGAGGCACCCACTTGATAAACACCCCAAGAATTCGTTCCTGCAAGATCCTCAATAAAAAGACCATAGGCATTAGTAATTGAGCCCGTAGACGTATTAACAACATTTGTATAGGTTCCGATCGCAGTATCGATGGTAGAAGCCGTATTCATATTGCTGATCACATTTCGAGTACCGATTGCATTTGTGATAGCTCCGTTACCATTTATACCTCTGACGTAGTTGTCAGTGCCAACAGCTTCAGCGAGGTTTCCAGTTGAACCGTGAGATATTTGATTATAAACACCAATAATATTATTCTTGTTGCCACTTCCATCAGTTGCAATATCATTAAATATGTTTGTGAGAGTACCTGTATTGTTAGTTCCAGCGTTGTAGAATGCATCATTTCTAAAGTTAGTGAAATCGCCGGTCTCTGAGAATGGATTTGTTGACAGTTGGAGTTTTGCATTAGGCGAAGTCGTCCCAATACCCACATTTCCAGTATTATCAATTGTCATTCTAGGTTGATTATCGGTCTCAAATGTTAATGAAAAATTATCATTCGTTCCCAAAGTTGCAGCACCTGGAAAAGTATTTCCGTTATTCACAAAACCTGAGCCAGCGCCAGTTTCATCGGTCCCGCAACCGGCAATGCCCGCTCCATCAAATTTAATAACCTGATTCAGTCCGCAGTTCAGTGATGTCAGTGCAGTGCCTGTGGCATCAGCCACGATCACATCGCCTGCACCTAAGGCAGCTCCACCCACTTGCGGAATTCTTCCAATCCCTAATCCCACATCCACAGCTAAAGTCGCCACTCCTGTGGTGGCACCGCCCGTGAGTCCTGTCCCTGCTGCAACTTCAGTGATGTCACCTGCACCACCACCAGCGGACCAAGATAATACTCCAGCGCCATCAGTTGTTAGCACTTCACCAGGGGCTCCGTCATTAACAGGTAAAGTTAAAGCGTAATTGGCAATAATATCAGTTGGAGTTCTGATGGTAATCGTGTTCGTGTCGTTATCATTTAAAACTAAATTTCTTCCAGAAAAATTAGTCGCAGCCACCGAATTAATATTTGTTATATTTTGATTTCCCATGTTGATAGCACCTGTCATGGTGCCGCCAGCCAATGGAAGTTTTGATGAATCATTGACCGCCGTGTTCACAACACCAGTCACACGACCTTTAGTATCAGTTGTGATCACAGGAATTTGCGTAGCTGACCCGTAAGTTCCCGCAGTTCCCACATCACCTAATGAAATCACACCGGCTGCTAATCTTAAACCGCTGGTCGCTTCATCCGTTAATCCTTGCACCACACCTTTTGCTGCATAGCTTGCATCACCAACAGCAGAACCTGTGGCATCAGTTGATGGAACCCAGTTCGAGCCATCATACTTTAAGACTTGGTTAACTGTAGGAGCTGTTGCCACCACATTAACGCCTCTGATTCGTGAAACCACAGTCGCTGTTGATGGTCCTGTTACATCGCCCAAGAAATTATCTGAAGGTCGTAAGTAAGTTGTGGCCGTGCCGTTTACTAAACCAAGCAGAGTATCCACTTGCACGTTTGATAAAATAGTTTGTGATGGGTAGCTGGCTATTTTTAAAAACTCATTCGCTGATCTTGAACCAAGTGTTTCCGAATCCACCGATTTGTAAGCCAGTGGCACATAGTTAATGGGCGTAGACGGAATCTCTTCCCATGATCCACCACCAGCTGTGGGACGAAATGCCATCTCCATTAACCGGCCGTGAAGACTGACTGAATTATAAGTTCCGCAATCAAGGCCTGTGTAAGAAGGGCCATTGGCAAAAACCTCTGGCAACTGAAAAGGAGCAGAGGTGACTGAATTGGGAACTGAAGTTTGAATTCTTGCTGGTGGTACAAGTGATGAATCACCTACTGTGATCGTAAACACACCGTTAGATGCACTCATGTCTTTAATTTGAGTTTCTTCCCAAAGTAAACAATTTCCTGTTGGTGATTTAATACGGATACGAAACTCGGCTGCGGCTGAAACAAGAGGATTGTTTGAAGAATCAACGATTTTTCCGTGCACAGTGATGCCTGAGCTCGCTTGAGCTTGTATAGCAAAAGACAATATTAAAAATAGAAGAGTGATTTTCACTAGATAACTTATCGGTTGGTCTTCATTTTCTCTAAAATGTCTAAACACTTGATTGTTGGTCTGGTTGTTTTGTTTTGAGTCGTGGTTTGTAAACAAAATTAACAAAAAAATGAAATATTATGTTTCACTACGGATAGCCTTTGACCGTGCTTCGAATATGGCGTACAATTTCGAGGTATGGTTAACCGATTCCAAAAACTTAGCAATTCTGATGACTTATTTCTATTTGGTGCCCGTGGGACTGGTAAAAGTACTCTGATTCGGACTCTATTTTCTAACTCGAAAGTCCTGTGGATTGATCTACTCAGCGAGGAAGATGAGGAACGATTTGGTCGGCACCCTGATGAGCTCTCAAAGCACCTTCGTAGTTCACAATATCAATATGTTGTCATAGACGAGATTCAAAAATTCCCAAAACTTTTGGATATTGTCCATTCAGAAATTGAACGCAAATCCACTGACCGTCCTTTTTTTATTTTGACTGGATCGAGCGCTAGAAAACTTAAAAAAAGTGGTGCCAATCTTTTAGGTGGAAGAGCCTTTACCTATTTTTTATTTCCATTTACTCATTTCGAGTTAGGTTCGCTTTTTCATCTTCAATCAGCATTGGAGTACGGTACGTTACCATTGGTTTGGGCACGGCCTGAAAACGAAAAAAAAGAAGAGTTTCTTCGCGGATATGTTAGAAATTATCTTAAAGAAGAGATTTTGGCCGAGCAGATTCTGCGACAAATAGAGCCCTTTAAAGATTTTTTAGAAGTTGCGGCTCAAATGAATGCTGAAATTATTAATTACTCAAAAATGGCCCGTGATGTAGGAGTTTCTGATCAAACAATTAAAAGTTTTTTTTCTATACTAGAGGATACTTTGATTGGCTATTCGCTACCTTCTTTTCATCGATCCGTACGCAAACGCCAGCGCGAAGCTCCAAAGTTTTATTTTTTTGATACGGGTGTACGAAGAGCATTAGCAAGAAATCTTAAAGTTCCTCTTAGCCCCAAAACAAGTGAGTACGGTAAAGCCTTTGAGCATTTTATTATTTTGGAAATTTTCAGAGCCTGCGAATATGCAAAAAATGATTTCAAACTGAGTTACCTAAGAACTAAAGATGATGCTGAAATTGATCTCATTATTGAAAGGCCTGGGCGACCCGATCTTCTACTAGAGATTAAGTCCGCCAATTATATAAGTGAAGATGAGACACGGATATTAAATAAGTTTTTTTTGGATTGGGGATTACCTTGTGAAGCTCAAGTTTGGTCGCTTGATCCACTGTCAAAAAAAATACAAAATGTTGACTGTTTACATTGGCAAGAGGGCATCCGCCGAATTTTTAAGCCATGAAAATGACTAAAAATCGGAGGCCTGAAGCCGGTCCCTTCCCCATTGCTCAGAACTTGGAGATGCCAGTTGTGAAGACAGGGACTGGTAAGCTTTGGTTAAGCACGTTTGATCCAAAATCACCCCTAGTGGCTGCGGATCCATTTGAAAATTGTAAAGTGCACCTGCTTGATCCACTGAAAAAATAAGAAAAGTATCACCGATGATGGCTTCAGAATTTAAAGCTATACATTTAACAGCTTCCAAATGAATGCTTTTTAAAAGGGAATTATCTATTTTCAAAGTCCAAAGATCAATTCGGCGGCTGTCACCCCGTTCAATTTTTTCTTGTAGAGTTTGTACCGATAAGGGCCTTACCGATTTTTGGGTATTTTTAAAAATGAAAAATAAAACAATACTTAATACCGTTATTGAAATAAAAATCCATTTTTTCATAATTCTATCTAGCCAATCCAGTCACTAAATCAACTTCTGTTATTCCTGAGCGAATTTTATCATTCACCCTAGAAAAACCCCCACCGTAAAGCCAAAATCGATTACCAATTTGCAAGGCTCCGTAAGCGGTAATATCCAAAGCCGGATCCCACGCCGTTAAGACTCCTGTACTATCAGTTCTGGCAACGGCTCTGGGAACAGAATTAACTGTGGAATAACTTCCTGTGAAAATAACGTCACCGTTGGTTTGCTTCAAAAATCTGTACGTACTTCCGTTCGCACTTGGATTCCAAGTTGATACGGTAGCTGAGGGTATATCAAGACTAGCCACATTCACACGTGTGGCACCACCCACCAAGTTAAAGGCCCCACCGATAAATAGCTCGTCGTTACTAAGTCCAAAGCCTACAATGTAGTTATTCACACTAACGGCCCAACTGGATAAAGCTCCTGTGGAATCGACCCGAGCCAGCTTGGGTCTTGAGACTCCACCCACATTATTAAATGTGCCACCCAAGAAAAAATCATTTCCGTAACGAATGATGGTATAAATCAGGGCATCTGCATTAGGATTCCAACTTTGCAAAGTTCCATCGGCAGAAAACGCGGCCGCACGATTTCTTACAGTTCCACCGGTACTTGTTGTAAACGCACCCACCGCATAAACAATTCCTGATGGATCAATTTCAATAAAGCTGACATAACTGTTCACAAGAGGACGCCAAGAGGTTGCACCGGATTTTGTGAATGCCGCCAAATGCGTGGCCGCCACTCCACCACTTGAGGTGAAAGCTCCACCCGCATAAACTGTATCAGTTGCTGGATTGTAGGCCAGACTCCAAACTAAACTGTTCCCGGGACCATCCATATTGCCATCGAAACTCATCAGATTTCCATTGAAGTCCATGGCAGCGATGTACTTTCGCTTCACACCTTTAAAAAAAGTCATGTAGCCACCTAAAAAAATATTTCCTAATGAATTTTGAGCATAGGCACGAACAGTGGAACCAGGTTCCGGCGCCCAAGCCAGCGGAGTATTAGAGGCTGGATCCAGTTTGGCCGCTGAAACTCGGGCAACTCCTGAAGTGGTGAAATTATCAAAATCACCGCCTACAAAAAGATTGGCTCCATCAAAGTGAACTGCGAAAACTGTACCATTAGGTTGAGGGCTCCAGCTATTCAGTGCACCAGTGGTCATATTCACAGAAGCTAAATTCGTGCGACTTGTTCCACCGACCAATTGAAAGTATCCGCCCATCCAAATTTGCGTGCCATCAGTTGCCATTCCACGCACCCAATCACTGGGATTCGGATTCCATGCTGTGGCTGTCGCCGGTGAAGACAGCGTGATGGCGGCTGCATAATTTCTAGCAGTGGGGCCTACGACAGAGGTGAATTGTCCACCCACATAAATATCCGTTGCAGAAAAAACAAAGGTACGAACGCTGCTGTTAACACTGGGAATCCAAGTCGCATCTAAAACTCCAGAGGTATTGACCCTAGCTAATCTTCCTGTAGTGGTTCCAGAGATCATCGTAAAACCTCCACCTAAGTAAATGGAGGATCCGTTGTAATCGATATAATTAACAATATTATTAGGATTTGGATTAAACGCTTGAAGCACACCTGCTGTATCAACGGCTGCCATAAAGTTACGACCCGATCCACCCATGCTTGTGAACCAGCCTCCGATATAAATCACACTTCCCACTTTAACCATAGACATCACGGTGTCATTGGCATCAGGATTCCAAGACGTTAAATTTCCACTGCTATCAATATGAGCTAAACGATTTCGAGGTGTACCACCCACAAGTGTAAAGTCTCCGCCGATGTACCATCCATCACTACCATCAGGGATCGCAGTAAAAACAGTACCACTGATAGCTGGAAAATTAGAAAATGTATCAACAGCCGTTGTGGCATTCACAACTTTCCCGTTACCAAAACATTGCCCTGCACGGTTAAAATTTCCTCCAACAAACATAGTATTTGAAGAAGTGACGGCATGAAGAACTTGATAGTCAAAACAAACGGGGGCCGGTACCAAGACTGAACCCCAGTTAGAACTGGAGGTTCTTGCATTGGCGAATTGAAGATTAGAAATTAACAGGCCTATCAGCAGTAAGAATTTACTGAAAACCGGCAACCCACGTGACATAAATTTTGCTTCCCATTTTTGTAAAGTGATAAACGGTTTCAGTGCCGCTGACAGTTAAACCATTGGCTGGACTAAACAAAAAAGTGTCTGAACTGTGGGTAAAAGTACAAGTTCCTTGCGTCGTACCTTGTACTGCTAAAGTGTAACTTCCACCATCACGCATATTTTGTAAAGTCATGGCTCCGCAACTTGCAGACGTGTATTGCATATTTCCATTGTCAAAATTAAATGTGGTTGATGCTGCATTATCAACTACAGGGGAAACAATTTGTCCACCCACCTCAAGATTATTTGTCATCGACACTTGTCCAGCGGCATCGATCGTCATTCTTGGCGTGTTAGAAGTTTCAAAATTAAATGCAAAAGCATCATTAGTTCCGATGGTGACAGCACTACCCGTAGCGTTTCCGTTATTTAAAATATCACCTGAACCGCCACCACCACCAACAAGATCAACATAAGCTGCACCATTTTCAGAGATACGGAATTTATTCGATGTAGAATCAAAATAAATTCTTCCTTGGCCTGCTGGTGAGACGCCAGGTGATGCAATTCCACGTTGCGAGAATGCACCGTTCACGTCCAGAACAGTATTTGGATTAGTTATTCCAATACCGACATTACCAATCGAGTCAACTCTCATTCGCTCTATTGCATCTGTTGCGAAAAGAATAGGATCCGCACCGTGATTGACGATGACCATTCCGTCTGAAGCAGGAGCCGTGTAAATGAAACCACGATTTTGATAGATTCCCGAAAGTCCTGTAGCGCCGGCTCCTCCATGTCCGTAAGCCGCAATTCTATCCCCACCGATGTCAGCTACAAATAGCGATTCTGCTGCAGTGCCAGGATTAGTGTTTAAAACTCTCATTATAACATCGTCATCTTTTGCATGACTCATAACAAACTCATCGCCTGGATTTGTCGTCCCGATACCGACATTGCCATTAGGTAAAATTGTCATTCTAGGTGTATTATTTGTTTCAAAATTCAGTGCAAAATTATCATTCGTTCCCAAAGTCGCAGCACCAGCAAAAGAATTTCCGTTATTTAAAATATCACCTGAACCACCCGCGCCTACAAGATCAACGTAAGCTCCGCCATTTTCGGAAACTCTGAATTTGTTGGATGTGGAATCAAAATAAATTCTTCCTTGATCAGCCGGTGACACAGCAGGAGCTGCCATTTCACGCTGGGTGAAAGCTCCGTTTAAATCAAAAGCTGTTGATGGCGATGTTGTACCGATACCAATATTTCCATTTGATAAATTTCCGTAAATTGCATTTCCAATATTGAGTTGATTAGAACCTGTAGCCGCGACGACATCAATGTCATAACCAATGATTATATTATTACTACCCGTTGTTAAATTATCACCAGCTCCATAACCAACACCAATATTATTACTTCCAGTGGCAAGATTCAGTGCTCTTGCACCGAGTGCCGTGTTGTTGTTTCCGTCAGCATTGTTAGCTAAACTATCAGAGCCAAGTGCTGCATTGTTTTGTCCAGTGGTATTTGCAATAGAGGCATTACTTCCAATCGCAGTATTAAAACTTGCATTAGTTGCTGTTAAAAGTGCGTTATTTCCTAGTGCCGTGTTAGCTG
This sequence comes from Bdellovibrionales bacterium Ga0074139, assembly GCA_001464795.1. Lineage (GTDB taxonomy): Bacteria > Bdellovibrionota > Bdellovibrionia > Bdellovibrionales > Bdellovibrionaceae. The sequence continues at coordinate 181,420 of LNEB01000003.1, forward strand.
TTCCAGTTACTAAAAGTCGAAGAGCGGTATTACCAACAGCTGTATTCGCATCACCAGAAGCTAAAGTTCGAAGACTTGCTTGTCCAACGGCCGTGTTACCGATGCCGGTCGTATTTAAATTCAATGCGTTGACTCCGACAGCTGTGTTGCTAGCACCAGTTGTGTTAGCATCTAAGGCATCAGAGCCAATCGCTGTGTTCGCTGATCCAGTGGTGTTATTTAATAGTGCATCTCGACCGACAGCTGTGTTGAAACTACCCGTCGAGTTTGTCATCAGAGTTTGATTACCAACGGCCACGTTGCTTGCACCTGACGTTATATTCATCATTGAGCTATGTCCGATGGCTGTATTTCGAACACCCACGTTTGATGCAGCAGTTGTGCTACCTCTGAGTGCATAAGCACCTAAAGCAGTGCTTTGAGTCTGTTGAAAAGATGCGGTGCTGTCTGCGTAGCGCATGGCTTGAAAACCGACGGCTGTGGATTCACTTCTACCCACATTAGAATTCAAAGACATGTAACCAATAGCCGTATTACCAACACCATTAACATTTGTTTGAAATGACAAGGGACCGATGGCTAAATTTTGCACTCCCGTTGAGCTTGAACCCACTCCGCTGCCTAGGAAGAAATTAAAACTTGTTGTGTAATCTGCAACTCCATCACTTAAACCATCAATCGATGATGATCCTGATGATGTACAAACCGCAAAACCTGAGGCATCAAAACCTAAAACTTGACCAACACCGCAAGTGAATGAAGAAGCAACACCAGAGCCGTTAGCAACAATGGCTTGATTAGCATTAAAACCACTCATCGAAGTTAAAATATCAGAATAAGCTGCACCATTTTCAGAGATACGAAATTTATTAGATGTGGAATCAAAATAAATTCTGCCTTGGCCTACAGGTGAAACAGCAGGTGCTGCGATTCCACGTTGCGAGAATGCGCCGTTAATATCCAAAATAGTTCCTGGAGCTGTTGTTCCAATTCCCAAATTTCCATCAGCTGTTAATGTCATTCTTGGAGTACCGTTGGTGCTTGGATTTCCATAAACTAAGGCCGTCTGACTTTTAAAAGTCAGATCACCCATTTGATAACCAATAAAGGATCCATCAACTGAATTGTCAGTACTCAATGATAACATAGAATCACTGGAATTAATGGCCATCCAAGGTGAACTGGCTCCAGAGGTAAAACTTTGCACATTAAAAGTGGCTTGCGAATCGTAGCCTGCAGCATCGACTCCCACACCTGCACGACCTGCCACAGTTAATAAAGTATTGGGAGAAGCTGTTCCAATTCCCACATTGCCGTTATTTAAAATTGTCATTCGTGAACTGTTATTAGTTTCTAAATTAAGTGCAAAGTTATCGTTGGTACCAATGGTCACAGCACTACCCGTGGTATTTCCGTTATTTAAAATATCACCCGAACCACCACCTGAGCTTACAAGATCAACGTAAGCTCCACCGTTTTCAGAAACTCTAAATTTATTAGATGTAGAATCAAAATAAATCCGTCCTTGGTCAGTGGCTGACACAGCAGGGGCTGAAGCTATTCCACGCTGATCAATGGCTGATGCAATGGACACTGGCGCTGTGGCATCTGTAGTATAAATAGAAAATTTATTCGTTCCTTCGATAGTTCCTGTATAAAGACCGTAGGCATTATTAATTACACCAGCACCTGGTTTTAATATTTCAGCCGCAACTCCGAAGGCATTATTCACAGTGCCCGCACCGGTGTGATTGATTCGATTAAATGAATTTCTGACAACATCAACTGTCGCAGAACCTGAACCAATGGTCATATCATTCCAACTGGTTGTCACAACATTATTATTAGCAATTAAATCTAACGTTAAGCCATTTCTTGAACCTGTAACTAAGGCAGTAGAATTAGACGGATTATTCATAAACGTTGAAGTGTTTGATGTAATCGCCTCGCCAGAGTTTGCATCAAATGGATTTGTATAAACCTCAAATTTGTGGTTTGGATTACCAGTTCCAATTCCCACATTACCGTTAGCACTGATTCGCATTCGTTCGCTATTGTTCGTAGAAAATCCAATCGTGTTCGTAGCTGGAGCAAACATTCCCGTGCCCACACTGGAATTAGCTCCTAATCCATAAGAAGGATCCGTAGCTGATCCAGGGTAAACTCGCTGTGATCTGTAATAATCAAAAACACCATTATTAAATTGAGCGGCATCAGAGCCACCGATGGTCATCATTAAGACATCATCAGCACCGCTGTAAAAACCCGTATTAGGATCATTAGTAAATGAATATGACGGTGCAAGGTCAGATCCATCATCAGCTAAATAAGTACCACCACTTCCACCACCCGCCCCCACAAGGTCCACGTAAGCTCCGCCGTTTTCAGAGACTCTAAATTTATTAGATGTGGAATCAAAATATATTCTTCCTTGATCAGCGGGTGATACTGCAGGAGCTGCAATTTCACGCATGGTAACGGCACCGTTAATATCCAAAGTAGTTGAAGGATTTGTCATTCCACCAAGACCCACTCGGCGATTGGTGAGATCTCCAAAAATGGTGGGATCTCCAGAGGCATTATGAATGTATAACCTGTTAGACTCAGTTGCTGGAAATGTCACGGGTCCCGCAGAATGACCTAAGTAAATATTGGAATCTCCAGTTTGAAGACTTTCACCAGCACTTACTCCCAAGGCAGTATTATTTCCACCCTCAGCTCTGTACAAAGACAACCTTCCAATTGCAGTGTTTCCTGAGGATGACTGAAGAAAAGTGAGAGTTGCACTTCCAAGCGCCGTATTTCCTGTGCCATTGGTTACATTCACAAGACTACCACTTCCAATAGCTGTATTTGCATTACCAGTTGTTAAGCTTAAAAGTGCTTCCGGCCCAACTGCGGTATTTGTGCCACCAGTTGTTACAGACTGCAGTGCTTGATTACCAACCGCCGTGTTATCTACGCCAGTTGTAAGAGACTGCATAACTTGACTTCCGACACCAGTATTTCGAATTGCTGCACTGCCGTTTCCTGCACCTTGACCTAAGTATAAACTATTATTTGTATAATTTGCAGCTGCATCACTTAATGCATCAATTGTTGAGGCACCGCCCGCGCCTACAAGATCCACGTAAGCGCCGCCGTTTTCTGAGACTCTGAATTTGTTCGATGTAGAATCAAAATAAATTCTTCCTTGGTCCGTGGGTGATACGGCAGGAGTTGCCATTTCACGAACATTCACTGCACCGTTCACATCTAAAGTGGTCGATGGATTTGTCATTCCACCAAGACCCACGCGGCGGTTAGTAAGATCTCCAAAAATTGTAGGATTACCAGCTGCATTATGAATATAAAGTTGATTAGAGATAACTCCCGGAGCTGATGGGCCCGATAGATAGCCTAAAAATATATTTCCATCACTCAATCCTGTTGCATTATCTCCGCTAGCTGTACCGATGGCTGTGTTGTTTCCACCATTTCCTAAACTAGAAAGTGATGCACGCCCCAAAGCCACGTTAGCAGATCCACTGACTGAGTTCACAAGTGAGAGTTCACCCACGGCTACGTTATCACCACCGTCAATATTTTGATACATGCTTGCATTTCCAACAGCTGTGTTTCGACTTCCTGTTGTAGACCTATTCAATGCTTCTCGACCAAAAGCTGCGTTATTGCCTCCGGTGGTCAGGCTTTGTAAACTAAGAGCACCGAAACCAGCATTATTTGCACCAGTTGTAACAGCTTGCAGTGACAAAGCACCAACGCTTGTATTTTGAGTGCCTGTCGTTGTTGTAGCCCCCACACCAGAGCCTAAATACATATTATAAGTTGTTGCATAATCGGTCGCCGCATCAGTTAAACCATCTATTGTTGTAGCACCCGCTCCGCCATCATCCGTCCCGCAACCCGCAATTCCTGCTCCATCAAATTTAATAATCTGATTCAGTCCGCAGTTCAGTGATGTCAATGCAGTGCCTGTGGCATTCGCAACGATCACATCTCCAGCACCAAGAGCTGTGCTATTTTGAGGAATTTGATTGATACCAGTGCCTACGTTTACATTTAATGTCGCAACTCCACTGGTCGCACCACCCGTAAGACCTGTGCCTGCTACAACTTCTGTGATGTCTCCGCCCGCTCCAGCAGCCGACCACGAAAGAACTCCCGCACCATCTGTTGTAAGCACTTCACCTGCATCACCATCATTAATTGGTAAAGTCAGGGCATAGTTTGCAACAATATCTGTCGGAGTTCTGATAGTAACCGTGTTCGTGTCGTTATCATTCAAAACTAAATTTCTTCCAGAAAAATTGGTAGCAGCCACAGAATTAATGTTCGTGATGTTTTGATTTCCCATATTAATGGGACCCGTCATTGTGCCACCAGCCAAAGGAAGTTTTGATGAATCATTCACCGCCGTGTTCACAACACCAGTCACTCGACCTTTCGCATCTGTTGTGATCACAGGAATTTGTGAGCTAGAGCCGTAAGTTCCAGCGGCCCCCACATCGCCTAAAGATAAAACTCCAGCTGCTAATCTTAGACCACTGGTCGCTTCATCGGTTAAACCTTGGACAACACCTTTAGCCGCATACGAGGCATCACCAACAGCAGAACCCACGGCATCCGCTGAAGGCACCCAGTTTGTTCCATCAAATTTTAAAACTTGGCCAGTGGTAGGAGCTGTTGCAACGACATTTGTGCCACGGATTCGTGAAACGACTGTCGCGTTCGAAGGACCTGTGACATCACCTGCAAAGTTGTCTGATGGTCGTAAATAATTCGTCGCCGTACCATTGACCAATCCAAGCAGCGTGTCCACTTGGGTGTTGGATAAAACAGTTTGTGAAGGGTAACTTGCAATTTTTAAAAACTCATCGGTATTGCGGTTACCTAATTTTTCGGCTTGATAAGCCAGTGGCACATAATTCACTTTCATCGAAGGCACATCTTCCCAAACTCCAGAATTAGCGACTTCACTAAAAGACATTTCCACAATTCGGCCATGCTGAGAAAGTGCATTGTAACTTGAGCCACTGGCGCAAGATAGGCCTGTGTAATTCACGCCGTTCGCAAAAACTTCTGCTAACTGAAAAGGTAAAGTTGTTACAGAGTTAGTAATCGAAGTTTGTGTTCGAACTGTAGGAACTGCCAATGATTGATCACCCACAGTCAATGTAAACACTCCATTATCAGCGGGTGCCATGGGACGAATTTGAGTTTCTTCCCATAGTAAACAATTTTCTACTCCAGGAGATTTAATACGGATTCGAAACTGAGCGGTCGGTGCCACCAAAGGATTATCAGTGGAATCCACGATCTTTCCATGCAAAGTAATGCCAGAACTAGCATAAGTCCATTCGGACATAAAAAGGAGGTTAATAACTAAAAATATTTTCACTCTTTAATTTATCGGTATGAGTTCGATTGGACTAAAACAGCTAAGTGTTTAATGACTGGTCCAGTTGTTTCAATTTGAAACAACTTATGGAAAAAAGATGCACAAAATCTTAAAAAGAATTCAGCAGGACTTCAGCCGTATTAATATCAAGCGCCCCGAAGCGAGACTTGGTCTTTGTGGTAACTCCCATCGTGCTAAACGAACCTCCGACGTAAATTCTTGAACCAGATACTTGCAAATGAACGACGACACCATTCACATTGGGGTTCCAAGCTGACACAAGACCTGAGGTCACTTCTAAACTTGCAAGTGAATTTCTTAGCAAGCTTCCCGCTCGACTAAAAAAACCGCCGACATAAATATTTGCACCCACTAATTCCATGGAGTTCACACCACCATTGAGTTGAGGATCCCATGGCAACGCAGTGGCAGAACTTGAATCAAGAGCTGCTAAATACAATCTAAAACTTCCACCAATAGTTGAAAAATTTCCACCCACATAAATAGTAGCTCCAGAAACCACGATGGATTTAACTGAACTATCTGCGCTAGGATTCCAAGCTGTTGCTAAACCTGTTGTTTTATCAAGAGCAACAATTCGGTTTCTTGACTCTCCACCAATTTGAGTGAAACTTCCCCCCGCATAGACTAAGGGTCCTTCAACAACTATAGTACTGACTCCAAAATCGGCATTAGGATCCCAGCTTGTTAAAAGTCCAGTAGTTAAATCGACAGCTGCTATATTATTTCTTACTTGTCCACTGATCGTGGTGAAGTCACCGCCGATATAAAGAGTAGATCCATCAATAGTCAGATCGTTAACAAAATACCCAGGATTGGGATTCCAAACTTGCACAGCAGAGGTTTTAGCATCAATTGCAGCTAAATAGTTTCTTGATTGCCCACCGATGCTAGTAAAGCCTCCACCGATATACAAAAGATTGTTATAGCGAATCATTTTATTAATAGACGCATTCGCACCAGGGTTCCAAGTTGTTGCTAAACCAGTCAAAGTATCAATAGCAGCCAGACGGTTTCGAAATTGTCCACCAATAAAAGTAAATGTACCACCCACATATATATTAGATCCTGAAACAGCTACGGTGTTGACACCAGAGTTGGTTTCAGGATTCCACGAACTAGCAAGACCCGAGATTACATCCACAGCCGCAGCCCCACTTCTTTCTTGCCCCCCAATGGTGTTAAAACTACCGCCCACAAACACATTGGTTCCTGAAACGCTAATTGCACTGACGTAACTATCGGGACTCGGATTCCAAGCTGTGGCTAAACCTGAAGTGGAATCTAAAGCTGCTAAACTATTTCTCGTTTGTCCACCGATGGTTGAAAAAAAGCCACCGGCAAAGACTGTTGAACCCGATACAGCTAATGCATAGACTGATGAATTTGCCCCTGGACTCCAGGTCAGTGCATTCCCGTTAGTATTATTTAAAGCTGCAATTCTAGTTCTTGCTTGTCCACCGATGGTGGTAAAATCACCGCCAGCATAGATCGTAGTGCCCGAAGCCACTAAAGTTCTGACTCTCGATGATGCATTGGTGTTCCAAGCCGTTAGCGCACCTGTCGTGGCATCCATGGCAGCGGCTCGGTTTCGAGTGGTTCCATTGATGTTAGTAAATTCACCACCTGCATAAATATTAGCACCCAATGAAGTTAACGTTAAAACCACTGAATTAGGTCTTGGATTCCAGGCTTGCATAGCTCCTGTTGTGGCATTCACAGCAGCTAAATTAACTCTTGTTTGAGCTCCCATGGATGAAAAAGTGCCACCAGCATAAAGACTGGTCCCATTCAATGCTAAAGTAAATACACTTTGATCAGGATCAGGGATCCATGTGGAGGCAAGCCCCGTGGTGGTGCTAAGTGCTGCCAAATACCTTCGGGGCTGTCCACCGATGGTTGAAAAAGACCCGCCCACAAACACGGTTGTGCCAGAAACCACAAGATCAATAACAGTACTACTGGCATTGGGATTCCAAGTGGTGGCGGCTCCAGTGGTATTATTCAAAGCGGCAATTCGGTTTCTAGCTAAGCCACCTACGTTCGTAAAATTTCCACCCACATAGATTGTAGTTCCTGATACCACTATGACATTGGCACCATTATTAGAATTAGGATTCCAAGCGGTCGCAAGACCTGTTGAACTATCCAGTGCCGCAAGATCATTTCTGGATTGACCTCCGATATTTGAGAAAAATCCTCCTACATAAATCAAGGATCCCGAGGCCGTCATCGTTGTGACTTGATCATTGGAATTTGCGTTCCAAGCGGTCGCAAGACCTGTGGTAGCATCAAGGGCAGCGATTCCCACTCGCTCCGTTCCGCCCGCAGAATCCACATATCCGCCAGCATAAATAAAGGATCCCGACAAAGCCATGGCTTGGACCTGATCATCCAAACCTGGATTCCAAGCGGTCGCAAGACCTGTGGTAATATCAAGAGCTGCTAGATTCGTTCTTATTTGCCCCCCGATGGTGTCAAAACCACCAGCTGCGTAAACCAATGAACCTGAAACAATGATTGAATTCACAATATTATCTGCACTCGGATTCCAAGTGGTGGCATTTCCTGTTGTGTTGTTTAATGCAGCGATTCGATTTCGTGGTTGACCACCAATATTTAAAAAATTTCCACTCGCATAAATAGTTGCTCCCGAAACAAACAAACTTGTAACAATGTCACTTGCATTTGCATTCCAAGCCGTTGCAAGTCCTGTGGTCGCATCAAGGGCTGCGATATTATTTCGCGGCTGGGCTCCGATATTACTAAACACTCCGCCTGCATAAACAATTGAGCCAGAAATAAACAAACTATAAACAATAGAGCCATTATTGGCGCTGGGATTCCAAGTGGTGGCAAGTCCTGAAGTCGCATCAAGGGCTGCAATATAATTTCGGGGTTGTCCACCGATACTGGTAAATTGTCCGCCCACATAAACGTTAGTCCCATCAACTTTGATGACCTGTACCCTGTCATTGGGATTGGGACTCCATGCCGTGGCATTTCCTGTAGCACTATCAACTGCTGCTAAATACCTTCTGTTTTGTCCACCGACAGTAAAAAAATCTCCGCCCACATAAACGTGAGTTCCCGACACAGCTAAACTTCTAACGGCATGACTGGGATCGGGGACCCAGGCCAAGTCCACACTGTTATCAGCTAAAATTCGAGCTGCATTTTTTCTAGGTAAACCACCCACTTCAGTAAATTCTCCACCGATGTACCACCCCCCCACACCATCAGGGGTGACTGCAAACAAGGTCCCGTTCACTTTGGGATTTAAAACCTCAGGCAGACCCGTTGTTGTATCAACAAGAATTCCTTTGGATTCAAAATAAGGCACATTCACTCGTCGAAAATTACCTGCAACTAATATATCACCTAAATCATTTTGCTCGATGTCGATAACCCCGTCAGGAATGGCAGCTGTCCACGAAGTTAAGGCTCCAGTTGCCACATCAATGGCCGCCAAATTGTAACGAGGACTTCCATCCACTTCAGTGAATTCACCACCGATATAAAGTACGCCGCTGATGAGCTTCAAAGTTCTAACGGCTCCAGTCACCGTTACATCAAAAGTATTATCCAAAGTTCCATCTGCATTCAGCCTAGCTAAACCCGCTCTTGCAAATCCTTGCACTGCAGAAAAACTTCCCGCTACAAACCATCCTCCTGAACCATCATGGACAACGGCTTCAACACTGCTATTAAAGGGTGTTAACTGATCAGGAATCAATTGCCCCTGAGGAAATAGTGAAATAGCTGAAGTCGTATCAAGCGGTGATCCAAATGCAGCACTGTTCACTCGGAAATCTCCACCGATATAAAGATTTCCCGAAGACAGTGTTAATGCTTTTACACTTACATTCCAACTCTCGCTTATGACTCCAAAGTCAGGGTCAAATGTTAAATCAAGAGCTCCTGTGGGTAAAATCCTTGCCACTTTATTTCGTACAACTCCGCCCACAGAGGAAAAATTGCCGCCAATGTACCAACCATCAGCTCCATCAGAGATAACAGTATTAATATCACCTTGAACGTCCATGGTGGATCCATCAAATGTGGCAATAGCTTTACCATCAGCACCAACAGGAACCCCAGAGCCCATGCATGGACCCATTTTCGAGAAATCACCGCCCACAAAAATCCGGTTCCATTCGGGAACTTCTAGGATGGCATTTACTGAATCATTAAAACATAAATTATTTAAACCATTAATTGTTTGCCCACCAAAGCTTTGTGAACTTCCACGGTTAAATGGCCCCGAGAAAGGAGCCTGTGACCAAGCGAGCGATAAAATAAAAAAAATGAATGCAATCATTTAATTGAATCCTGTGCTCCAGGCGATAAAACATAAAGTATCCGAACCGTCCACCACTGTGGTGATGGTGTAAGAAGATCTAAAAGTGGTCGCCGAATTGGCAGGGCTAAAAAAAGTATTGGTGCACCCAGAAAAAGTATAGGTTTGTGAAGTCGTATCTGTGATAAATAAAGTATAGGTTCCGCCGTCCACCATATTCTGTAATGTCAGACTTGCAGTCCCTGGACTTTTCAATAGGTGAGTATTACTCAATGATAAATCAATGACGCCTCCAGAATTAATAATATTTGTCGTCGACACAACGGCCCCTTGCACAGCCATTCGCGTGTTGGCAGCCGGTGCTCGCCCCACTCCAATTTGTCCTGAAGAATTAATTTGTACCCTCGAGGATCCAGCGGTTTCCAAATTCAAACCAAAACCATCATTGGTACCGATGGTCACATCAGCCGTTAATGAATTACCATTATTTAAAATGTCACCGGATCCACCGCCCGCACCCACAAGATCTGCGTAAGCTCCACCATTTTGGGAAACTCTAAATTTATTCGAAGTAGAATCAAAATAAATTCTTCCTGTACCGGCAGCGGAAACTGCAGGTGCCGCGATGGATCTGACCGTCATCGCTCCTTGATAATCTAATTTGGAAGTGGGAGCTGTGACCTCTGAGATTCCTAAGTTCACGTTATTTCCACCAAGAACCACGCTGTTACTGGCATCCACATTGGCATTGTAACCAATGGCCGTTGCATTATTCAAAACTGTTCCCAAAGTTGTGGTTCCCGTTCTTCTGCCGATGAAAGTATTAGCTGATCCACCTTCCGTATTTTTTCCAGACTCACCGCCCACAAAAACACTCCAGGCCACCGAACTACTTCCACTCTTGGGACCAGCTGCATAACCAATTGCCACGTTATCACTACCGCCCGTGGTGTTAGCCGCCATGGCTTGGCTTCCCACAACAGTATTTCTAAAACTTCCGCTTTGAATGGCCGAGGCAGCTGAAAAACCGACCGCTGTATTTTCTCCGCCTGTGGCATTATTATTATGAGCATTGAAACCAACGGCTGTGTTTTGCCCTGTGGTAGAAGCGTTATTAGCGCCGGTTCCAACAGCCAAACTATCGGTGTTATGAATTCCTAAGACTCTTGAGCCATTGATTTGATAATTCTGTCCTGTGGCCACACTAATGGGTCTGGTCGAACTCACAACGGTCCCATTATCAGAAATGGCTGAATCACCCAATGTTGTGCTGGCCGTGAACCTTGGAATCACATTGGTCGTTCCCGTTCCTGAAACTCCTCCGCCTGCGCCCACTAAATCCACATAGGCCGCACCATTTTGTGAAACCTTAAATTTATTTTCCGCCGTACTAAAATAAATTCTTCCCTGTCCAGCAGCAGAAACCGCAGGGGCTGCCATGCCTCGCATATCAAAAGCAGAGCCAAACGAAACAGGGGCTGTTACATCACTTGTGTAAATGGACCATTTATTTGTTCCTTGAATGGTATCCACATACAAACCGTAGGCATTGGTAACAAAACCATCCCCCACTATACTAACAGAGGCATTCATAGCTTTAGCGTTTGATATTGTTTTTGAAAAAAATCCGGAATCATTTTGAGTGACATTAAAATCACCACCAAATGCATTTGTTGTCGTCGAGGCTCCGTTTACGACATTAGCTCTGATACCGTAGGAATTATTCACATTACCAAAACCACCATTAATAGCCGATGATTGTGAACCCATAAGTGTCTGAGCAGTAACTGTATTGTTAGAGGCTTGATAGGTCGCTTGGCTAAGACTGCCTGAAAGATCAAAAATATTTCTTGTCGTATTGAACAACACAAGATTTTCGTGTGCCCTCATGTATCCAGAAGTTTGATCACCAGCGGCAAAGATGGCACTTAATATGGATCTAGAGGTTGCAATATTATTATTGAGATTTGAACCACCATTTAATGATTTAGAAGCAGTAAAAGTTGTTTCGGCTCCGGAATTTCCAGTCGCTGAAACTTCGCCGTTGGCTGCAATACTTAACTTCGTTGTCCCATTGGTTTCAAAATTAAGCCCAAAATTATCATTCGTTCCAATGGTGATAGCAGCTGCATTCGTGTTACCGTTATTTAAAATATCACCCGAACCACCAGCCCCCACAAGATCAGTGTAAGCCGCTCCGTTTTGTGACACGCGAAATTTATTCGAAGTAGAATCAAAATAAATTCTTCCTTGACCTGCGGGTGAAACAGCAGGAGCTGCCATACCGCGAACGGTTGTTGCACCACTGATGTCAAGTTTCGATGAAGGATTGATGTTTCCCATTCCCACATCACCAGAATAAATAATAAAGGCATCAGGCTGAGTGATCGTCACTGGAATCAAAGAATGACCCCAAGCAAAGGTTCTATCCGCGGCCGCACTGAGCTGCATATTTCTTCCACTTGAAACTGAATAATCACCAGCTGCATTGTTAGAGGATCCACCCAGAACACTTGCATAAAGTCCGATGGAGTTATTTAAAGATCCTCCAATGGTGGATCCATAATTCGAGGCACTATTACCAAATCCACCCGATACGGTCGCATAAAGTCCGCTCGCCAAATTGGAAGATCCTCCAGAAACGGTCGAAGCCAATCCCGAGGCAGTAATGTTATTTCCACCCGCAGCCACCGCTGAATCACCAGAAGCTGTGATATTAAAACCACCCGAAACAGTTGAGTAAGGCCCTGAGGCCTCGTTATTAAATCCAAAGGCCACGGAATCATCACCGATATTGGCATCATCCCAGTCAGCCCCTGACACAGTTCCAGCCCGAAAAGCACTTTTTGCAGGGATCCACATCATCCGAGTGCCCGCACCTGAAGCAGGAGTGGCGCCTGATGTGCCGCTAAGTAACAAAGCGCCATCAGCCGTTAAACTCATTCTTGTTGCATTGTTCGTTTCAAAATTAAGACTGTTTAAATCATTGGTTCCAAGTGTTGCAGCAGCAGCAAAACTATTTCCATCTTGCACAAAGGCATTCGATGCTGCGCCAGAGGCACTCCAGGATAAAATTCCTGCACCATTGGTGGTTAACACCTCACCAGGAGCTCCATCATCAGCTGGCAAAGTCAGTGCGTAACTTGCAATGATATCTGCAGGCGTTCTGATCGTTACTGTGTGAGTATCATTATCATTCAAAACTAAATTTCGCCCTGAAAAATTCGTTGCAGCCACCGAATTAATATTAGTGATATTTTGATTTCCCATATTAATGGCACCACTCATGGTTCCACCGGCCAAGGGAAGTTTACTGGTGTCATCAACAGCGGCCGATGTGACACTTGTGATTCTACCTTTGGTATCATAGCTGATCACAGGAACTAAACTTGCTGAGCCCGCACTTCCTGCAGTGATTAAATTGGGTAAAGAAATCACTCCTGAGACAAGCCTGATTCCGCTGGTGGCCTCATCGGTTAAACCTTGCACCACACCTTTTGCTGAGTAACTAGCATCCGACAGGGCACCGCCCGTGTCGTCAGCTGACGGCACCCAGTTGGTACCATTAAATTTTAAAACTTGGTTGATGGTCGGAGCGGTTGCCACCACATTCACGCCTCTGATTCGTGAGACCAAAGTGGCCGTCGAAGGCCCTGTCACATCACCTAAGAATGCATCCGATGGACGTAAATAATTTGTGGCCGTTCCATTCACAAGTCCCAAAAGTGTGTCCACTTGCGTGTTCGATAAAACAGCTTGCGAGGGATAGCTTGCGATTTTTAAAAACTCAGTGGCTGACCTGCCACCTAATTTTTCCGATTGGTAGGCCATGGGCACATAATTAATTTTCATCTCAGGAATTTCTTCCCACAAACCCGAGCCTGCGGTTTCACTGAAAGCCACCTGCATGACCCGACCGTGCAAACTTAACGATGCATAATTGCTGCCCGAAGCACAGTTAAGTCCCGTATAATTGGGGCCATTGGTGAAAACCTCAGGCAATTGAAACACCAAAGAAGTGGCTGAGTTAATAATTGAAGTTACATTTCTGACAGCCGGAGACGGCAAGGAATCATCACCGATGGTTAAAGTAAATGACCCTCTCTCAGCGGCCGGCATGGGACGAATTTGAGTTTCCTCCCACAGCAAGCAACTTTCAGCTCCAGGAGATTTAATACGAATGCGAAACTCAGAGGCCACAGAAATAAGAGGCGTGTCATCAGCTTTAATGATGCGTCCATGGAATGTGATTCCAGAGCTAGCCTCGGCCCAACTCATAAACCAAAAAACGTACAGGAAGAGGAGGTTCTTCATCTCTCAACTTATCGGCAGTTTGCTAAGCTTACGATAACCTTGAAGAACTGATTGCCTAAAATAGTATTTGATCGCGAAAAATTAACGATGAACTGCCCCAAGTCGATACGTTTTTAACTTGTTTTCATCCCATCTTGATCTAGTGGTCTCGAAGGTAGTATAGAAGTGGGATGCACAAATCTATCATCCGCTTATCTGAACTCCCTCCTGAAGGTCGCAGCTACAACTGGGACCGCAAATCTGGTGAACTGAATCTGATCTTGGAAGACATCATTAAAAAACAAAACTACAAGGTGGACTTTGAAATTAAGCCCATCAATTCCCGTGATTTCATGATGACAGGACTGATCCAAACCGAGGCCCCTGAAAATTGTTCCCTCTGTGGACTGGATTTTAATTTACCAATTAAGATTAAAATTCATGAAATTTTAATTCCTTTTCAGCCCCAGGAAAGAACCTCTCAGTACACAAAAGTGAATCACGTCTCTGACGCGCCAGAGTACGGACCTCAATCCGTGGAATACGAAGAAAATGACACTTTTAACATGGGTGCCTATATTCATGAAGCCATCGGAATCACTTTGCCTTTCAATCCCCGTCCAGCGGCCGATGACAAAGGTGATTGCATCATGTGCGGGGTCAATTTCGACACCCATAACTTTGGTTTTGATGAGCCCATGGAAGTTCAGCAGCCCGAAAGCCCCTTTGCCGTCTTAAAAAAGCTCAAACTTCAATAAAAAGCCTTTTACTCAGTAAAAAGCCTTTTTACCAATAACTTGAGGGTTGATTTTTTTTAAAAAGAAGTGCAATGATGCTCCCTTGCAGATTGATTTGATAAAATTTAAACGAGGTTAAAATGCCAACTCCTAAGAAGAAAACATCACGCTCTAAACGCGGAATGCGCCGGTCACATGATTCAATTACTACACCGGGTCTTGCGATTGATAAAAAATCAGGCGAACTTGTTAGACCACACAGAGCTTTCAAAGCGGCTGACGGTGCTTATTACTATAAAGGTAAACAGATCACTGCTGCCCGTTCAGAAGCCTAATTTAACAAGGGGTTTTCCATGGCAGGAAGATTTAGAACCAAAATCGCAGGCACTGGAAGCTATTTACCTGAAAAATTACTTACCAATCACGATTTAGAAAAAATGGTGGACACCAACCACGACTGGATCGTGGAACGAACCGGTATCCACCGAAGGCATATAGCAAGCCCCGATCAATGCACATCAGATCTTGCTTACCATGCGGCCATCGACGCTCTCAAAGATGCACAAATGAAGCCCGAAGATCTGGACGCCATTTTCTTTTGCACAGTCACCCCCGATCAATTGATGCCAGCCAGCGCTTGTTACTTACAAGCAAAACTTAAATGCCGAAACATTATGGCGGTCGATATGAACGCAGCCTGCAGTGGCTTTTTGTATGGCCTGACTGTGGCTGATCAAATGATTAGAACCGGATATTATAAAAATATTTTAGTCATTGGAGCTGAATGCATCAGCCGGTACTTGAATTATAAAGACCGGGAAACTTGCATTCTTTTTGGTGACGCCGCAGGCGCCTGGATCGTGTCTCAAACCGATGAAAATGATCCCAATATTATCATGACCTCTCACCTTCATGCGGAAGGCACTTTGTCTGAACTGTTGACCATGGAAGTGGGCGGATCTAAGCGACCTTTTAGTCAAACAGCATTGGATAACAACGAGCAATTCATGAAAATGAAGGGCCGAGAAATTTTTAAAAATGCCGTCAGAACCATGGCCACCACCTGCAAAGAAGCACTGTCTGCCAACAGTATGACTTTGGATCAAGTGGACTGGCTGATTCCTCATCAAGCTAATCTTCGCATCATGGAAGCGGTGGCTGATCAGTTTGATTTTCCAAAAGATAAAGTCATTCAGTTTGTTCATGAAACGGGAAACACTTCAGCCGCTAGCATCCCCACTGCCTTTCAAAATGCAAAAAATGAAGGCAAAATAAAAAAGGGTCAGCTTCTGCTTCTCACGGCTTTTGGTGCGGGACTGACTTCTGGCTCCCTTCTTATGAGGTACTAAAAAATGAAAAATTGGGCTTTTGTTTTTCCTGGCCAAGGCTCTCAAAGCGTTGGCATGGGACGTTTTCTTTATAATGAATTCGACATTGCTAAAAAAACTTTTGAAGAAGCCTCTGAGGCTTTGTCGATGGATGTAAAAAAACTTTGTTTTGAATCCACAGAGCAAGAACTGCAACTGACGGCAAACACCCAACCAGCCCTTTTAACTGTATCAACCGCTACTGCCCGAGTTTTAAAAAATCAGTTTGGCTTTGCTCCCCAATTTACAGCTGGACACTCCATCGGAGAATACGCAAGCCTGGTGCTAGCGGAAGTGATGCCTTTTTCCACAGCCATGAAAGCCGTTAGGCTTCGTGGTGAATCCATGCAGGCGGCAAGTCCAGCAGGCACCGGATCCATGATGGCTTTAATGGGCCCCACAGAAAGTCAGGTCGATAAAATCTGCCAGTGGGCGAACTCAAATTCTGGCTTTGGCCCCATACAGGCAGCTAATTTTAATAGTCCCGGGCAAATTGTGATCAGTGGTGATGCCAAGACTTTACAGTATCTAAAAGACAATTTTGAAAGTGAAAAAGTACTGGGCGAAACGCAAAGGGTGAAAATGATTCCTTTAAACGTATCAGCTCCCTTTCATTCTGAAATGATGAAGCCCGCAGAAGAAAAAATGCAAAACTTTTTCTCTCATGTGGAATTTCAAGATGCAAAAATTCCTGTGGTGCAAAATTTAACGGCATTCGCTGAAACAAAAGCTGAGATCTTAAAGTCTAATTTAATTAAGCAAGTTTCAGGCTCTGTGCGCTGGATGCAATCCATTGAAAATTTAAAAACTAAATACGCATGCACACAATTTGTCGAGTGTGGTCACGGGGCTGTTTTAAAAGGTTTAATAAAAAAAACAGATCCTGAGTCTCAAGTTTTAACCACCCAATCCATGGAAGACCTCACAATTATTGAAAGTCATTTGAAAGCAATGGGTCATTAAAATATCTTGTTTTGGTCTCTGTTTTAGCACAAGTTATTTGCCATGTTAGATTTAAAAAATAAGTCCTTTTTTGTAACGGGTGGCGGCCGTGGAATCGGTCAAGCCATCGTTCAAAAATTAGCTCACTCAGGTGCAAGCGTTGGATTTTCTTATGCTAGCAACGAAGCCTCAGCCCAAGCTGTTTTAGAATCTCTACCTGGTACCGGTCACTTTATTACTCCCCTGCAATTGCAAAATCCTGAAAGCATTCACCAAGCGGTTGAAAAAATTAATACTCACTTCCCCTTACTTTCAGGTCTTGTGAACAACGCAGGACTAACTAAAGACGGACTGCTTTTAAGAATGAAAATGGAAGACTGGGATTTGGTAATGAATTCCAATCTCCGGGGTAATTTTTTACTCACCCAAGCTTTACTGAAAGGCTTTGTGAAAGCCCGCTCTGGTTCCATTGTGAATATTGCTTCTGTCATTGGTCGCACAGGAAACGCAGGCCAAGCTAATTATGCGGCCAGCAAAGCGGGACTTATTGGATTTACAAAATCACTCGCCAAAGAAGTGGGATCTCGGGGCATTCGGGTGAATTGTGTGGCTCCTGGATTTATCAAAACTGATATGACCCAAGGTTTAAGTGAAGATTTACAAAAACAAATGCTCACCCAAATTCCTTTAGGCTACTTAGCTGAGCCCATGGAAGTGGCCAACTGCGTGGCATTTTTACTTGGTGACGAATCCAAATACATCACGGGGCACACTTTAGACGTGAACGGCGGGATGTATATGAACTAATAGAATTTGAGCAAAAAAAATTGCACCCAAATCCTAAAAAATGAAGTAAAACTAGGGCTTAATTTAAATAACTTAAGTGAAATTGAAATAACTTACAGGAGATAAATATGAACGAAATTTTAGGAGGACAAATGTCAATCAACCCCAAAGTAAAAGATATCATCGTCGATCAACTCGGTGTGGATCCAGAAAAAGTAAAAGCAGAGGCTTCTTTTATCGACGATCTCGGCGCTGACAGCCTTGATATCGTAGAACTTGTTATGGCCATGGAAGAGGAATTTAACCTCGAAATCCCTGACGAAGACGCTGAAAAGCTCAAAACAGTTCAAGACGTTGCTAGCTACTTAACTGCTAAAGGCAAAGTTTAATCATCATGAATCCATCGCTAACACGAGGACAAATCAGTCTTAAGCGAGTGGTCGTCACAGGGATCGGAGCTGTCTCTCCCCTGGGTAACACTTGGCAAGACACTTGGTCTCGTGCATTAGCTGGCGAAAGCGGGATAGCTAA
Organism: Bdellovibrionales bacterium Ga0074139; assembly: GCA_001464795.1. Lineage (GTDB taxonomy): Bacteria > Bdellovibrionota > Bdellovibrionia > Bdellovibrionales > Bdellovibrionaceae. Next base: position 199,798 of record LNEB01000003.1, read on the forward strand.
TATTACCCGCTTTGACGCTGCCGCATTTGATACAAAATTTGCCGGCGAAGTGAAAAATTTTAATTCCGATCTCTACATTGAAAAAAAAGAACAAAAGAAAATGGATCTTTTTATCCATTTTGCCCTGGCTGCCACCAAAATGGCTCTTGAACAAGCAAATCTCACAATCTCTGATGAATTAGCACCAAGAACTGGTGTGATGGTAGGCGCTGGCATGGGTGGCCTTCCCTGGATCGAAGAGCAACATACAAAACTCATGGAGCGCGGACCCTCAAGGGTGTCTCCGTTTTTTATTCCTTCTGTTATTTCCAATTTGGCTTCTGGCCAAATTTCTATGATGTTCAATACGAAAAACGTGAATTATTCCATCACCAGTGCGTGTGCGACCGGTGTGCACAGTATCGGTGAAGCTTTTAGATACATTATGTACAACCACGCCGATGTGATGATTGCGGGCGGAACCGAAAGCGCTGTGTGTCCTTTGGCCATGGCAGGTTTTGGTAATATGCGGGCCCTTTCCACCAATAACGAAAATCCCACCCAAGCCAGTCGTCCTTTTGATCAGGCCCGTGATGGCTTTGTTTTAGGCGAAGGCTCTGCGGTTTTAATTTTAGAAAGTTTAGAACACGCGATCAAGCGTGGTGCAAAAATTCTTTGTGAAGTGACTGGCTACGGAGTCAGCTCAGATGCCTATCATATGACGTCCCCAGCTCCTGAAGGTGCGGGTGGTGCGCAAGCGATGCGGCTTGCTGTGAAAGAAGCTGGTATCAATCCAGACCAAGTGAACTACATCAACGCCCACGCCACCGCCACACCCATGGGTGACGGCTTAGAAACGGCAGCTATTAAAACTGTGTTTGGTGATCATGCAAAAAAATTAATGGTGTCATCAACGAAATCCATGACAGGCCACTTGTTGGGTGCTGCCGGCGCCATTGAAAGTGCTTTTTGTGTGCAAGCCATTGTGGATCAAATAGCACCTCCTACAATTAACCTAACAAATCCAAGTCCTGAATGTGATTTGGATTATGTATCTAAGGGTGCAAAAAAAGCTAAAATTGATCACACGGTGAATAACAGTTTTGGTTTTGGTGGCACCAACGGAACCTTGGTTTTTTCTAGGTATCTTCCGTGAAAGTATTAATAGCCTCGGATCATGCAGGCTACGCTTTAAAACAAATATTGGTAAAAAAATGTCCCCACTTCCAAGATTTGGGTCCCTTTGCTGAAGCATCGGTTGATTACCCCGATTTTGCTAATCTTGTGGCCTCACAAGTGAATCAAGATCCAAGCATGACCCATGGAATTTTGATTTGTGGCTCGGGCCAAGGCATGTGCATGCGGGCCAATAAGTTTTCAAACGTCAAAGCTGCATTATGTTTCACAGAAAACCAAGCCGAGCTTGCAAGATTACACAATGACGCAAACATCTTATGCTTGGGTTCCCGCGTGACGGACAGTGAATTATCGATTTTAATTACATTGAAGTTTTTCTCGACTCCCTTTGAAGGGGGTCGGCATCAAAGCCGAGTCCAAAAGCTTATAGCACCTGCGACTTAAGGCTTTTTAAAAAGTCAGGGGTACGCGTATGAATAACCAAAGTCTCATCGAAGCCGATCCAGAGATTTTCCAAACCATTCAAAAAGAATCCGTTAGACAAAAAAATGGCCTGGAAATGATCGCAAGCGAAAATTACGCAAGCCTCGCTGTCATGCAAGCGCAAGGTAGCATCATGACTAATAAGTATGCGGAAGGCTATCCCCACAAACGCTACTACGGTGGTTGTGAATTCGTCGATCAGGCGGAAATTTTAGCCATCGATCGCTTAAAAAAACTTTTTAATGCGCCATTTGCAAACGTGCAACCGCATTCAGGGTCACAAGCGAACCAAGCTGTTTTTTTAGCAAATCTTAAGCTTCATGACACGATTCTTGGTCTTGATTTATCAAACGGTGGCCACTTAACTCACGGAAGCCCTGTGAATTCTTCAGGTATTTTTTACCGTGGTGCCACTTACAAAATTGATCCTGAAAGCGAGGCAAAACCAAAACTTATTATCGCAGGCTACAGTGCTTACCCCAGGTTTTTAGATTTTGAAAAATTTAAAAATATTGCAGACGACGTGGGCGCAGAACTACTTGTGGATATGGCCCACTTTGCAGGCCTTGTGGCCACAGGCCACCACCCTTCCCCTTTTCCCTATGCGGATTATGTCACATCCACCACTCACAAAACTTTACGCGGTCCTCGGGGTGGAATCATTTTGACTCAAAAAGAAGAAAAATCAAAACTCGTGAACTCAAGAATTTTTCCTGGCATTCAAGGTGGACCACTTATGCATGTGATAGCAGCAAAAGCCGTCGCCTTCGGTGAGGCATTGAGACCTGATTTTAAAACCTACATTGGAAACGTGATTTTAAATGCGAAAACCTTAAGTGAAGAACTCCTCAGTCAAGGTTTTGAGCTTGTCACCGGCGGCACTGATAATCATCTTTTACTTTTGGATCTCTCTAAAACAGAAGTCACAGGAAAACTCGCAGAAACAGCTTTAGATGAATCAGGAATCACTGTGAATAAAAACACGGTGCCCAATGAAAAAAGATCACCCTTTGTGACCAGTGGAATTCGCATCGGAACTCCAGCTCTTACCACCAGAGGCATGGGACCCAATGAAATGCGACAAATTGGAAAGTGGATCACTAAAGTCTTAAAAAATCCCGAGGACTTAAAAGTGAAAGCTCAAGTCAAAGCTGAGGTCGAGTCTTTAACTCAGAGTTTTCCGCTTTACACATAAATGTGTTAGCCTAACTGTATGAACTCTCGACTGCTTCTTAAAACCCTGGGACTTTTGTCTGTGCTTGCAACCTCATCGTGCGCGATGTTTTTAACTCCCACTCACCGTGAAGTTTCAAACACTGCAAATGACAACATGACCTACAGCAAAAGCTCTGGAACTTCAGGGGTAACACCACAAACTTATTCAAGAGCGCAATTTGATTGGCCCGTGGACCGGGCCCGTTTAACCAGAGGTTATGACGTCACGAAACGAAGACCCCATTTAGGAATTGATCTGGCCGGGCCCAGGAAAACGCCCATCATGGCTGCTCACTCGGGCCTTGTGATCTATGCTGGAAGGGATTTTCGAGGCTTTGGCAATATGATTATGATCGAAACAGGCACTGGCTGGGCCACGCTGTATGCTCATTTGGATAAAATTTTAGTTTCTGAAGGCCAAAGAATCGGCCAAGGTAGCACCATAGCACTGATGGGAAACACCGGAAGATCCACTGGCACTCATCTGCACTTTGAAATTCGCCGGGACAAAGTGGCCATCGATCCTTTGTCATATCTACCGGGGGGCTCTGAAGCCTCTAGAAAATTAGCCAGCCAATCGAAGTAAAGTTAAACTTAAAAAAAAGGCCCTTAAGTTTTACCTTAAAGGCCTTTTGATGGTTATTTAAATTAACAACTTAGAATACGTTGATGTTAGCTGAGAGAGCCACATTCGTTAACTCAGCTCTGCGGTTTTGCGGCAAGAACTGAATGTTAGGGTATAAGAAAATATCACGTGTAACAGATATTCCTAAGCCCATTGATTGCTGGATAACTGCTTGTCTGAAATCATCACCAAAGCGCTTATTGAATGAAAACCAGTTAAATACAGTTCTGAAATTGTATTTATCGTTGATCGCGTACTCGTAGAACGGAGAAGCATAAGCCACTGATTCCATTCTTCTTGAACCACGAGAGTCAAAGTTAGATTCGTCTTTGTAAATGTAGCCTACATAAGCGAAAGCCATTCCAAAGCCGTTGTTACCAACGTTATGAATCAAGCTGTGCTGTAAAGCCGCTGAGTACTCACGACCGATTACGTCTGTAATGAACGAGTCTGTATAAAGACCGGCAGATACAGCTGTGTAGTTTTGTAAACCACCCAATTTGTAAGCGTAGTTAAACTCTGCATAAGGGTCAGAGATATTCGCATTTCGACGAACATTTCCTTTTTCATCACGCTTATTAGAATCTAAATCGGCGTTCACTGATTCACTGAAAGTTCTATGAAATAAACGGTCTACGTTGATTCCAGTACCGAAATTTAAGCTTGTTCGCTCGCTAGTTCTGTACTTGATCGCAACGTCAGCTGATAATCCCACAACTCCGTCTTCTTCGCCCTCGGCTCGGATTTCAGGTCGCTCTTCGTTGAAAGCTCTTTGAATAGTTCCACCCTGGTAATTAACAACAGAACGTAAAGACCACTTCGAATTTGATCCCAACTCAGCACGAAGCTTGTTGTTTGTGATCTCATCATCGATGCTTTTCATTTGTTCATCTTTTTTCTGCAAGCTCTCGATTTTGCTGGTCGACTGGTTCGCAGTCTGATCACTTGTCGCCTCTGTGGTCTGCGCGTTGGTTATGCATCCGAGCGCCAACATCGCGATAATTAGATTTTTCAAAAACCCCTCCCCCTAATTGAATAGGTTAATAAATGGTGTCACTTAATTGTCAAATGACTACCATAGCAAAAAAAGTACCAGGACCTTGGTGCCATTTCAACACTATTGCTGGATTACTTGCTGTTGAGTGTTAACTCTACCCATTTCTTCAAATCGAAATTCTCTGGGGTGGGATAAAAAAAGGCAGATTTTACAGGATCTTTTTTAAGCTTCGAGAGCTCGATGATCATCACCAATGAGGAACTTTTTTCACTGGCTCCGGTTTCACGGTTCTCGAATAAAAAATGCAAAGCTAAGTGATCTTTTTTATCAGTGCTTTGAAAGCGGTAAGCCTCAAATTTAAGTCTGGAATCAGGGGTCAGGTCATACTGACTGTTATCAAAAGTAAGGGTTTCATCTTTTTGGATGTTAAAAGTATAGCGCCTAAAACCTGCGACATTTTTTTGATTTAATAAAAATTGTAAGCCTAATTGAATCTCAGAAGGTTTCACTTCAGTGATTCTTAAACTTTGCTTCTCAAGTAGAAGAAGGGTTTTAGCTTTCAAAGCCTCTTGCTGTGCTTTTTCGGAAACCCCTTGTTGGGGCTTTTGTTGCACACTGGATTTGGCTGATTTCACACTGCGGCTTTTGCCGGTGTCACCACAACCCACAATCAAGACCAGAGCTAGAAAAACAAAAAAAAGTTTACTCATTGAGCCACACTCTTAATTCTGATTTTGCAGGAAATTCAAATTTTGATTTTAAAATTTGCACTGTGGGACGGCTTCCAGCCTCAGAAATAAAAGCCTTCACCATGGCTTGGGACTCAGTACTAGAGACTCCCTCAGCGCCTTTTTCAGTGATGAAAGCAAATCCAAACATATCACCGGCTTCGTACTTGGCTCGTGACCTGAACACAAGCATCTCAAGCCGAGCACGGTTGCTTGAGCCTAACCACTCGGATACATTTCTATCGGCCGCTTCGCCTTTTTTAATGGAAACTGTCACTTGTCTGGAACGCACGGCCTCTTGATTAAACGAATAGCTCACTCTTAAGGTCACAGTTTCATCCGTCATGGCCACAGGAACCATGGATTTCACTTCAAACAAAACGCCACTGGCAAAAGCACTGTTTTTTTGCGCTTGCTCGGCGTTGCTAGGTTTTTGAGGATTACCATTGCCACCATCATTTGCGTTTTCCTGATTGGCTTTACAGCCTAAAAAAAGAACAGCAATAAGACTTAACAGCACGGGTTTAAATGAAATCATTCATCATCCTTTGGTTGAGCGTTGATTATTATAATTCAAAAACAAGTCCCAATGTCGAGGAAAATCACTTTTAGAAATATCGACCAAAGGCTGGCTGAAAATTGTCACTTTCGTTGACCAAGGCTTTGCTGAAACCTGATTATATTAACTATGGATCAAAAAACAGCCTTAGTTCTATCAGGGGGCGGTGCCCGCGGTGCTTACCAAGTGGGTGTCATTCAAGCTTTAAGTTCATTATTTGATGACTGGAAAATCCCTCATCCATTTCCTATTTATACTGGCGTCAGTGCAGGCGCCATCAACACATCTTTTATGGCCAGCCACGCCGATGATTTTTCAAATGGTGCAAAACAACTGGTGGATCTTTGGAGTCAACTGACGAGTGAGCAAGTTTTTAGAACCGATGCTTTATCTTTAGGTAAAATTGGTTTTCAGTGGGCCCGCGAACTTTCCTTTGGTAGCATCACAGGCTCCACACCTGGAAAAGCCCTTTTAGACACTTCACCTTTAAGAGTATTAATCGAAGAAAGATTAGCTCTGCATAAAATATCCAGAAACATTGAAACCAAACACTTGGAAGCTTTGGCCATCACTGCCATGGATTACCGAGATTCCACGGCTGTCACATTTCTTGAGACTCAAAATGATGAAAAGTCTTGGGTGAAACCTAGAAAAGTCAGTGAGCCCACAAAAATCACAGTGGATCATGTGATGGCATCAAGCGCGATCCCTTTGTTGTTCCCACCTGTATTGGCCAGTGGCAGATACTTTGGTGATGGTTGTGTTAGAAACACTCACCCCTGCAGCCCCGCTATTTACCTTGGAGCACAAAAATTGGTTATCGTGGGTGTGAGATCTCAAAACACCACGGCAGACCCCCATCGACGGCTCGTGTGATTAATGTACTTTTGAATTCTGTTTTATTGGACGGTGTCGACTTGGATGTGGAAAGAATTCGTAAAGTGAACGATATGGTCAATTGGATCCCTGAGGATCAAAAACTGAAAGCTCCTTATAAGGCCATTGATTATGTATGGATCAGCCCTTCTAAAGACATCGGAGCCCTTGCCACTGAGAAAAGCCGGTCACTACCTAAAATCATTCGCTTTCTGATTAAAAATTTAGGCTCTGTGGAAGAGGCCAGCGAGATTATTTCTTATTTATTATTTGAAAAAGTTTTTACTTCAGAGTTGATTAACTTGGGCTTTGAAGACGGCATGAGAGCCAAAGAGCAATTGAAAAGAATGTACCAGGTTTAATTGGGTTATTAAATTTCGACTTGAATTCCCACTTCAATCACTTGATTGGGTGGAATTCTAAAAAAGGCCGTGGGTCTTTGAGCATTTCTACTCATGATGGCAAAAATCTTTTCCTGCCACAGCGGCATGCTGGGATTGGCACTGGGTAAAATGGTTTCCCGGCCTAAAACAAAAGTGGTTTCATTCACTTTAAAATGCAAATCCTTTTCCCTGCAGGCTTCTAAGATATGACGCATTTTGGGAATTTCCATGAAGCCATATTTAACAATAATTCTAAAAAGGTTAGGAATTATTTCCTGCACTTCCACCCGAGTGTCTTTGTTCACAGTAGGTACATCCAAAGTTTTGATGGTCAGAATCGCAACTCTTTCGTGCAAAACTTTATTGTGCTTCAAATTATGTAAAAGCGGAACTGGGACACCCCATGGGTCTCCCGCCATGTAAACGGCTGTTCCTGAAATACGAATGGGTGGAGATCTTAAAAGGGTCTGACAAAAATCTTCTATGCTGACAGATCTTTCTTTTAATTTTTTATAAAGAATTTTTCTTCCCTTTTGCCAAGTCAGCATCAAGGTAAACAAAACTCCACCTAATGCTAAAGGCACCCAACCCCCGTCATTGATTTTTGTAAGATTGGCTGCAAAAAAACCAAAATCCAAAAATAAAAACGGTAAGAACACCAGGCAAGACTTCAGCCAGCTCCACTTCCATTTTGCATGGGCCACAAACAAGGCTAAGAAAGTGGTAATAATCATGGTGCCTGTGACAGCTATTCCGTAAGCCCCTGCCATTTGGCTGGAGCTTTTAAAAGTCATCACAAACCAAATCACACCCACAAATAAAGACCAATTGACGAAAGGAACATAAATTTGACCCACTTCAGATCTTGAAGTGTGAATGATGGTAAGCCTTGGAATAAGTCCTAATTGGATCGCCTGACGGGTGATGGAAAAAGCCCCCGAAATCAAAGCTTGTGATGCGATCACAGAGGCCATGGTACTAAGTAAAACCAAGGGAATCAGAAAGCCTTTGGGAGCTAGTAAATAAAACGGATTTGAGATGGTTTCAGGATCACTTAATACAAGCGCACCTTGACCGAAATAATTGAGTAACAAACCTGGCATCGCAAGAAAAAACCAACCCACCCGAATGGGATCACGACCGAAATGCCCCATGTCTGCATAAAGGGCTTCACCACCTGTGACCACGAGGAAAACCGAGGCCATCACAATAAAAGCATGGGCTCCGTTTTCAAATAAAAAATTCCAAGCATAAAGGGGATTAATGGCAAGTAATACATCAGGATTCATCATGATTCCGCGGGCACCCAGGGCCCCTAAAACCAAAAACCAAATAATAATAATGGGACCAAAAACTCCACCGATCAGGCCTGTGCCAAATCTTTGCACAAGAAAAATGGCGTTGATGATAAAAATGGCGATGGGAATAACGTAAGGCTCAAACACAGGGGTGATATATTTTAAACCTTCGACGGCTGAAACAACCGTAATGGCCGGAGTGATCACACCATCTCCGTACAACAAAGCGGCTCCGAAAACTCCTAGGGATAAAAAGATAAGCCTTAATCTAGAATTTCTTTCGCCCTCTAAAGTCATTGAGCGCATGGTTAAAGCCATTAAAGATAAAATTCCACCTTCACCTTTATTATCAGCCCTTAAGACGAGAGCTACGTATTTTACACCAATCACAAGTGAAAGCGTCCAAAAAATAAGCGAGAGAACTCCTAGAACATTTTCTGTGTTTAGTAAAATTCCAGCTTCATTAATAAAACACTCGCGGAAAGCATAAAGCGGACTGGTACCGATATCGCCAAAAACAACACCTAATGCCCCTAAGGTGAGTAAGAAAAAAGCATTTTTAGAACGAGCATCAGTTGAAGACATGATTCTTAAAACACTAAAAGAAGAGTGAGGCTTCGTCACGTCATTTCTCTTGTCCTATTGAAACACTCATGACAGGATTTTAGATGTGGATATTAATAAAAAATGGTTTTTCCTTCATCAAAACACAGTCACAGGCCCACTTTCTGAAACTCAATTGACCAAGCACCATGAGCAACACCCGGAAGGCCTCATATGGGGCCAAGGACTTAGCGAGTGGCAATCTTTTTCAGAATGGCAAGAAAAGCTGAACCTTTTAAAGGAAGTCTTAGATTCTCTACAAACCGATATGACACCTGTTTGGTGGATGCGTGATGATCAGGCCCAATCAGGACCCATGACTTATCACAAGCTGATTCAACTTTTAAAAAATTCCACGGCAGCTGGAGACATAGAACTGAAACAAGATCCTGGACATGATTGGCTGAGCATCTATGATTTTCCCACCATCGTCGAAGAAGTCGGAGTTTCAAGAAGGCAGCACGACCGAGCTCCTTTTTCAGGGATTTTTCGCTTTGAAAAAGCAGGACAAAGCTTCGATGCCGAAGTGAATTCGATCAGCGAGGGTGGTATTGGCATCACTTACGCCCCCTACCTTAGCGCTGGAGATATTTTAAAAGGATCACTGGTAAGTCCATTATTAACCACTGAGATTTTTTTCGAAGCTGAAGTGCTTTATCAACGCCGAGACACCACATGGGGCTTAAGATATTATCAAATCTCTCATGAGAACAAAAGCCTGGTGCTGTCTTACATTAAAAAGTTCTTAGTTTTGCATCAAACTGCTGAATAATTTCCTCTGGTTTTAAAATTCCCAGGGTGGTGGCCATGGTGCAATTTCTTTTTCCATGAAACCCAGGTCTGACATAAAGTTGAAAGCCAGCGGCCTTCACTGATCTTTTTAAAGGTCCCAGGCTTGCGTAACTGGCAATACTACAAAACTTTTCATCACAGGCTTGAATGAGGTTCAGCAAAAATTCATCACTCCACAAATCAGGATTGGTTTTTTTACTAAAAGCATCTTGGCAAATCAGCTGATAATCTGATTTTTGTAATGCATATTTTGTCAGATCCCCGTGAAGTTGAAGTCTATTTGTTTCAATCGCACTTTTAAGTTCTTGATGAATAAGATCCACACCGACTGAAAATGACTGGCTCATGCGGTTTAAAATATCATGGTAAGGATGGGCGTTTTTATTATTCAAGCAGAACTCGAAAAATTCCTGCCTAAGACCTTCCACGATTTCAAAGGAATCCAGTTTCCATTGGGTGTTTTTTGTCACCACAGCTAAAGTGGCATTTAAAATTTCCACATACCCAAGACCCAATCCAATGGATAAAATTTTAGGACTTGGATGATGGATAAGCCCCCACTCGAGCTGGGGCCCGTAGATATAGCAAGTTTCTGAAAAGGCTCCACCACTGTGGTGCATGCTTTCACCGGATCTTGGCTCAAGCGGGCTAGAATCTACGCTTTTTTGCATCCTTAAGGTCCACGAAAGATCAGCGGTTTGTTCCAGATCAAAACCCATTTTTTGAAAGCCTTGCATGACTAAATCCTTTGAGCGGTTGACAGTTGCCCTTGTATTTGAGAACCCCTTCATAGAACTATGTCACAATTTGCTCAAGGACTTCCTTTCAATCCTATCTCTCAGCATTATAAGCAACTTTTCGGCGAAAAAGTTTATAAGATTCCCGTGGCCGTTGTGGAAACTTGTCCCAACCGGGAAGGCTTAAAAGGCATGGAAACCTGCTTGTTTTGTGATGTCTGGGGTTCAGCCGCCCGCAGTGAAGCCTTTGATCTCGAATTGAATCAGCAAATTATTAAATACAAAGCTCACATTAAAAATAAATATAAAGCGAATCTTTTTTTGGTCTATTTTCAAGCCTACACCAATACTTTTACGAAACTGCAAACATTAAGAAATAATTTTGATGTGGCACTTGTCGATCCTGATATTAAAGGTCTTGTTGTGGGCACCCGCCCCGATTGTTTATCGGCGGCTGTTTTAGATCTTTGGAATGAGTACCACCAAAAATCCTTTGTGGGCGTTGAAATCGGCGTTCAAAGTTTTTTTAATGATCATTTAGAATTTATGAAACGTGGCCACACCCGCGAGCAAAGCTTGAAAGCTCTTAATCAAATTTCCAATAAAACGGCCGTGGATTTAGGCATTCATTTGATGTTTGGTTGGCCTGGTGAAACCAAGCAGCACATGATTGAAACAGCTCAAATTTGTAATGATCTGAATATCACCAATATTAAGCTTCATAACGTCCATGTTTTAAAAAACACAGGCCTTGAAAAGCTTTACAATCAAAACTTGTTTACACCATTAGAAATTGATGCTTATGCAGATCTGATGCAGGTTTTTCTGGAGCATTTGAATCCTCGAATCTTTGTTCACAGGTTATCGGCCTACGCCTCTCGGTGGGAGGAGTTGATTGCTCCTGATTGGACGAAAAATAAAATGGGATCTCACCAATATCTGATTGATCACATGAACAAAAACAGCTCCTTTCAGGGTTTGAATTGGGCTTGTCAATCAGGACCTTAAATTTGCTGAAATGATCAGCAGCATAATTTAAATTGACAAAAATCGGTCCAGTTTCAAGATTGTCTCTTGATTTATTTCTCAATTCTGTTCAATCTTTAAAACAAGAGATGAACAGGCCTTATGGATAAGGCCACTGCAACTAACCACTACATCTAGTGCAAAACCACGAAGATGCAATGCGAAAAGCAGGCAACAAGGAGGAACCATTTATGCATTGGATCACTCTCGTTCGGCAGGATTCGCCACTTCTCGACTTAAGTAAAACTAACGTTGATTGTTAAAGATTAGCGGCATTTTTAAGCACTTGTTTTAAAAATGTTGGCTTTGAAAAATGATCATGAAACAAATTGAGACCTCTTAAAAACTGACTCAGGGGTGAAACACAGTTTTTAAGGGAAATCTTATACACTTTGAAAATGGGGGGCTCTTTTACATGAGCAACATGGAAAATATTTATCAAGATTCTGAACTGATCCAGGCGACCACAGCCAATTTGGGTCAAAACGTCATGCGCGTTAAAAAAAGAGACGGAAGCCTTGAGCCCGTGGACGTCACAAAAATCGTAGAACGTGTGACTCACCTTTGCCAGGATTTACGCTCTGTGGATCCTTTGCGTGTGGCCACAAAAGCCATCAGTGGTCTTTATGACGGTGCCACAACCAAAGAACTTGATAATCTTTGCATTCAAACAGCTTCACTTTTAATTGGTGAAGAGCCCGAGTACTCCAAACTCGCCGCTCGTTTGTTATCCACTTATATTGATGAAGAAGTAAGATCACAAAAAATCCAAAGTTTTGCAGAAAGTGTAAACGTGGGTTTCAAAAACGGAATTCTAAGCCAAGAACTTTTTATGTTCGTGCAAACTCATAAAGCAGCCCTTTGTGCAGCGATCGAGCCCTACAGAACCGACCGCTTTGAGTACTTTGGACTCAGAACAGTTTATGATCGCTACTTATTAAAAAATCCCACGTCTCGTCAGGTGTTTGAAACGCCTCAGTATTTTTTCATGCGTGTGGCCTGTGGTCTTGCCACTCACGTGGATGAGGCCATCGAATTTTATCGATTGATTTCATCCCACGATTATATGGCGTCCACTCCTACACTGTTCAACTCAGGAACTTTGCGTCCTCAGATGAGCTCTTGCTACTTACTTGATTCTCCCATTGATGATTTAAAAGCCATTTACGATAAATACACAGACATCGCACTGCTCTCAAAATTTGCAGGCGGAATTGGTGTGGCTTACTCACGGGTCAGATCTCGTGGATCTTTAATCAAAGGCACCAATGGACATTCCAATGGAATCATCCCTTGGCTCAAAACCATGGACTCATCTGTTTCGGCCGTGAACCAAGGTGGAAAACGTAAGGGTGCTGCTTGCGTATACCTCGAGTCTTGGCACGCGGATATCGAAGAATTTCTAGAGCTCCGTGAAAACACAGGTGATGAAGCTAAACGCACTCACAACATTAATATCGCAAACTGGGTGCCTGACCTTTTCATGAAGCGCGTGGAAACCGATCAAATGTGGTCTTTATTTGATCCAAGAACAACACCGCAATTTGTGGATCTCTTCGGTGAAGACTTTGAAAAAGCCTACGTGGAAGCAGAAAGCAAAAAACAATTTGTAAAACAAATGCCCGCCCGCGAACTTTATTCTCGAATGATGAAGTGCCTCGCACAAACTGGTAACGGTTGGATGACATTTAAAGATGCATCGAATGTGAAATCAAACCAAACTGGTAAACCTGAAAACGTGATTCACCTCTCCAATTTGTGCACAGAAATCTTAGAAGTCACAAACGAGAAAGAAACAGCCGTTTGTAATTTAGGTTCTGTGAACCTCGGCCGACACATCACCAATGGTGATTTCGATTTTGATAAGCTCGCACGAACTGTCAGAACCGCTGTTAAGTATTTAGACCGAGTCATTGATATTAATTTCTACCCTATCGGTTCCGCTGAAGCTTCCAACAATAAATGGCGTCCTGTTGGCTTAGGTTTGATGGGTCTACAAGATGCTTTCTTTCAAATGAAGCTGGCTTTTGATGATCCCAAAGCTCGCGAGCTTTCCATGAAAATTCAAGAAGAGATTTACTACAATGCTCTTTTAACAAGTGTGGAACTGGCTGAGAAAAATGGTCCCCATGCCAATTTCGCTGACACCCGAGCCGCACAGGGTCAGTTGCAATTTGATTTCTGGGGTGTGACACCCACAGACACAAAACGTTGGGACGCATTGCGAGCACGAATTAAAAAGTCAGGCCTTAGAAACTCACTATTGATTGCCATTGCACCGACGGCCACTATTGCTAGTATCGTGGGCTGCTACGAAGCCACAGAGCCTCAGATCAGTAATCTTTTTAAACGTGAAACTTTAAGTGGTGAGTTCTTACAAGTGAATAAATATCTTGTGAATGAACTGAAAAGTTTAGGTCTTTGGAATGATCAGTTGAAAAACGAGATCAAAATTTCTGAAGGATCCATCCAGCATTTGCCGCAAATTCCTCAATCTCTAAAAGATATTTTTAGAACGGTTTGGGAAGTTCCGATGAAGAGCCTGATCGAAATGGGCGCTGACCGCGGTGCCTTTATCGACCAATCACAAAGTCTTAACTTGTTTATGGAAGCACCTACGATTGGTAAACTTTCAAGCATGTATATGTATGCTTGGAAAAAAGGTCTGAAGACGACTTATTACCTTCGCAGTCGCCCTGCCACATCCATTGCTAAGACCACTGTGACCAAAGTGAATCAAAGTACCAACACACCACCCACAACAATAACCACAACAACTGCAGCTGCGAAAACTTACACGGATACGGAAGTGATCGCTTGCAGTATCGAAAACCCAGAAGCTTGCGAAGCTTGTCAATAATTAGGAGGACACACATATGATACTCGATCCTGGATTCAACCTGACTTTAAGACCTATGAAGTACCCGCTTTTTTACGAAATGTTTAAAAACGGAATTAAAAACACATGGACTGTGGAAGAAGTGGATTTTTCAACAGATCTTGTCGACCTTCACCAAAAATTAAGCCCCAGCGAAAGACATTTGATCGGAAGACTTGTGGCTTTCTTTGCCACTGGCGACTCCATCGTCGGCAATAACTTGGTGATTAACCTTTATCAGCATGTGAACTCTCCGGAAGCTAGACTTTATTTAAGTCGTCAGCTTTTCGAAGAGGCCTTGCATGTTCAGTTTTATCTAACCCTTTTAGATAACTACATTCCAAACCCTGACGAGCGCGAAAAAGCATTTTCTGCCATCGAAAACATTCCTTCGATCCAAAGAAAAGCCCAATTCTGTTTCAAGTGGATGGATTCGATCAACGAGCTACAAAAACTGAACACCATCGAAGATCGCAGAAAATTCATGCTCAATATGGCGTGCTTTGCGACTTGTATCGAAGGTCTCTTCTTCTTTGCTGCTTTTGCTTACGTTTACTTCTTACGTTCAAAAGGCCTTCTATCAGGCTTAGCAGCTGGAACTAATTGGGTTTTCCGTGATGAAAGTATGCACATTGCATTTGCAACAGAAGTGATCAAAACAGCTCGTCAAGAAGAGCCTGCTTTGTGGAACGAGCAAATGAACGAGATGATGTATCAAATGCTAGAAGATGCGATCGATTGTGAAATGGCTTTTGCTGAAGACATTCTTAAGATGGGTGTGGCAGGGCTTTCATTAAAAGATATGCGTCAGTATTTAGAATACATCGCAGATATGCGCCTTGAGTCTTTAGGAATTGCATCCAGATACAATGTGAAAAATCCGTTCACATTCATGGAACTTCAAGATGCTCAAGAACTCACAAACTTTTTTGAGCGCCGTGTATCGGCTTACCAAAAAGGTGTTTCAGGACAAGTCTCTTTTGATGAGGCTTTCTAAATTTAAAGTTTCTTTAAGTCGAATCAAGCAAAGCTCTGTACCAATGGTACGGAGCTTTGTATTTTTAATCATTGTGCTCGCAAGCCTTTTTGTAGGTCTTGAAATAAATAAAAGCATGTTACCCACTTTTCAATCCGAACAACAGACCGCAGTGATCTATACCGAAAGTGAAGCTCTGGCCATGGGAGTTCAGGGACTTGTTTTCTCTGATTGGAAATTAGATGTGGTAATCATCGATGAGCCCACCGAATGGGAAATAAAAACCTTGGCTGGCCGAGGCGCTCACTTGATTTTAGTGGATTACAAAAGAATGGAAGATCTCAACAAAAAAGGATTACTTGAAAAAGCGAATCTTCGAGTGCCCTTGTTTTCTTATTTAGCCACTGATTTTAAAAAAGCGGGTTGGGAAAAAGTATTTTTACCTTTGTTTTGGAAATCAGTAACAAATCGATTAAGTGAAGTTGAAATCTGGGGACTCTCTGTACCTCGAAACACACCGGATCGAAAACTCTCTTGGAAGGCCTTTTATGAAATTGTGGGTCATCCCCTTTTTAAAGCCAAGCTTGCGGGAACAAACTTAGGTTTAACCCTCGAAGAGTTCGAAGACTCACCCATTCCACAAAATCGAAAACCTGGATTTGTAAGACAAAAATCTACGGTCGATACAAATAAGTAGCCGCCACCGTTTTAAAGGGTGGACGGATAATTTGCCCAAGATCATTGATCACTTCAAAGGTCAGGCTCACAGTGTAAGCACCTGCCGGCTGACCCGTTAAAGAAATGGGAACGTAAAACCGACCTTCCACACACCTGGGAACAAAGCTAGCTGGCAAAACAGCAGCAGAACTAATCACGGCCCCACTAGGAGCTGTAACAGTTAATGCAAATTGATTTTGTGGAAAAAGTGATGCGTAACACTCACCGCTGACTTCCGCTAAAGAATTTCCGGCGGGCATGGCCACACTGATCGGTGTTGATAAAATCACTCTGGTTTCAGTGGCATCAGCCACGCCTTGGGCGCAGCTACTTTCAGGACAACTCGAAGGGCTCACATTATCATTAAGTAAACTTCCGGTGCTTGTGGGAGTACAGGCAGATAAAAAAGCAAAAAGACTTAAAAAAATAAGCTTTAAAAACATGAACTCCCCCTATGATTAGTATCGGTCATTTGCTTCTAGGGATCAAATTTCAGTGATTGCTTGTTTCAAATTGATACAAAAAATTAAGCTTGAGCTTCAGGCTCGGGCTCTGGTGTGAATTCAGTGACCACAACTTCTTCCACCACGGTCACTTCCGTATCATCAGCCTGTGCGACAACCACAGGTACCGCCATTTCCGCATCATACTTGGCAAGCCAGCGAATGTCTTTTTTATCCACTGTTTCACCAACACTTAATGCTTCGCGAATATTTTGCGCTTTCGCACGGTTTTCTTCAGCTTTAATACGAAGCTTTTCTTCTTCAAAGAAAGCAGTCGTTGTGTCCACGTTCGATAAAGCATTTTGGATTCTTTCGAGATCTTCTTCGGCTTCCGAGTAAGTAGAAGAAATCACTTGAGCCATGCCGTCTGTGATATCAGCCAAAGTTTCTTTCTTGGTTTCTTCTTCAGACCCGATGCCTTCTGGTAGAAGCTCATCAATTTGAGAAAGCGTGGGAAGTTCTTTTAAATTTCTAAGACCAAAAATTTCTAAGAATTTTTTTGTCGAAGAATACAGCATGGGGCGTCCAGGCAATTCACTTTTGCCTTCAAAGGTCACAAGTCCCTTTTCCATAAGTGCCCTTAACAAATGCCCTGATTCCACGCCGCGAATTTCATCAATTTCAGCTTTGATCACAGGTTGTTTGTAAGCGACGATCGAGAGAACTTCTAAAGCAGGGCCAGAAAGCCTGAATGACCGGCCTTTTAATAATCTTCTTAAAAAACTCATGTTATCAACTTTGGTGCGAAGCTGGTAACCACCGGATACATCTTCTAATACAACACCCCTACGAGAGCCTGCGTATTCCACAGCTAATTTATCTAAAGCCCTTTTAAGATGGGTCTTTGTCACATTGGTGCCTTTAAAAAGATCCTTCATTGTTTGAAAGCTGACGGGCTTATCGGATGCAAACAAAAGACTTTCTAAAATGCTTTCAATTTGTTCTTCCTCAATAAAAAGAAGCTCTTCGATGTCAGCGGGAGCAAATTGATCGAGCTCTGTGCCGTCGATGTCGGCTGATTCCGTTAGACCTTCGGTTTCCTCTAAGGTTTGAACGGCTTCTTCGGATTCTTCAGAGAATAAAGAAACTTCAAGTTCATCAATTTGATTTTCATCTTGTTCAGACATGAGGCTCTTCTCCTGGAGTTTCGGTTAAGGCATTTTCAGCATTCATAATTTCTTCGTCGCTAGCCATTTCGCTGGATGAAAATAAAGATTCTTCTTCATCACTGTCAGCGAAATCACCGTCTTTTAAAATAAATTCGTCTTCCGATTGTTGCTCTTGCTGTTGTTGCTGAGAGCTGGATTTTGCAAACAACAGATTGGCCGCTTCGTCACCATTACCGATTTGGTTGTACTCTTCTACCCGAGACACCACATCGGTTTCGATGGGCTTAATGGTTTCCACCCAAATATCTTGATAATTTTCTGACTGGTAAAGGTTTGCAAAACCCAATTTGCCAAGTTCAAGCAAGGATAAAAAAGTGATCAAAGTTTGTTTGGTTTTATCTTGAGCCCTAGATAACAAAGAAAAAAAGCTGACCCTTTGGCCAATGATTAAAAACTCTTTCAGTTCTAAAATCCGGCTTGCGATACTTTGAGTCTTAGCTGTGACCTCGTGGACTTTTTTCTTAGCGGCCCGCAAAACTTTTCTATACATGGCAATCAAACTAAAAAGGCCATTGTCTTCGATAATGATTTCTTCTTCGCGCTCGCCGAAGGATTCCCGGGTTCCACGAGTCCAAATATCACGGCCTAACCAAGGACGGGATTCCAATGCTTTAGCGGCCTCTTTGTATTTTTCGTATTCTAAAAGTCTTTGTACCAGTTCTTTTCTTGGATCTTCCGTTTCAACAATTTCGCCAGCTTCATTGTAAGTCGGAAGCAAAAGTCTTGATTTAATTTGCAAAAGTGTGGACGCCATGGCGATGAATTCACCCGCCACTTCCAGGTCTAATTCCTTCATCAACTGAATGTATTCTAAATACTGAGCTGTGATTTTATGGATTTCAATATCCATAATATCCATTTCTTCCTTACGAATCAGATAAAGAAGTAAATCAAGTGGGCCTTCAAATTGAGAGAGCTGAATGTGATAACTCATACTTTTACAATTTCACCTAACCCACAGAAGTTTCAAGGTATTTTCCTCGTGCCTAATGCAAAAAGTCATGCCATATTATTGATCATGAAAAAAACAATTCTCAGCGGAAGCACCGTTACCGGCGACCTTACTTTAGGTAATTATATTGGCGCGATCCATAACTGGAAGCAAATGCAAAATGACTATGATTGCTTGTATTTTCTAGCGGATCTGCATGCTTTAACAGTGACCCAAGATCCAAAGATTTTGAAAAATAGAATTTATAGTTTTTTTGCTCAATATTTAGCCTTAGGCTTGGATCCTCAGCAAAATACGATCTTTGTTCAATCCCAAATTCATGAACATGCCGAGCTCAACTGGATTCTGACCTGTTTGACACCTATGGGATATTTAAACCGTATGACGCAGTTTAAAGAAAAATCAGAAAAAAATGTGAAAAACATCAACGCAGGTCTTTACACCTATCCAGTACTGATGGCGGCTGACATCCTGCTTTATCAAGCGGACCTCGTTCCCGTGGGCGAAGATCAACGTCAACACCTTGAGCTGGCCCGGGACATCGTGGGCTTTTTTGATAGGGCCCATGCACCAGGGGTTTTAAAAATGCCAGAAGCTTTTATTCCAAAATCGGGCGCAAGGATCATGTCTTTGCAAGATCCAACAAAGAAAATGTCCAAGTCCGATGACAATGAAAAAAACTTTGTCTCGATTATTGATGATCCCAAAAAGATCGAGAAAAAAATTAAATCAGCGGCGACGGATTCCGACACTGTGATCAAGTATAACCTGGAAAACAAACCAGGGCTTTCCAATTTGCTCACGATCTATTCAGTTTTAAGCGGAAAAACTGTGGCTCAAATTGAAGCTGACTATGCAGGCAAAATGTACGGACACTTGAAAGTAGATTTGGCGGCGCTCGTCGTTGAAACTTTAGCCCCCGTTCAACTGAAGTATCATGATTTAATGAAAAACCAAGATCACTTAGAAATGCTCATGAAACAAGGGGCTGAAAAAGCCAAAGTTCGCGCTGCTAAAACTTTAAAATCCGTTTATGATGCTGTCGGCTTGGTGAGGGTTTAAAAACTACTCTCTGCTGCGTTTCATATTTTTGATTCGCTGACACAAAACGGAAAGTTTATATTCCAAAGTGCCAACCAAATCAGCACACTCCAATTGCTCCTTTGGAGTTCCTGGTTTCTTCCAGCATTGAGCCAAATCATCATTTAAAAAACGCCCTGAATAAAAATAGTCCTCTGTTTCAAGTTGTGCGGCTCTGAAATACTCGTGAGCGGCAAGAACAAGTTTTTGCTTGCAGCTCATCTCGTCCCATTTAGTCGGTACAAACAATATGACATTTTGCAATTGATCATAATGGGCGTCCTGGCAGTACTCATGATTATAAACAGGCTCTTTATAACAAAGATGAGGAACTGGTATCACTTTTGTATTTGCAATTTTTTGATTAATTTCAGCGAGTGACAGCTTTGGATCGCCTTGAGTTAGCAATTCAATGGCCGAGCGGCCGACCGTTGCAAATTCAGCAGAAAGAACGATGCCTCCACCGCTGTCATTGCCTCGAAAGGTTCTAGCATTGGCTAAACTTGCTAAAAATAATAATGATAAAATAAGCTGTACCCTTGCACTATTTTTCATTTCTAGCTCCTTGTTCATTACAAATGGCAACAAGCTCCATTTTTGATCTTTCGCTTATTCCATGACCTAAAAAAAGACTGGAATTGATGTAGTTGGCGTCCTCTAAACCTGCCACTCTAAGGTACTCGTGAGAGGCTATAACAAACTTATCTACGCAAGACTTTTGGCTCCATCTTTTTCGATCAAAAATTATTTTTTGACCATCTGAATTAAAGTAAGCATCCAAGCAATTAATCTCACCCGAATTGTGATCGGTAAAACAAATTTGATTCACATCAAAAACTTCAACCTGATTAAGAATGGATTCAACATTTGAAATTCCTAAGTTGGGTCGATCAAACATAAGAATCTGTAAAGCATATCTTCCGATGGAAACAAACTCTGCAGATAAACTGGATCCCCCACCGCTGTCATTACCGCGAAATGTTCTTGCATGACTCATTTGTGCCAAGATCATTATAGTTAAAAGTATCGATTTCATATTCACCTCTTTTTTTGTATTTAAAATTTATTTTTTAAAATTTGTTAGTGGAAACAGAGCCACACTGACTTGATAAACTTCGTCGGCCTCTTGAGCTTGATCAAACTCGAGTAGAAATTCCTTTCGGAACTGAGAGATTTTTTCTTTGGCCCTATCTAAATCACTGATCTTCAACGCCAGTGTCACGCCTGTGTGATTTCGTTGTTCAAATTTAACTTCAGTGATGGAACTCAGTGCTTTTTCAAAAAATTGAATTTGATTGAGCCTGGCCGCCTCACTGAACTTTTTATTGTTCGTGTGACTGGTGAATTGGTTAGAAAGATCATGCCATCCCTTTTCATCAATTCTAAGAAGTCCCACCTTTTGCAGTCGCTCGGTGGCTGAGTAAACCTGTCCTAAGCTAATGCCTAGGCGCTTAGCGACCCATGAAGCTCGTGGCTTAAAAGCCTTCACTCGCAAAAGATTCAGAATTGCATAATGATACCACTCTTTGATGATTTCAAAGCGGTCCTGATCAATAACCTGATAACTTCGAGCTTGAGTCTTAGAGCCCACAGGCCCCAAGATGTCCAATTGGTATTTTTGAACTTGAGATTCACTGAGTTTTAATCTGGGAGCCACCTTTCGAATGAATAAGGGACTCACAGGATTTTTTCCACTCAGCAATGAAGAAAGTCCTGAAGCAGAAACCCCAAGGTATCTCGCAAAGGATCTTAAGGAATAATTAGGGTTGGCCTCGACTCTTTTTTTGAGTTCATCCCTTAAGTAGTATTTAAAATTTTGTTGATCTTGCATGGACTCTTAGTTGCCTATCCCTAGATCAAAAGGCAATCATTTTTTGAACAAAGTGTTCAAAAAATCTGAACAGTTTGCTACAACTACCGGCTGACCCTACAGGAATAAATTGCGTTTTTACTTTCAGGAAAAGCGACGACTAAAGAGTCAGAATTCACACTTCGCTTCAACACAAAAGAGGGAAATTTTTGCGATAGGGCTTGGGGACTTTCGAACTTAGTGGAAGGCGTGTACTTCATAAATCCGTCATAGCGACCTTTATGCACATTGGCCGAGTGAGCATAAACCCCAGGTGCTGAAAACTGAAGTGGCTGCTGAGCTTTGGAAACTACAACTGAAAAAAGAACACGCCCTTTATAAATTCCTTCACCGAATGTGAGGTGAAACCACTCAACACCGTGTCTCGCCTGACTGCCGCTCTCACGCTGGCAATAATAATCCGAGTTTTCAAAAGCAGATGCTAGTGAACAAAGTGTTAACATCAGGGAAGCTATGATCATTTTCATGGTGGGTCTCCTAAGAAGTCCCACCCTTATCACAACCCAACTATTTTTTGTGAGTATTTGAATTTTTTTCTACCAATTTAAACACATGCAAATAGGTCTCAGCTAAGACCTGCAAGGCCGAGATCTGTTGATCCGACATACCAGCATGGGGATTGTGCTCAGGCTTCTTAAAGCCAAATTTCACCATCATGGAAGACATCGGGCATCGGCTTTTGGGTTTTTGGTTTTTGACCATAATCTTCACTAAATTGGAAAGTGTTTGAGTCAGAGTGTCTGACAAAACAAGGCGGCCCTCGGGACCTATTTTAACGGGATTAGAAAAATAAAATCCACCGTGAGTCATGGGACCAATGACACCTAACGGAAGTCTAGATGTAAATTCCGCTGTTAAGCCCATAGACTTAGACTGCCCTCCGTCGATGATGGCTTGTAAAGCCTCAGAACCCGTTTCAATTCCAGGAATTTTTTCAGCTAGTAAACTGCTGACCACCTGATTAAACGACACCACACCTTCTAGCACACCTGCTAAAGGACCGTAGGCCTGGGACTCTCTGACTCGGGTCATGTGGTGCATACTTAATGTGGGGTAACCATAATAGATTTTTTGTGAAATTGTCGTCATCTCGCGGTCGCTCGCAATGATGTCCATCATAAGGGCTGTTGTGATTAATAAATTTTGAGAGAATTCTTTTCCGTAGGCATTCACAGGCGTCACAGCTGCTGATAAAAACTGCATGAATTGACCAATGCTATAGTCGGGGCTTTTATTGGGAGCTAAAAATAAAAACTCAGGATTTGAGCGAGCTTCAAAACCAGGGTTTCTATAAAAATTCATATGCTCAACTTGGGCTGCGTTCTTCGTGATGTTGTACTCAGCCACTCGTTTGATATCTTTGTAGCCTTCAGCTTTAGGTAAATAATATCCCTCTTGGGTCAGTTTAAAATTACCATTCAAAATTTTAAATCTTTGCTGATCATTTTTAAGTTGGATCTGGACCATCTCAGGAGTGAGATTCATAAAAAGTTCTTCAAGCCTGCCTGGAACATCCCTGAGCACACTTGATAGGAGCTGTTGAACTTGCAAAACTTCCCTTTGGCTTTCGGCGTAGGTTTTGTTTGGTTTTGATTTTTCAAGCAATTCTAAGTAGGCCCCTTCGGCTGAAATTGAGACAGTTTCCTTGCAGGTTTGACTGGCCAGGGCGAGGCCAGAGAAAAAAAGACCAAACAGAGTGATAGTTAAAATATTCATCTCAATTGAGATGAGCAATCCAAGTGCCAGTTATGAGGCAAATTAAAGCTATTTCACGTGTTGAAAGCCATTTTTTGTAATACCATTATCTTTGTATGGCTATAAAAACGAAACGCGCTAACATTCGCTTCGAACCCGATATCGGTGATTACGCCGTCCTGTTGATTGAAGACAAAAAAACGAAAAAAATATCTCCGCATGTGGCCCTTTTGGTAGAAGAATCTTTTTCAGGTTGTCAGATTGCAGTGAATGCTTTTTTGGCTCCTAAAATTGGAGCACTCATCAGAATTAAAGTGGGCCGACTTGAGCCCTGCATGGCCGAAGTGATGTGGGTCAAAAAACTAAGCCCCAAAGTCACTGCCATCGGTATGAAATACGCTATTTAAATCCAGCCTGTTGGTATTAAATCCAGCCAGTTAGTAAACTGTGCATCCACATCACGGGCCATCTTAAAATGGCCAAAGCCCCTGTGAAGATCAGAACCATTAAAATAATTCCTGTCATCATTTCGTTTTGTTCCAGCCAATCATTCCAAGCTCTTGGAAGAAAACGTGCAAGCACTTTCCCGCCGTCCAATGGGTGCACCGGGATCATATTAAACACAGCCAAAAATAAATTAATCATGATGAAGGCGTTGAGCATTTTGTAAGCCGCTGGAAAAGCCCCCGACATTCCAAAGGTGTGGGCCATCAGACCAAAAGCCAAAGCTGCTAAACAAGCCATGATAATGTTAGATCCTGGTCCTGCCAGAGCAATCCAAAACATGTCTGTTCTTGGTGTTTTTAAATTTCTAGGATCCACAGGAACCGGTTTTGCCCAACCAAAGAAAATAGGAGAGCCAAAAACAATTGATAAAATCGGAAGAGCGTAGGTCCCGATGGGATCCGCGTGAGCCATGGGGTTTACTGTTAGTCTGCCTAAAGATTCGGCTGTGCGGTCTCCGCGAAGTTTTGCCACCCAACCGTGGGCGAATTCATGCACACTGAGAGCAAATAAAAAAGGGATAAACATGGTTGCTAATTTGTAGCCGATTTCTAATAGATTTAAGTCCATAATTGTATTGTATCAATGAGGCTTGACCCTTTGCAAGGGCGTCCTATAACCTTGAGCAACTAAGACATGACATATCAAGGAGATAACCCTATGCGACCAGCTTTGACCACATTATCTGAAGATGAAGTTCAATTTCGTGATGCCGTTCGTGGTTTTGCTGAAAATGAAATTAAACCTCATGTCCATGATATGGATCAAAAAGCCAAAATGAATCCTGACATTGTTAAAAAACTTTTCGAGATGGGACTGATGGGAATTGAATCCCCCGAAAAATTTGGCGGGGCTGGATCCTCATTCACAATGGCCTGCCTGGCTGTTGAAGAAATCGCTCGCGTGGATGGATCCGTGTCAGTTCTCATGGACGTACAAAACACTTTAGTCACCAATGCCTTTATCAAGTGGGGATCACCTGCCATTCAAGAAAAGTATATGCCAAAACTCGCAACCGAATGGGTGGGAGCTTACGCTCTTTCAGAAAGTGTGTCGGGATCCGATGCCTTTGCTTTGAAAACCCGTGCGGAACTCAAAGGGGATAAATATATCTTAAACGGCTCAAAACTTTGGATCACTAACGGTTTAGAAGCCAATGTGTTCATCGTGTTTGCCACAGTTGACGCTTCGAAAGGCTACAAAGGGATCACCGCTTTTATCGTAGAAAAAGATTTTAAAGGTTTTGTGGTTGGAAAAAAAGAAGACAAACTGGGAATCAGAGCTTCCAGCACCTGTGAATTGTTGTTTGAAAACTGTGAAGTGCCAGTCTCAAATATTTTAGGTGAAGTGGGTAAAGGTTATAAAATTGCGATTGAAACTTTAAACGAAGGTCGCATCGGAATTGGTGCACAAATGCTAGGAATCGCGCAAGGGGCCTACGAAGCAGCACTTGGTTACATCAAATCCCGCGAACAGTTTGGTAAACCCATCGCTGAATTTCAAGGTGTGCAATTTCAAATCGCACAAATGCGAGTGGATTTAGAAGCGGCAAGGT
This sequence comes from Bdellovibrionales bacterium Ga0074139, assembly GCA_001464795.1. GTDB lineage: Bacteria > Bdellovibrionota > Bdellovibrionia > Bdellovibrionales > Bdellovibrionaceae. The sequence continues at coordinate 225,135 of LNEB01000003.1, forward strand.
TGATGGTTTACAATGCTGCTCGACTTAAAGATGCAGGCCTTGATTTCATCGAAAGTGCCGCCATGGCAAAACTTTATTCATCAAAAGTAGCTGAAAAGTTAACATCTATGGCCATTGATTTGTTTGGTGGAAACGGTTTTACAAAAGAATACCCAGTGGAAAAATTCTGGCGGGATGCTAAGATCGGTCAAATCTATGAAGGCACCAGCAATATGCAACTGCAAACCATTGCAAAGATCGAGCTTGGTTCTTAAGGTTTTATTTTTAATTTTTTTAATTAAAGAAGCAGCCATAGCTGCTTCTTTTTCATTAAGCTTGTCAGACGTTCCAAAAAGTTTTGATCCTCACAGCTTGAGATCTTCCAGTGGTCAGTATGTTCAGCAACAGATTTACCGAAACTTTTACCGCTTGGATAAAACCAATCAGTTGATCCCGGAACTTGGTAAGGCTTGCGATAAAAAAGCCAATGCATGGGTATGTGAAATTAAGTCTGATGCAAAATGGAGCGACGGCTCAGACATCACAGCTAATGATTTTTTAAAATCCTTTATCAGGATCCTGACTTTGCCATCGCCCAGGGCCGATTTGTTGTTTGCGATTAAAAATGCGGAAAGTGTGTTTAACAAATCAAAGCCCGCAACTGATTTAGGGGTCAAGGTTTTAGGCCCTAAAAAATTTCAAATTCTGTGGGAAAATAAAAATCAGCCTGCTGAATTTTTACTGATGTCCCCGCTGTTTGTGCCACTTAAAAACGGTGATCAGCACTCCAAAATTTTTTCTGGTCCCTATAAAATTGAATCTTTAAAACCCACCGAAATAAAAATGACGATGAACGAGTTTTATTTCAAAAAAACCGGATTTTGTTTGACGAGAATCTGGCCTACCAAGCCTATGAGAATCAAAAACTCGATTTCCTAAGACGAGTCCCCACGTCTCGAATACCTGAACTTAAAAAAAATCCCGACTATTTTGAAAACCCCGTTTTTAGACTTGATAGTCTTTTTTTTGGGCCTGGGCTCTCTGAAGATGCAGGCTTAAGATCAGCACTGATAAGCTCTTTAGATTATGAACAGATGCAAAAACTTTTTAATTCAAGCTCTAGGCCTGGATGTGTGGGTGTACCTTTAGAATTCTACTCAGGGCCTGAGCTTTGTTTTGACAATAAAAAAGTGATTAACAAAACTTTTAAAAATAAAAAAATCAATTTCACTTATTCAAGCCTTGGCGGAGAGGACCACCGAAGGCTTAGCGAATGGTTGCAGTCCCAGTGGAAGAACGCCTTGGGCCTTAATATTCAAGTCCGAGGCCTCGAGAACAAAATATTTTTAAATCAAATTCGCAATAACCCCTCAGAGGTTTTTCGTCGGGGACTAAGCCCTGAGAACCCCTCTTGCTATGGCATTTTAGAATCCTTTCATTCCAAAAGTGCAGATAATCTTTCACTGTTGAAGGATGCAAAGTTTGATCAATCCTTGATGGAGCTTAAAACCAACTCTTCCCCAAAAAAGTGCCGAGAAGTTTTACAAATTTTATTGGATAAAAATATTATGATACCCACGGGGCGGATCTTTTTTAGCTACAGAATGTCTCAAAAGTGGCAAGGCCTCGAGCTTAACCTATTGAATCATATGGATTTAAGCGAACTTCAGCTGAAATCGAAGGAATCCCTATAAAGATTCACAGACCATAGTCCGATAGGACCTTAGTGGGGTTAAAATATTCATCCACAAAAGGGGCTTACAAATGGCTGAAAAAAAAGACAACAAACAACCAGTACAAACTCAAGTACCAGGCAAAGTGATTTCCATGGATGACTATCGCTGCCACGCAGAAGGCTGCAAAGCCAAAAGCACAAAGGCAGGATTCTGCGAAGAGCATTTCGCATGGTTCAAAGCAGGCTTGATCACTAAAGAGGGTGCTAAGGCTCAAGACTTTGAGAAAAAGTTTTACCAGTACCAAGCGACTCATAAAAAAGCCGCTTAATTTAAGCTGCATTGTACCAATCAACTTTTAATACTCGTGAAAAGCCTAGCACCTCATGCTAGGTTTTTTCACATTATGAAAGCAGCTATTATTACAGGCGCAGGTTCTGGCATCGGCCGAGCCACAGCCCTTATGTTTGCTAAATTTAATTATCACGTGTTTTTACTAGGCCGTGACACCCGAAAACTTCGCATCACCCATCTCGAATGCGGAGATGCCACTAGCATCGGATGTGATTTAACGAAGCCTGAAGAAATTGATCAGGCCGTTAAACAAATTTTAAACACCAATAAAACCATCGAAATTTTAATTAATAACGCAGGCACATTTACTTATAATACTTTTGAAAACACCACAGAAGACGATTGGATGAATCAGTACCAAATCCACGTCATGGGCACCGTTCGCATGACCAAACAACTGTGGCCGCATTTTGTGAAAAATAAAAAAGGCTCCATCGTGAATGTAGCCTCAACTCTTGGGGTCCGCCCGACCGCTGGAACTTCAGCTTACTCAAGCATGAAAGCCGCTCAAATAAGCCTTACACAAACTTTAGCTCTTGAAGGGGCTCCTCACGGAATTCGCGTCAATTGCGTAGCACCTGGAATTGTGGACACCCCGATTCACCCACCCGGAGCGGTCAGTGGAATGGCGCAAGCTCAACCCTTAGGGCGCGTCGGTCGCCCTGATGAAATTGCGGCCAGCGTTTACTTTCTTGCCTCTGATAGCTCGCCTTGGACCACCGGCGCTGTTTTGCATGTGGACGGCGGCATCAACTTATTATGATGTGGGCTTTGGAATTTCATTTCTCTAGTGCTCATTTTTACGATCAACCCAAGTGGTCTGAGACAAAAAACAAATCAGAATTTGGCCTTTGTTATTCCCAATTTGGACACGGCCATAACTATAAACTTGTGGTGGAAGCTGAAGGCGATGCAGTCATGCTTCGTCGTGAAATTCAAAAAGTGGTGAGCCTTCTTGATCATAAGCACCTCAATCATGAAGTAGATTTTTTTAAAGATAAGATTCCTACTTCTGAAGTGATTGTGGAATTTTTTGCTCAAAATCTAGAGTCTATCAAACCCAAGCAAATTATTGTTTATGAAGAAGACACTCTGGGTGCCTTTCACATATCAAATTGAAATTTGTCTCAAGTTGATTGTCTCAAAAAAATCCGCATAACATTTCCTCACTTTTTACTCAACTAACATCCAGTTATACCGATAAGTTGTCATGATCTTTAAAAAACCGCTATTAAAATTCATTTTCATATTTGGGCTTGTAGGCATGAATGCCGCTTGCTCAATTGATAGCTCCATGAGCCAGCGAATTCTTGAATCTCTTAACCTAAGTAAAAAACCAGAAATCAATTCTGTGACTCATTTGAGTTTTTATAATTCACTCACCTCTAGCCCCAACATCAACTGGTCGTCAGATTCTGATTCAGTGGTAACAGAGTATTACTTTGCTTTAGGAACAAGTTCTGGCAGCACCGATATGATCTCTTGGACCAGCGCCGGTATGAGTACGAATTTAAATCTCAATTCTTTATCATTAGTTGAGGGGCAAACTTACTACGTCTCTGTGAAGGCGGACGGTGAAACAGATGATTTGGTTTCAGATGTTATGACCAGCTCGGGTTGGCTTGTGGATATGACTCCACCGACGGCTCCAGGAATTCCAGACGACGGAACTTTACAAATCAATCTGTCAGAAACCAATACTTTAACTTGGACGGCGAGCACAGATTCTCTTAGTGGAATTTCCCATTACGAAATTGCACTTGGCACAACTCCCGGTGATCAAAACACTCTTTCTTGGACAAATGTGGGAAATGTAACAAGCCGTAAAATGACGGGTCTGACTTTAGCTTCAGGAACCACTTATTATGCATCAGTTAGAGCTGTTGACCGAGCTGGCAACATAAGTGCTGTTAGCAGCAGTGATGGCTGGCTGGCAGGTCCCTATTGCTCTAACAAATCCAGCTGGCTCACTTACAATGCTTCGGGCGCAGGAACAGATGCTGATCCCTATTTAATTTGTAATGCGGCTCAACTGGCCTCTATTGGTGTGGTCCCGGCCGCTTTATCTTCATCTTATAAATTAATGGGAGATATTGATCTGGCTCCTTATTATGCAACACCCAATCCACAATTTAAAATTGGAGCCTGCGGAGCTGGTGGTTGCGCTGTTTGGGATACGGGCAGTTTTCTATTCACCGGGCGCATCAATGGTAATGGGCACACCATATCTAATTTTAGTTTTGTGAGCCCCGGCACCCGCGGTGCTGGATTTATTTCAGGCACTTGGTCTGGAGCTAAAATACATAATTTAGTGTTATCAAATCTCACCGTTTCTGGTGGAGAGCAAACCGGTGGCCTGATTGGCTCATCACAGTTCACAGCCGCCCATCAGATCACGGTATTAGGTTCCATCACTGCTAACGGCGTGGGAGTCGGTGGAATCATCGGTACCTCCTATCACGTTGTTCTTGGAAACTCGAGCTTCAGTGGAAGCGTTAACTCCACTCATGCTTCAGCCGGTGGGGCCATCGGGATCATGGAAGAATCCAGTTTATTTTCTTCAAAATCCACAGGTTCTGTGACCTCCACTGATTACAGAATCGGCGGTTTGGTGGGATTAACCAGCGGCCGAGCACCTTCGCGGATAGCGAATTCCTTTTCATCGAGTTCCGTCAGTGGAGGCTCTAGTGTTGGCGGTCTTGTGGGTGAACTCTCCGGTGAGCGCTCACTGATTCTTAAAGCCTATTCCTCAGGAAGCGTGACTGGAGCCACTTCCCACGTGGGTGGTTTAGTCGGAAGGCTCACAAATCTTACGCAAATCAAAGACTCCTTCACAACAGCAGCTGTTAACGGCACCAGTGGCTCTGGCTCCATAGGATACTTAGTGGGTGTCAATTCAAGTGGAGTAATCTCTAACTCCTACTACTTCAGCGGAGCTTTATGTGACAGCACAGGCTCTGGTGGAGCTTGCGGCACCGAGGGCCTCAGCCATGGGGCTTTGGCTACATTTTTTAGTCATTCCAGTGCACCCATGAATAGCTGGGATCAGCTTTCAAATTCCGCTGATGGAAATGATGATGCTTGGGCTTTTGATGGCACTCAGCTTCCGAAAGTTTGGTTTGAAACAGATCCCACTTTCACACCTGCTTTCACAGCAGGTACTGGTAGCCAAACAGATCCTTATTTAATATCCACAGCTGTTGATTTTAATAAAATCAGTCAAAACCCAAGGTACATGAATGCAAGCTTCAGACTTTCTAATGACATCGACTTTTTGTCTGCTGATTTTAAACAAATTGGTGGAAGTTTGGCGGCCTTCACGGGTCAGTTTTTTGGCAACAGTAAATCATTATCAAATATTGTGAACTCTCGGCCTAATGACGATGCCGTCGGAGTCTTTGGCGTTCTCGGCTCCGGTGGCCTTGTTGAAAATCTATCAATCATTAACGTCTCGATCGCAGGAAAATCTGATGTGGGTGGAGTGGTGGGTATTATTGATGCCTCGACCGTTAATGACGTTGTGGCCACGACTGGCTCAGTCACAGCTACAGGTGACTTTGCCGGCGGCTTTTTTGGTCGTGCCGCCAAATCAGGCCCCACTCGCTCGGGTAATAATTTATCAGTGTCTGGACAAAATTATGTGGGCGGTGTCGGCGGAGAAATTTACGCAGGCGGCGTCAGAGAATCCTATTCAAAAGGCAGTGTCAGTGGAATTGACCGTGTTGGTGGAGTTTTGGGTTATCAAATTGCAGGAAGTACTTCTGATTCTTACGCCACTGGGAATATCACCTCCACAGGTATTGAAGCTGGAGGACTCATTGGTCGATCCGATCACTCGGGTGTTTATAGAAGCTATTCCACTGCCAATGTTACGGGCCAATTGGCTGTGGGTGGAGCCTTTGGAGAAGCAGGTAACACAACCATTGAAAGTGTTTTTGTCACAGGGGAAGTATCAGGAACTGGTGGTTCAACAGAAGTGGGATTTTTTGCAGGTAAATCTACGAGTAACACAGTTAGCGAAGCTTATTATTGGACTGGAGCAACTTGTGATAGCACAGGAGCTGACGGAGCTTGTAACACTTTAATTGCATCAGCCGTTATCAATGCTGATGATTTTAAATTACCAGCCAATGCGCCACTTAATGATTGGGATTTTAGTGACGTTTGGGAAGCCGTGATCAGTCAATTTCCAAAGCTTCGCTTTGAGTAGTTAAATTTTTCTAGGGGCTTCCAAATCTTTCACGAACTGATCGCGTAGCTTCATTAGTAGCTCAATTTCTGAATCAATAAAGCCTGCTTCTTTGCGGGCTTTTAAATCAAATTTTTCCACACGCTTAGGTAGTCTTACTTTTAATTTCTCAATTCTGAGTGGAAAATCAGTCACGGGATCTAGGCCTTTCAACTCACAAATTTTTCTGTACCAGCGAGATCCAAAATCCACATGACCAATCTCTTCGTCGTGGATAGTCGTCATAATTTTTTGGATACTCACGGCCTGACAACTACGAAGTTTATCAATAATTTGGTTACCCGCATCCAGACCACTGGCTTCTAAGTATCTGTGAACAATCACAATTCTATCCAGCAGGGAATCATCACAGCTCACCGTTTTCCATAGATTCAAATGAATGGGCCAATGCCCGAACTCAATATCAAAAGTCTTCAGACCATCCAAACAAAGCCCCAAGTGCCTGGCTTCATCAAGGGCAAGCCTTGCTAATTCCAAACGAAATTGAGCCGGAGCCTGTGGATACTCAAGGTAAGTTCTTAAACATAATTCCATGGCCTGCATTTCGATGTTAGCTAGCTCATGAAGTAGCCTGGCTTGGCCTTGGGGGGTTGAGATCTTTTCCTTAGGTCCACGGATGGTGTCTAAAACCATCCCCGATCTTCCAGGAAGTTCCGGGATCTGAAAAATCTCAGTGGAAGCCAAATCCATTGGCAAACACAGGATTTTTTCTCTGGGGTCAGAGGTTTGGTAGGTTTTTGGGAGCAGGGGCTCAAGGCTTGTCATCGGCATCTTCTTTTGGAATACTTTCTCACTATGGGTAAGTCATGGAAAAATCCGTCTAAAGTCGCCAATGCTCAAAAAAAGGGCCTTATTTTCACTAAACTCGCACGCGAAATTCAAGTCGCTGCCAAATCCGGTGGACCTGATCCCGCGATGAATGCCAGACTTCGTTTGGCCATTGATAACGCAAAAAAAGAATCCTGTCCCAACGACACCATTGATCGCGCGATCAAGAAGGGTGCGGGCCTGCTTGATGATGGATCCATCATCGAAGAGCTCACCTATGAAGGCTACGGCCCTCATGGGGTCGGCGTGATCGTCGAGTGCCAAACTGATAATAAAAACCGAACAGCCTCTGTGATTCGTGGCATTTTTAAATCCCACGAAGGCAATATGGGTGAAACCAATTCCGTGGCTTGGATGTTTAAGCGCGTGGGAACCATCACCGCTTCAAAACCCGGGGATTTTGATCCTGAAGAAGAGGCCATCGAAGCGAGCGCTGATAACGTAGAAAAAAATGATGACGGAAGTTTTGAGTTCACATGTCCCGTTGAAAGCTTATCAAGCGTGCAAGAAGCACTGACTGGCCGTGGTTGGAAAGTGGCTTCCGCTGAAATGTCTTTTCAGCCTACGAATCCTACGACTTTAACGGATGAGCAGCGAAAAGATGTGGAAGAATTTTTAACGGATCTTGATGACAGTGATGATACTTCTAAAGTTCATGCAACTCTGGGGTAAGGATTAACTACGTATAGCTTATAACTTTAAAATTGACGAGCTGAACTTTTAAAGTATAAAGTTCAGTATGTTTATAATCTCAAATCTACTGATTCTTTTTTTCATAATTTCACCCATTCGGGCTCAAGAGCCTATTCCAACAAAAACCGAATCGCCCCCCATAGTCAGCTGCAAGTTGAATCAGGAAAAGTATTCTAATGTTTTGGAAATTATTAAGTTTGACTCAAAATACGTAAAACATTTTGAAGCCACTAGCGAGCTACAGCACGCTCAATTTATCAAAATAGGCTCTATAACCAAAGGTCCTTGCGCTGGTGGTGATCTCTATAAAGTCGTCATTGATGTGCTTGCCGCTTGCGGTAAAACAGGTGGGCAATCAGATGAAATTTTTGCTGATGACCATATCTATGAGCCCTCTGAAAAATTTATTTTTCCTGACTGTCACCGTGCGTTTCATGCAGTTAAGCTTGAAAATAAAGCCATTTTTTTTGGTTATTACCCTTCTTTAGATTCTGAGATAATCAATAAACTTAAGGAGCGAGCTAATATCTCAATCGTGGTCACGGATGAAACAATGACCTGGGCACAAGTTCTATTTCCCAATGCTAAAGTTAAAATTGATACCAAAGAGTATTTAATTAAATCCCCAGAGTATTCAACCACTTTCGATGAAAACAGTTTCAAAAAAGAAGCGGAAGTTGTTCGTAAACTTAAACTTCTTAAAACACTACCTGGACCGATAAAACTTTATCAAGACGGTCGGCAAATTATTCTAGAAACTCCCGATCAATTGTTTACGAATGCTGTGGATCTGGGTTTATTCATTAATCCACCTTCCGGTTACACTTTCATCACCTATTGGGATTCTTTTGCAAAGAAAAATAAATTGAGTGACAAAAATTTATTTAACAATCAAGACGGTGGAAACTTTGTCATCGATCCGAAAAGCTCTTTTATAAAAAAATCCTACGATGTTTACATAAAAAATATGAAGGCGATATATTGGGATCAATATAAGTTTATCAAATCGACACCACCGATAAAATATAAGGACTTTATATATTCGAAACCTTTTTTAGTGATGACTGACCCTTTTGGTCAAAAACAGGTCTTTAAAAAATCACTGCTTACTCTGCCTGCAATGTCAGAGCCATTGATTTATCTCTATTCCAATAAGCCCATAAATGTAAAAATAAAACTAAGTCCTAAGATTGAACTCACAAGAACAAATCCTGACTATCCAGGGCAATGGAATGTTCAGATTGTTCCACCCAATCAAATAAAAGATCTCTCAACAGATCGTCATTACAGCAGTTTATTCTGGGAAGGCAGGTCTTTTTTAACACCTCCTTGGGAAGAAGGCTGGATCGTGAAACGATCTGATATCAAAACATTCTTAGATAGGATGCTTGAAGAGCAAGGTCTTAATCAGCTCGAAGCAAAAGAGTTTAAAAGATACTGGGTGCCACGGATGCAAAAAAGTCCCTACTACAAAATTCGTTTCTTTAGTGAGGAGTTTTTAAATTTCTACGCACCACTTTTAATCGAACCAAATCCAGATGTTCTCATTCGAGTTCATATGGATTTTCATCCCATTGACCAATCTGAAGAATTAAAAATGCCTGAAAAAAGAATCTTACCAAAAAGAACTGGATTTACTTTTGTTGAATGGTCAGGTTTTACTTATCAATTTCAAAATTAAACGACTACTCCAAATAAGTAACAGCATGGGGCACATTCTGCACCAGCGCATCTTGCACGTAACTAATGTGAGTCACGTCTTCTCCCCGACATCCTTGCATCGAGCAATAGTTGGAAACATTACAAGATAGCTGTGAATCGTAAACAAAATCTCGCTCACCACGAACTAAAATCCCCATCACTTCTAAAGTCTCGGAATTAAAAACCGCACTGCCTGAGTTTCCACCGTAAGTATCAAGGTTCGTTACAAAGTAACCTGTTTGTGTTCTACGGACCTGGGCTCCGTCCGCTACTTTTGTGGGAAGTCCTGCAGGATTTCCGATCACAGTGACTTCAGTGCCAACAGTTGGATAGGTCGTGGATAATTTTAACGGATCACGGCTTTTCACTTCGCGGTCCAGTTGGATCAATGCGTAGTCAACACTTCCAGTGTACTCGCGCTTGATGATGCGACTGCAGTAGTAAACGTTATCGACGGCTAAGCGTCTGGCTTGCTCAGGGTCATTAGAGCTCATCAGTGCGTAGTCAAAAACAAAGGCTGTGGTCGCACAATCAGTGACTTTAAGGCAGTGCCCTGCTGTGGCCACTAAATCTTTACCCACTAAAAAAGCCGAGCAAAAGGCCGCCACTGGCTGATCTGCGAAGGGTTCAGTGTCGCACATTTTTCGCTCGGTTTTAAAATTTCCCACAAGCACTTCAAAAAAAGCCCCTTGGCTTTTTAGTCTTCGAGTGGAAATAACAGCTGCTGTACTTTTTGCTGCATTAAGAACCGCTTGATTTTGAATTTCATAAAGATCCACCCGGTTGTCTTCTCCGTAGATGACATTGGGTTTGTAGACAGAAAATGCAGTGTTAATAAATAAAAGAGTGCTTACGACAAAAACTGAAATCCATTTCATTTTTTTAGCCTTTATGCCTCAAATCCTTTTGAGTGCATACTTAATTGAAGCAAATCAATCTATCCGTTGTCTACGCTTTATTTTGAAAAAGATAAGCGTCCATCACCACTTTTTTAATCATGGAAAATAATCCGTTGGTTCTGCTGGGACTTAGATGAGTTTCAAAACCCAATTCTTTGATGAAATCTGGTGGTGTAGATAAAATTTCTTGCGGAGTACCACCTGAGTAAATTCCTAACACCAACGCCACTAAGCCTTTTGAAATCAGTGCGTCACTATCACCTGTGTATTCAACATAACCATCTTGATTTTTTTTTGAAATAATCCAGACCTGAGACTGGCAACCTTTAACAATATTGGCATCCACTTTTTCATTTTCAGCCAGCGGTGGAAGTTTTTTTCCAAGCTCAATCAGTTTTTTATAACGATCTTCCCACTGGTTAAAGGCATTAAAATCCTGAATCAGTTTTAGTTTTTTTTCCTGAGGACTTAATCGCTCCATATTGCACCTGACTTTAAAAAATCATTTTCTAACTTTTCACCTAAATCGCCCATCAGCTCTTGAACTGCTGGTCTTTCCATCTTTTTCACAATTTCATAGCACTTAATATAAAAAGCCTGTTTATCTGTATAGTGATTCCAAAGCTTCTGGTCCAGCTTTGCGTCTAAATAATCCTGCTTCAACTCTTCTCTCGTGGCTTTTTTTCGGTTTAAAAAATCCAGCTGTTCAGAAACCTGCCGGGGGCTAAAATCCAAATTCACCAAAGCCTCTTCAGCGAACGCCATCTCAATATAGCTTAAATAATTAAGTGATTTTTCCCAAAACACTTTCCCCTTTTTCCCTTTTGAGCTTTCGCAATAAAAACTGGTGCAAACAGAGCCTTTGTTTTCCCAGATCCCGCAGTTTTGATTTTGAAGATTATAATAGGGACATAACCAGTCAGGATTTTTGCCAAATTTCTTATCTTTATATTTGTTAAAATCTACCTGGTAACTGATGGGGGCCGTGATCCCGATGGGTAAGGCATACACGCGGTTTGAAATCTTATGTTTCATTACGTTTGAAATGAAACTGGGGGACTCTTGCTCTTCTAATAAAATTTTGCCGACTAAATAATTAGGTAAAAAAGGGTGAAATGTGCAGCACTTAAGGTGATTTTCATAACGTGGCACTTGAATACAGGCCCCACAGGTGGCTTTTGATTCAATAATAGGCAAGCTTAAGACCTTAGGATTTAAAAGCTTATGATAAACACTTGATATCAGGTGAGAATATTCAGACAGCCCTGTCATTTTTTGCACCCCTCGTTCAGTTTTTAACATCTCATCTTGATAGGCCTTAAAATGAGACCTGTAAAGCCTTGAAACTTTTTATGTATTTAAGAAATGCCTCATATCAAGACTGGGCCCGGCTCTTGCTATACCTAAGTGCAGGAGTACATATGAAACACAACTTACAAACCCTGAGCTTTATCTTTGTTATGACTTTTATCATGGTTTCCACCACCATGGCTGCGACCCCTGAGGCGACAAAAAACTTTGATCTCAAGTATTTATCCCATGTCAGCCACGGAAAACTGGTCCATTCATTAAAAGTGAAAGCTTCTAGTTTTGAACAGGCCATTTCAGCGTCACGAAAACAATGCGTAAGCGACCTGATGGATAAGCGTTTTTCAGATCAAGACATTTTAGATCTTTGCAATAACCCAAGACTTTAGGATTTGACTGAAGCAACAAAGATTCTGTAATTTGGCGGAATGGGAATATTAAAAACAGTTGGTGATTTTTTGTTCGGTAAAGACCCTGATATCTTTGATGAAAAGGGCCGGGTCATGCACAAATTCCCTAAGAAAAAATGGGACGCTTGGAACAACAGAATCAAGCTAGATCCAGACTACAACTGGCGCCACCACACAGGGCTTAGCGGTTCACGCAGCCAAACTGATCAAAAAAATAAATAATGTACCCGGGCGAAAGATTTAACTCCATCACGCATTTGGTTGGTGTTTTCTTGGCAGTTGCAGGCGTCAGCGTACTGATGACCTTAGCGGTCCTCACAAAGGACCCTTGGAAAATCACCAGTTGCGCCATCTTTGGTGCGGCCATGATTTTTCTTTATGGCTTCTCCACTTTGTATCACTCCATGAAGGGTGTTTCGAAAAAAGTTTTTCAAATGCTCGACTACATCGCGATTTATTTAATGATCGCTGGTACCTACACCCCTTTCACTCTTGTGACTTTAAGGGATAAGATGGGTTGGTGGGTTTTTGGTGCTGTTTGGGGTCTAGCCCTTTTTGGAATTCTTCAAGAGATCTACCGAGTTCCGTCAAATAAAAGAAAATTAAGTTTAAGTCTTTATCTGATCATGGGCTGGCTGATTTTAACCGTCAGCAAAACTTTGTTTAGCTTGATGGCACCACCTGCCATGTTTTTTATGGTCTTAGGTGGAATCTTTTATACCAGCGGAGTTTTATTTTTCGTCAACGACGACAAATGGAAACATGCCCACGGCATTTGGCATTTGTTTGTTCTGGCGGGTTCCACTTGCCATTATTTTTGCGTTTTACTGTATGTTATCTAAATCTCTTTGCCACTTTTGCAAAGCTTGTAAGCTTTCAAGTGGGCTTTTTTCCAACAGCTTATAATCCTTAATTTCAAAGGCGATCTGCTTCAACTTTGTCACCTCTGAAGTCTCAGTTAGAAAACTGAGCTGCTGATGGGACTCTTGAGTTTGGTTTTGAACCCCCCGCTTTTTAAGATTTTTAAAAGCAAGCTCTATCACTGCATCAGGCAGGCCTGCTAATTTGGCCACTTGAATTCCGTAGGACTTTCCAGCGGGTTTCAACACAAGTGAATGTAGAAATTCAATTTTTGACTCACTCTCTCGAACACTCATGTGCGCATTGATAAGATTAGGATACTTCTCTGATAGCTCTGTGATCTCATGATAGTGGGTCGCAAAAAACACCTGAGAGATTTTTTTATTCACTAAATATTCCAGAATGGCTTCGGCCAAACTTAATCCATCATAGGTGGAAGTTCCCCGACCGATCTCATCTAAAATAACCAATGACTTAAGTCCTGAATTTTTTAGTAACTCTGAAGTTTCTGTCATCTCAACCATAAAAGTAGAAAGTCCGTCGCTCAGCTGATCTTGCGCACCTATGCGGGTAAATATTTGCTCATAAATGGGGAGTGTTGCAAGGCTAGCAGGAACAAAGGATCCCATTTGCGCCATCACTGAAATCAAAGCCACTTGCCGCATCAATGTACTTTTTCCTGCCATATTAGGACCCGTTAATAGCAAGCACTCTTGTTGTTTAAGGCTTACGTTGTTGGCCACAAAACGGGAGACCGATTTTTCCACCACAGGATGCCTGGAGGCTTTTAAATCTAATGTTTGGTCAAGACTAAATGTGGGTCTAACAAAATCACCTTCTAAAGCTAGCCAAGCAAGGGCCAGGTAAGCATCCAATTCAGCTGTGATTTGCGCAAGCCACGAAATGGGAGCTGATAATTTTAAAGCTTCCGATTTAAGTTCTTGAAAAATTTCGTACTCAAGTTCTGATTTTTTTATATCAGCTGATAGAATCTTTTTTTCTAATTCTAAAAGCTCGTCGGTGTAGTATCTCTCGGCGTTGGTCAAAGTTTGTTTTCGCTTGAAATGAGCTGGTACTTTATCTTTATGAGTATGAGTCACTTCAATGTAATAACCGAAAACATTGTTATATCTAATTTTAAGTGAACTGATCCCCGTTTCACTTTTTTCCTTGGCTTCCATATCAGCTAAAATCTGGTGCGCGTTGAGACTTAAATTCATCAATTCATCTAACGTGGGGCTTACACCTTTATTAATCAATCCACCGGATTTTAAAGTCAAAGCTGGCTCATCCACCAAGGTACTTAAAACCTTCCGGCCCCAAGCTTCTAAGATTTGATGGTCATTAAACTTTTTTCCAGCCATCTGGATTCCAGATAGAGCAATCAAAACTCCTTCAGCTAAACTTTGTAAATCCCTGGCATGTCCTGAACTTTGAGAAATTCTAGACAGCCTTCTTTCTAAATCCCCTAGTTTTGCTAAATGCTCTCGCAGTCTTTTAAGAAGTGTCAGATCACTTTTGAAATGCTGAACCTGATCAAGTCTGGATTCAATTTCTTCTTTTTGAATCAATGGAAATTGTAACCATTCCCTTAATTTACGAGATCCGGCTGAAGTTTTACTTTGATCGATTCGGTGAAACAAAGAGCCCTTCATTTCATTTTTTGAATTATAAAAAAGTTCCAAGTGTTTTTGCGTGGTCGAACTGAGTAATAATTTTGAGCCCAGTTGTTTTTCTGTAAATTTTTGTAAGTATCCTAGATCCTGATTGAGGTTATTGGATTTTACATAATCCAGTAAAAACTCTGTGGCTTCTATTTCAGCGCTTTCAAAAACACTTTTTGTGATTTGATCAGGCAGCACAAAGTCTTTTTGCTGCGAAGTCAATACCACTTCCACCACAGGAAATTTCAGTAAAGTCTTTAACGGCTCAGAGGTTAAAACATAAAAGGCTTCACCTGTGGTGAGATCTAAAAACGCAGCCTTTTGGTGATCAAAACTGCAAAGATAATAGGGTCTTGTTTGATCAAGTGAATCCACATCGTAAACCATACCAGGAGTCAAAACCCGTGTGACCGCACGCTTGACGATGCCTTTAGCCATTTTGGGATCTTCGACTTGATCACAAAGGGCCACTTTTATTCCTAGGCTTAAAAGCTTATTGATGTGCCCTGCCACTGAAAAATGCGGCACTCCGCACATGGGGGTTTCTTCTTCCGCTTTTTTATTTCTTGAAGTTAAAGTAATGCCAAGAAGTGGTGCCGCTTTTGTGGCATCGTCATAAAAAAGCTCGTAGAAATCACCCATCCGGAAAAACAGAATTTTATCGGTGTGCCCGGCTTTGATTTCCCAGTACTGCTTCATCAGTGGTGTCATAGGAAAATTTCATAACATATCTATTTTGAGACAGCAGCATTTTGCTTTGCGTTAAAATGAGACAATCCATCAAGATACTCATGATTTCGCCCGATAAGCCCAATGTCTATGTTGAACATTTTGGTTTCTATTATTTTAACTGCAATATTAGCAGGTTGTACGGCAAGTACTCCTGAAATCACATCTTTAGCCAGTGACTTTAGATTTTTCCAAATTGATAGAAAAGAAATGCGTCTACAAACAGCTGCGGACCTCACCACCATCACCATCACCGCGAAATGCCTGATGAATCAAACTGAATTTTGGTATGAACTTCCTGATCTTGCGGCCCCTGTTCCGTGGACTCTGGTTCCCACTGCGCCGTCAGCTCCTTTTGTCAGTGTCACCAACAACTGTGCTTCTTCAAGATCTGTGGAATTTGTTCTAGATCTTTCAAGCTACTCTGATTTCACAGCTCTTTTATCCAACTCAAGTTTGAAGCAAGTTATACGTTTCCGAGACACCAACATCACAGGACTTTCCACCGAGCAACAAATTGAGTTTTATTCCAGCTCCAAGGCCCCCACCGAGAGATTTATTTTAGGTGGAGGAATTAACAATCCCGTTGATTCTGGAACTTTTAGATTGCGTGGGCGAATCACAAGTCTAGCAGTGAACCAAGAAGCTGTAAGTGGAACCTACTCATTACGCGGACGCGTGGTGGTGGACCAATGATTTTAATTTTGTTGGTTTTATCTCAATCTTTGTTTGCTCAAACAGTGCTTCGCTACGAAGGCTATTTGGAAAATAGCGGAAGCCCGGTTGATGCACTTTCGCAAAATTTTAATGTCAGCATCATGAAACCAGGGTGTGCGACACCACTAATGGCTACAACCGCAACAGCTGACATCGTGGCTGGTGAATTTAATATCGCCCCTTCGTTTACGGATTCTAACTTATTTTCTGAGCGCATGAATCCCAACTACATTTTTGGTGCGGGTGCTTGTGCCGTTGCTGGACCAGCACGAGAAATGCAGATCGTTTGGAGTGGTCAAACTTTCAATGTGGCTATCAACGATGCTGTCAGAGCTAGTTTTGCTAATCGTTCTGCACTTTTGGGAGCTAGAAGTGAAAGTGAATTTTTACGAATTGTGACCAATACAGGGTACTCACCATTAAGTACTGCACAAGTGTCCACACTTTTGGATTTAGTTTCAGGCAATTATCTCAATTCTTCATCAGCTTTTGCTGGTGACGTGACAGGTAGTTCTGGTGCCACAGTGGTTTCCAGGATTCGTGGAGTGAATGTGGTAGCGACGGCTCCCACACTTAATCAGGTTCTCAAATTTGATGGAACAAATTATGTGCCTTCAACTGATGCGACTGGTGCCAGTGGTCCTGCTGGTTACGGGACTGCGGGATTAGTTAGTGTTCTAACGAATCAAACAGTAAGTGGTTTAACTATTGATGCAGCTGGTGTGCTATCAATGCCGAATTTAGGAACTCCAGGAACTTACGGGTCTAATTCCCAAGTCCCTGTTTTTACAACTGATACAAAGGGTCGCGTAACAGGGGTTGTGAACACGACAATTGATGATTCAACAAAGCTTCCATTAGTGGGAGGGACTTTAACTGGTCCGTTGACGATTGGTGCAAGTAACATTTCAAACGTTGGTTTTTCAGGAACAAGTTTTCGTGGAAGAAGTTTGATTGTTGATGATGACGACAGTTCTAATAATGCCACATTACGAGTGCCATCCAGTTTAGCAACTAATTACACTTTGACATTACCACCTAATGTTGGTGCTGCTGGTGAAGTTTTAACAACCAACGGAGCAGGTGTTTTAAGTTGGACTGCACCAATCGGTGGTGGAAGTGATGTTACTGCTTTACCGTTTAACTACATAACGACTCTAAACAACTATAACATCTCAGTTGGGATACAGACAGAAAGCAAAACAGGTATCGGCTTTTATGGTCGAATTCTAAGAGCAGATGGTACACCAGTTAGCAGCGCAACTACTGAATTTAGAATTCGAATTAAGTCACCTGGCTCTGAGGGATGTTTACTTTACGAAGAATTCCAGACGAAAAATTTAACCTTAAGTAGCGGAACATTTTCAATCAATGTTGGTGATACTGATGAACCTTCTCGAGTTCCTATTAACATTACAAATCCACTCACAGCTTCTCCCTTTACATTAACTCAAGTTTTCTCGAACAGGTTTCCATTTGTTTCTGGATTAAACTGTGATGATGCCTCTGGCACTTACACACCTGCTTCTAACCACGGCCGAGTTATGGCAATCCAGTTCCGTGAAAGTGCAATTGATATCTGGGAATCAGTCCCCAATTTACCATTTAATGCTTTAACTTATGGGAGTCAGTCACTTGAGGGCTTCAGAGCTAATGAATTTTTGAAAATTGATCCCTTGGCAACATATCCAACATTAACCCCTGGGAATGTGAATTCACTAATTGATTTAGTGACTGGTGCTAGTAATCTTTATTTAAGGCCAACAACAGCATTTAGCGGTGACGTATCAGGAACTTTTAATACAACAACTGTTATCCGGTTAAGAGGCCGTGAATTATCAACAGCAGTACCCAACACTGGCGATGTGCTGACTTATAATGGGGCTCAATGGATTCCTCAACCACAAGTTGCTACTGGAGTTACAAACGTGACTTCAACAAACAGCTATTTAACAGTAGCATCAGGTTCAACAATTCCAACTCTTACCTTAAATGTTGGAACAGCTTCCAATATGGTGGCAGCTGGTGATGATGTTAGAATAGTAGGAGCCTTGCAAAGCAGTGATTACAACGCTGATGTTATCCCTGCAGCTTCTTGTACACCTTCACAAACTTCCTATTGGAATACAGTATCTGGAACTTGGGCCTGTCAGAGTATCAATATAAATATTGGTGGAATACCTTTAATCAATGGCTTGGGTCTTGATATTAATGGCTCTATCACACAAAGAGGCATGACAGCACCTGCTGTATCTCCTGCTGGCCAAGGACGAATATACTTTGATTTTATATCCAACAAATTTAGGGTTTCTGAAAACGGTGGGGCCTACGTTGATCTTTTACCAACGGCCACACCTCAAGGTGTTAGATTCCCCACTTCAGACACAATTGGAGCTTCAATCGCGATTGGTGATAATGCACTCGATGGACAAACTGTTCCAGCCATTTACAGCAATATTGCCATTGGTTACTTATCCATGTCTTCACCACTCAGCTCAACAGCTGATGAAAACGTAGCTGTTGGTCGACAAACTTTGGCTGCAGTATCTAGCGGATTTCAAAATACAGCCATTGGCACTCGCTCAATGCTTACGAACACTTCAGGTAGCCAAAACACTTCTTTAGGATTTGAATCAGGGCAATTTTTAGTTGGAAGTGGGAACACAGCTTTAGGCAATAGAACTTTAGAGTCCACAGCGGGTGATGCTAACTCTGCCGTCGGATCAAATTCACTGCGATATGTCGATAATGGAGATTTCAATACCGGAATCGGAGCTGACTCAGGGCTTAATTTAATTAATGGCTCAAGAAATACATTTTTAGGTTTTGCTGCAGGAAGCTCTGCAGCTGGTGGAAACAACAATGTGTTTATTGGAAATGAAGTGGGTGGATCAGTACCCTCAACTGGTAGTAATAATATTTTAATTGGAACAAATGATTTAGTTGTTTTGCCTTCTGCTTCAACAAATAATCATCTTAACATCGGCAATCTTTTATTCGGCGTTCTTTCTCCAGCTAATGAAAAGAAACTCAAAATTGATGGTGGACTTGTTTTAAACGGAAGACCCAATGCTGATGTGAATTCGAATATATCATCAACAAATGAAGCTAATTTATTTTATGATCAAGATTTAAACAGAGTCCGAGTTTCAACTAATAGCTCTGTATTTGCTGATGTTTTGGTTTCTAATCAACCTGCAACTGCACCCAATTTTATTTCTGGCAACTCTGGTTCGGCTACCAGCCCTGTATTTCGAGGCCCCAGCTCAGCAAATACAGGAATTTATTTTCCCCCATCAAACACAATTGCATTTAGTAATAGTGGAACAGAAAGTATGGTACTTGATCCGGGTGGAAACGTAGGTATCGGTATAAGCTCACCACTAGCAAGGCTGCACGTTAACGGCCCTGTGAGAATTGGAAACACCGGTACAAACATTTCTGCCATAAGAGTTTGTAGTAGTCCAGCCATCTCTAATTCACCAGCTGTTTTTATAAATTGCTCTGGAAACACAACTTCTTCCACTTGTAATTGCCAGTGGCACATACCACCCGCACAACCTATCACCTATGTCGAGCCAACAGGCAGTGGTGTAACAGTCAATTTTCCAGCTAACGCTATGGGTGTTCCTGCAAACGCAATTCGCTGCGTCTGCTATAACTAACCCCCCAGCGCCCCTAAAAGCTTCGTATAAATCCCATCAAAGCCCCCGTTCGACATAATCATCACCATATCCCCCGACTTTGCACCGCTCGATATATCTTTGATAATCCCATCCACACCACTATAAACCTTGGCGTGTTTACCTGATTTCGAAATATCACTCACCAACTCTGCAGAAGAAAATCGATCGGTCTCATTCAGCTTTGATTGATCAAAGGCCTCTGCGATTAATACTTCATCAGCCAGTGAAAAGGCTTTTGCGTATTCAGCTTGAAAGATCTTTCTTCTTGAGGTGGCAGACCTTGGCTCAAACACGGCCCATAGTTTTCTTGTGGGGTATTTGGCTTTAATTCCCTTGATGGTTTCTTTCACCGCCGTGGGATGATGGGCAAAATCTTCGATCACTAAAACTCCGCGGGGTTCACCCAAGACTTCTTGTCTTCGTTTAATACCTTTAAATGTCTCAAAGGCTTTCTTCACATCATTTTGGTCGATTTTTAATAGATAACTTGTGGCAATCACGGATAACGCATTTAACACATTATATTCACCCGACAAAGGAAGCTTGTAGACTCCCCAATCCGTATTTTTAAATGTGACTTGAAATTCCGTAGAGCTTTCCGTGGTTTTTAAAATCTTAGCCTGCAAATCCCCTTTATTAAGACCGTAACTAAATCCAGGAGCTTTCAAATTTGGCAAAATCGATTTGATGTTTTCATCTTCGGCCCAGTAAATCAGACTGCCATTTTGTGGAATTAGTTTTAGAAGCATGGTGAAGGCTTCTTTGACATGATCCAGATCGCGGTAAATATCAGCATGATCAAATTCGATAGAAGTGAGAATTCCAAATGTCGGCTTATAGTGGATAAATTTTGGGACTTTATCAAAAAAGGCTGTGTCATACTCATCGCCTTCGATGACAAATAAATCACTTTCTGGATTTCTAAAACTTTGAGCAAAGTTTTTTGGAATGCCGCCAATCATGTATCCTGGTTTTTTGTTTGCCACTTCGGACACCCAAGTCATCAGTGACGAGGTTGTGGTTTTCCCGTGCGTGCCTGATACACACACGCAGGTTCTGTGATCAATGATCACATCCCCCATAGCTTTAGGCAGTGATGTGTAATCAATTTTAAGTTTTAATAACTCTTCAGCCTCTGGATTATTTTTTGAGATCACATTTCCTACGATCACAAAATCAGGGCGAGGATTTAAATTTTCAGCTTTGTAACCAATTTGAATGGTGATGCCTAAACTTTCAAGCTGTGTCGACATTGGTGGATAGGGATTTTGATCAGAGCCTGTGACATGAAACCCTCGGTCTTTCAGCAATCCTGCAAGGCTTGCCATGGCTGTTCCACAAATTCCCATCAAATGAATATGCGCCCCTTTTTTTAAATTTTTCATGCGGACTTCCTTAACCCTTCCACTAACCAATTATGAATCTTAGGTCGTAGATTTTTAAAGCCTGTGTTTTCCCGGCCGTAAACCAAGCGGTTACTTAATACACAAACAGCCAAATCGATTTTTGGATCATACCAAACGCTTGTACCTGTAAAGCCCGTGTGCCCTATGGATGATAAATCAAAATAATGACCGCAGCTACTAGCCCCAGGAGTAGGCATCATAAATCCTAAGGCCCAATCACCCTTACCCTCTTCCACCGCTCTTTTTGCAAACAACAAAGCTGTTTTTTGTCTGATTTCGTATCTGGCAATTCCCATCATCTGTGATCTTAAATGAAGAACATACCATCCCAAGTCCTCAATGGTCCCAAAGAGTCCCGCGTGTGAACTTACGCCCCCCAAGGCCCACGTGTTTTCATCGTGAACTTCTCCTTGCAGAAGTCTTTTTCTCCAGGGGCATTCTTCCGTGGGTGCATAGTGTTCTTTTTTAAAAAGTGGAATGTTGTTTTCATGAAAATCCATAGTAGTTCCGTTGTAGAAAAGATTTTTCACATCTTTCCACACATCAATCATAGGTTTTTGATAAATCTCTTCCAATACAAAACCTAAAAGCAAAAAATTGAGATCTGAATAAAGGGATTTATCGAAATTTTTGAGCGGACTGGCTTCTAGTAGCAAACGCTTAAGATCTTGTCTTTTGTCGCTAATGGAATGATTGACGTTTATATTTTTATAAAATGGAAACCAAGCCTGATAGCCCGTGTAATGGGACATCAAATCTTTTATTAAAAAATCATGGGGAAACCACTTCAAGCGCTCACTGACTTTGGTTTTTAAATTCCAAAGGCCCTTATCAAAAGCCAGCATCATGGCTTGAGTGGTGAAAATGATTTTAGTTAAGCTTGCAAAATCATAATAAGGAAAGGTTTGTCCCAAAGCGATGTCACAAACGATTTTTCCATTTTGATAGGCCCTCACCTGCACACCAGGAGTCACGTCTTTTAATTCTTTTTCAATCACTAAGGATAGATTTTTTTCCATTGTGGTCATTCGCATGGCTTAACTCCTGTTGGAACAATCAATGATGATTTTTTTCCAAGCTGTAATGTGGCTTTTGTTCCAAGTGGCAAAATTCTTTGATTGATGTCATGCCCGCACTCAAGCCCCTGAAGCACAGGAAAACTTTGCAAACTCGCCCATTTCTTTAGTAACTCAGGTGTTTTTGAAGGCTTACCTTCGGGTTCAAGATCTTGTATGAAATGCCCTAGTACAACAGCTTTACAATTTTTAAAAGCTCCTGCTTGTTCGAAATGAAACAGCATTCTGTCCACTCGGTAGGCTCGCTCTCCGATTTCTTCAAACATCACTATTTTATTTTGAAACTTCAAAGCCTCTTTTGTTCCCAAATGGGATTCAATGACTTTTAAATTTCCACCGACCACAGCAGCTGTTAGCTTTTTATTTGTTTTTGCCGCTTGATTCAGTGGCACTAAATTTTCAAAGTGAACCTGATTGGTTTTACCAGTGATAACATTTAAAGTTTCAGCTAAAATATTCTCTGGTACCAAACCCTTTGCGATTCTATCCAAAAGAGGTCCGTGAAAGGTGCTCCATTTCCATTTTTGAATGGCGTAACTATGCAAAGATGTGATGTCGCTGATACCAATCAGAATTTTTTTATGAGGCTTACAGTTTTTTAAAAAAGGCAGCAATCGGTTACTGCCGTAACCTCCACGTAAAAACCAAATGGCTTCAGAATCTTTTTTTTCGAATGCTGTGATTAAATGCTTGGCTCGAATGGCATCCGAGTTCGAATGCAATAAGTCAGGCCCTAACAAATTCTTTGGCACACGAGTTCTAAAACCTAAATTTTCAAGCCAACGAACTCCGGCTTGTAATTCTTCAGTTGAGCACCCAAAACCAGGTGCCACAATATCAATCAAACTGTTTTTTTTTAAATGAGGGTGCATCCCTCAAATTGTGCCACTAGATGGGGCTTTGAATCAATCTCTCACTCGTGTGGGATATTTCTCATCAAAACAGGCTGCGCAAAACCCAGCTGGCCCTTCGCCTAGGCTTTCAAACATCCCCTCTAAACTTAAATACGCAAGCGTATCGGCCCCTACCATTTTTCTGATTTCATCCACACTTTTATGAGAGGCCACCAACTGAGATTTTTCAGGCGTGTCCACTCCATAGTAGCATGGGCTTTTTGTTGCAGGGCTTGCGATTCTTAAGTGCACTTCTTTGGCTCCAGCTTCACGAAGCAGCTGAATAATTTTTTTCGATGTGGTGCCTCTGACCAAAGAATCATCGATCACAATAATTTTTTTATTTTTTAATAAATTCATTTGTGGATTCAGCTTGATTCGCACTCCTTGATCCCTTGAACCTTGCAAAGGCTGAATGAAAGTACGGCCCACATAATTATTTTTTGTAATCCCCCACTCAAAGGCAATCCCACTTGCTTTTGCGTATCCGATGGCTGCCGCCACCCCACTGTCAGGAACAGGAATGACCATGTCGGCTTCCACAGGAAATTCCTTGGCCAATTGGGCGCCAAATTTTTTCCTCGATTCATATACACTGTGACCAAAAACATAGGAATCAGATCTGGAAAAGTAAATCATTTCAAAGACACATCTGGCTTTCTTCGAGTCATTTTTAAATTGAATCGATTCCAAACCTTGATTAGATATGATCAGCATTTCACCGGGCTCAATTTCACGGATGTATTTTGCACCCACCAAATCAAGGGCACAGGTTTCAGAAGCCACCACATAAGAGCTGTCACCTATCTGACCAAGTACGAGAGGTCTAAAGCCCATGGGGTCCCGAATGGCCACCATCTGATCGGCTCCCAACCACACCAAGCTATAAGCCCCTTGTACCCATTCTAAAGTTTGCGGCAAAGTTTTGGCCCAGTTGGCCCCACCGATCCGAGATAATAAATGCAAGAAAATTTCCGTATCCGATGTGCCTTGAAAAAGAGCTCCTTGTTTTTGCAAGTTTTCCCTGAGCTCTTTTGAATTCGTTAAATTTCCGTTATGAGCCACAGCCAAGGGTCTTCCTCTGACATCCGCTTTTAAGGGTTGAGCATTCATCAGTAGATTTTGCCCTGTGGTCGAGTACCTGACGTGTCCGATGGCAGCCTTACCTTTTAAACTGGACCAATTAAACTGATCAAAAACTTCGCTCACAAGGCCTAAGTTTTTATAAATTTTTAAATCCTGTCCGTCGGTGGAAACAATGCCTGCGGATTCTTGACCTCGGTGTTGCATGGCAAACAGACCAAGATGGGTGAGCTCTGCACTTTCAGGATGATTCCATATTCCAAAAACTCCGCACTCATCATGAAACACATCATCATTTTCTTTTAACATTCAAGATCCCAATGCTGGTTAAAATTTTTCGCTGCTATCTGAGGCTGGTATTTATTTTCTTGATCTAACTTTTTTGTAAACCCAATGAGTTCAAATTCAAGATTTAACTTTTTCCAAAATCCATCCTCAGCGGCCACAAGCATACGGTAAAGCCCTTCTTGGATGGGATCCGTTAGGTCACAGTAAAATCCCCCTTGGCGCATTTCATAAAGGGCGTACTCAATTCCTTTCTCTGTCACAAGCCTAGCTGAATTGACATTTTCGCACACACTTAAATAATGAAGAGCTTTTTTATAAATGTCTTGAGGACTGAACGGTTGATCCAGCTTTTGAAAATGAATCACACCCACTTGCAGCGAGGCTTTGGTGAAGTGATCTTGAATCACAAAATTTGATTTTGATTTTAAACCCACCACACCGACTGCAGGAGTGGGGCAGATATTTTTATTATCTGTTTCATTGTAAAAACTGACGTTTCCACTGATCACAGGAGCTTGCCAAATTTGAGAACACTCGGAAATCGCATTAACACTGGCCACAAATTCTGACATCACATTTTTTTTCTCTGGATTACCAAAGTTCAAACAATCGGTCATCGCTTGCGGGACAAACCCCTGAGCCACCAATTTTAAACAGGGCTCAAGAACCGCATCATAAGCTCCTAGTTTTGGATCATGACGAAGAAGCCAGGGCCTTGCCCCTAAGGCCACTCCTAGGGATCTGTTCGATTTAAGCTTGATGATCGCCACAGGGTGCCCTGCCGTTTGCTGGGATCTGAGTCCCACTCGCTGATCATACTGCTGATAAATCCAATGGGGCTTCATCCACTGGTCTTTTTTCTGTTCCAACAAAGTTTTTAAAATTTTTAATTCTTTAACTTCTAATTTTTCATGATCTCTTTGGTACTGAGGGGCTTGATCCACAATCAGAGTAGGATCAATTTCTAAAACCACTTCCCCTTTCCATTTCAGCTGTATGTTTCGTCCACTGACGACTTCGCCGATAATGGAAAACTCGAGACCCCACTTATCGTATATTTTTTTGAGCTCATTAAAATTTTTAGGCTCACACACCAAAAGCATTCGCTCTTGGCTTTCCGATAATAAAATCTCTTCTGGTCCCACTCGATCATCCCTGAGTGGAATTTTAGAGAGATCTAAGTGAAAGCCCACTTCACCCCTGGCTGCCATTTCAAAGGATGAAGACGTAAGCCCTGCAGCTCCCATGTCTTGCATGGCCACCACAAGATTTTTATTTAAAGCCTCTAAACAGGCCTCGATCAAAAGCTTTTCATAAAAAGCATCCCCGATTTGAATGGTGGGTTTTTTTGATTCAATATTTTCATCAAAACTCTCGGAGGCCATAGAAGCTCCGTGCACACCATCAGCTCCGGTTTTGGCCCCCACATAAACCACAAGATTTCCAATACCTTTGGCTTTGGCCGAAACCATTTTTTGATTATTTTCAAAAAGACCTAAAGCAAAAGCATTCACTAAAATATTTTGATTATAATCCGGATGACTGTGTGTAGCCCCGGTCATGGTGGGTACACCCACACAATTTCCGTAATAAGAAATTCCTTTGACCACACCCTTTAAAAGCGACTTCATTCTTGGACTGGTGGATTCTCCAAAACATAAATAGTTGGCTAGCATGATGGGTCTGGCCCCCATGGTGAAGATGTCTCTTAAAATTCCTCCCACACCGGTCGCAGCCCCATGAAAAGGTTCAATGAAGCTTGGATGATTATGACTCTCCATTTTAAAAGCGATACTTTCGCCTTCTCCTAAATCAAAAACTCCCGCATTTTCGCCTTCTTCAGTTAAAATTCTAGAATCACTCGATTTAAATTTTTTTAAAAAAACTTTTGAGGATTTGTAACTGCAGTGCTCACTCCATAAAGCTGAAAACAAAGCCCATTCGAGACCTTGAGGCTCACGGCCTAGAATTTTTTTTATTTTTTCAAATTCTTCCGGGCGAATTCGGTATTTTTTTAGTTTTAAAGCCAAAACTTCCATCCGTCAGTTCCTCCCATCCAGTCTAAGTAAGCTCTTTCCGGGTGAGGCATAAGCCCCTTCACATTTCCTGATTTGGACTGTACACCTGCAATTTGATCCACAGAGCCATTGATGTTCTCTTCATAGCACCACAAAACTTGGTCCTGATCCCAAATTTTTTTAAGCTCATCATTTGAGGCCCAAAAGCGACCATCCCCGTGAGCCACAGGCAATTGGATCACTTTTTGGTTCTTGGGACTTTTTAATCTGGCCCAAGAATCAATAAACAAAGACTTTTCATTTTGTAGTAAAACACCTGGAAGCAGTCCTGCTTCACACAAAATTTGAAAGCCATTACAAATACCCAGCACAGGTTTTCCAAACGATGCTAGTTCTTTGACACTTTTCATCACGGGACTTCGAGAGGCTAAAGCTCCTGAGCGTAAGTAGTCTCCAAAACTAAAACCTCCTGGCACCACACAAGCTTCAACAGAATGAATATCAAACAAATCCTGATGCCACAAAAACTCTGGATTATGATCCTGATCAGTGAGCCACTGAAACACATCTCGGTCGCAATTGGTTCCAGGGAATTGAATCACTCCAACTTTCATAAACCCTCAATTTCAAAGGTTTCAACAAGTGGGTTGTAAAGTCCTTCTTGAATAATTTTTTTTAAAATCTCTTGGTTATTAGCACTTACAGAATCATTAAGACTGACTTCAATTAATTTTCCTACACGTACCTTTTCAACGGGGTGCTGATGGTTTTTTAACATCTGATAAACCGCTCGGCCTTGGACATCTAAAACTTCAGCTCTTGGTAATATCCTAACAAAATAAGTTTTCATTTTTTATCCTTTAAGTTTTTTGTCCTATAGGTTTTATAAACCCATCCGTTTTGCAATTTCTAAATAGGCTTGCTCAACAGAACCTAAATCCCTTCGAAAAACATCCTTATCCAACTTGGCATGGGTGGTTTGATCCCAAAGTCTGCAACTATCCGGAGAAATTTCATCGGCTAAATAATACTGGCCCGATTCATCCATCCCAAGCTCCACTTTAAAATCAATCAACTTCACACCAAGGCTTAAAAAATAGGAAACTAATACTTGATTAATCTTTAAAGCCATCTCTGTGCATTTGTTCAATTGCTCAAGTGATAATATATCAAGAGCTAGAATTTGATTCTCAGTCAGTAGTGGATCACTTAAGGCATCATTTTTTAAATAAAATTCAACGATTGGATTTTTAACTTTTTGCCCCTCGGGAATTCCAAGTCTTGCGGCTAAGGATCCTGCAACAAAATTTCTCACAACCACTTCCACGGGCAGCATTTTTAATTTTTTCACCACAATTTGTGACTCGTTTAAAGATCTTACGAAATGATGGGGGATATTTTTTTGACTTAAAAGGGAAAAAATCTGATTGGAAAATTTTAAATTCAAAGCCCCTTTACCTTGAAAAGATCCTTTTTTCTGAGCATTGAAGGCTGTCAAACTATCTTTAAATTCCATCACCACCAGACCCGGTTCGAAATCATAGATTTTTTTGGCTTTGCCTTCATAAATCAGTTTCATAAAATCCTTTTTCTTATTTTTAATTCTAGTAATTTTTTAAGTCTGGTCTGAATGGTTTTTAAATATCTTTTGGCTTGAAAAAGATCTTCCACTTCTTTGGGTTTTAAAATCTTTTTGAGCTCTTGATCTTTAAGTACTGATTTTTTTAAAGAGTCTCCTTGTCCCAAGGAATGACTGAGTCTTTGCACATGAAAATAGGCCTGCTCTCGGGTCAGTCCTTTTTCCACCAGTTTTA
The DNA here is from genome assembly GCA_001464795.1 of Bdellovibrionales bacterium Ga0074139. GTDB lineage: Bacteria > Bdellovibrionota > Bdellovibrionia > Bdellovibrionales > Bdellovibrionaceae. The sequence goes on from LNEB01000003.1 coordinate 253,464, forward strand.
AAAGCAGATGAGAGCTATAAACAAGGCCTTGGGTGGCCTCGAGATTATCAAGCATCTTTTTTTCATTCACATGTAAACCATCTAAAATGGTTTTCATCCGGTTCAAAGCATAGTCACATAAAATAAAACCATCCGGGAATATCACCCGCTCCACACTGGAATGGGAAATATCTCTTTCATGCCATAAGGCGATGTTTTCATGGCTAGCAACAAGGTAGCCTCGAAGTAACCTTGAAAGCCCTGTGATATTTTCACTGCTAATGGGATTTTTTTTGTGAGGCATGGCACTTGACCCCTTTTGCCCCCGTGAAAATCCCTCAATCACTTCACTAACTTCAGTTCTTTGTAAGTGTCTGAGCTCAACAGCTAAGCGCTCTAAAAAGGACATGACAAAACTTAAGGCAGTAATCACTTGGGCATGGCGGTCGCGAGGGATCACTTGTGTGGCAAAAGTTTCAGGCGTTAATTGAAGCTTGATGGCCACTTTTTTTTCTAATTCTTCAGGAAGGCTTGAATAGGTCCCCACAGCTCCGCTGAGTTTACAAATTTTTGCTGTCGCTTGGGCTTGCAGTAGTCTTTCTTCGCACCTGACAAGTTCCGCATAAAAACCTGCCATCTTATAGCCAAAAGTGGTGGGCTCAGCTGCCATCCCGTGAGTACGCCCTAAACATAAAGTCGTTGCATGCTGTTTGATTTTTTTCTTTAAGCTAAGTTTTAAATCCTGAATATCAGCTAAGATCAGCTCTGTGGCCTCAAAAATTTGTAAGCTCATGGCCGTATCGATCACATCAGAACTTGTCAGACCAAAGTGAACATACTTTCCATATTCGCCCACAGACTCCATAAGGTTTTGAACAAAGGCTGCCACGTCATGTTTTGTGACTTGCTCGAGTTCACGAATTCTTGTGACTTGAAATTTCGCTTTCTTTTCAATGGCTAAAGCAGCAGCTCGGGGAATGATTTTAAGTTTGGCCTGCTCTGATGCCACTGCCACTTCCACTTTTTTCATTAATGAAAAGCGATTTTGCTCGTTCCAAATTCGGCCCATTTCATCTCGGGTGTATCGCTCGATCACGGGTTTTGCTCCTGCTGTTTTAAGGTCTGGCTTTTACTTTTTCGCCATTCCACTAGTATAAGTTCAAATATTTTCTTTTGATTTTGAAATCGATTCAAACTTAAAAAATGCTCCCATACTTCAGGGCCATCAAAATAAATATTTTTTTGTCTGAAACTTTTTGTTTTTAATTTCTGAGTGTACTGGCTAACAGGTCTTGGACCCAATTCTTTCGATGTGTAGCTCATCTCTTGGGGATCAAAAATAAACTCAAATTTCATTTTTTCATTGCGAGATTGAATTTTAACTCTTAGATCTTCTTTCATACGGTTTAAATAGGCTTGATGAAATCTTTTGGAATCAGGAATACGAATCCAAGCATCAAATTGATTTTTTAAAACTGTTCGGTGGATCACGATAAATTCAGAATGCGTTAACATCAGCGCTGGGTTTTCAACCAGCAGCATATGCTCAGGCCAACTTTGAGTGGTGGACTCATTTTCCACTTGAAACCGGTACCTGATCCAAGCCCACTCGGGTTTATTGACTTCAAGACCAAAAACTTTTTCTCGCACACGAAAACTCATGTGATCTGTTTCATAGGAAGTCAGACCCCAAACTAAACTTTGAGTTTTAATCACACCGCTGATGGCTCCACGAACTTCTAAGCCTGATAAAGAATCAAGTCCCGTCTGCACAATGTCTAATATTTCTGTGTCATTCCAAACCTGAACATTTTGTGATTTTAACCAATCACGTCTGGCATTCAGACCTGACCTCGAGGGAAACATCACAGTCATGGGACCTTCTAAAGAAACGCGGCTCGTTTTTAAATGATCCGGATGCCAATCCAAAAACCTTGTGCTGTAAAAGGATTTTGATAGCCAAGCCAACCACTGAGAATTAAAATCATTCATTTTGGAATAGGCCGTATCTGATGGCATCCACCCACGAATTTTCATTTGATGCTGACTGAGGGGCCCTCGTAGTGCCACAGGCCCACCCTCTTTGGTCCAAACCACAAGTCCACTCGCACAGGACACAGGTAAATCCCCTTGGGAATCCACTTCTTGCCAAGCTCCCATGACTTTATCGGATGTGATTTCACCCAAGGGACCTTCTCGGTCTTCCAGTGGCCACATCCCTAGCTTTTCTGTCACATCAATCAGTAAAGTATTAAGACCCGAGCGTCCCAACTCACAGGCCAGGGCTTCTAACTGACCAAAGGAGCTGACCAAAATAACATCAAAGTGATTCATTATTGATCACCTCTCTGACCAGGCTTTGCTCTGTCCAAGAAAGCTTCAAGCGAGACTCTTGAAAGTTTTTAAAGTCTGATAAAAATTTTCTTTGTTTAATAATAGGTCCTGCATCTACTTTTTGAGTCACAATATGAACTGTTGCTCCTAAAGGGTTTTGCTCAGCAAAGGCTTTCTCAAAAGCTTGTAATCCTGGATAACTGGGAAGAAGACTAGGATGTAAATTAAAAATTTTATTTTTCCAAAGATGAATAAAAGTCTCTGGGATAATTTTCATAAAACCTAAACAAAATATTTTCTGAATACCTAAATCTGTTAACTTTTGATTGAGATGATTCCAATCCACAGGATTTTCAATCACATAAGTGGGAACTCCCATGCGTCTTGCTTTACCAAGTCCGGGTGCCTTTGCTTGATTAGAAAAAACATGAATCTGCATGGAATCAGAAACGAGATCCAGAACCGCTTGCAAATTAGAACCTGTGCCTGAAATAAAAAGGGCCCACTTTGTGACTTTCACTTCAAACTCTTGTGTAAGTTAAATTCTCCAGGAAGCACTATGAAATCAGGCTCTTTTACCTCAGAGCTTATGACTTCTCCCAGTTTCCAAGTTTTTTGCTTTTCAGATAAGGCCATGGATTGAAAATTTTGACTTTCACTGGGCGAAATAAAAACCACAAAGCCGACTCCACAGTTTAAAGTGTTCAGCATCTCAAGATCAGACATCTGAGTTCTGTTTTGCACTTCACAAAAAAGTTCAGGAAAAGCAAAAGGCTTGATCTCAGCTTTTGTAAATTCTGGTAGCACTCGAGATATGTTTTGAAAACCAGAACCCGTAATGTGGGCCGCCGCTTGAATCTTAAGTTTTTGTTTTTTTAAGCTTTTAATAAACTTCACATATAAAGCAGTGGGGATAAGAAGTTGATCCATCCACTTGTCTAAATCTTTGCTAAAAATTTGCCTTAGCAAGCTGTAGCCATTGCTATGAAAACCAGAACTTGGCAGGGCCCAAATTTCAGTGCCGACTTTTACATTATGGGCACCCCAAATAGCATCTTCAGAAACAAAACCCGTTGAAAAACCTGCGCAATCAAATTCACTTTTTTGATAAAGACCTGGCATTTCAGCTGTTTCACCGCCGATCAAAAGACACTCCGACTGCTTACAAGCTTCTTTCACACCTTCTAAGAAGTCTTTCAGTAATTCCAGATCCAATTTTCCACTGGCCCAGTAATCCAAAAAATAATAGGGATCCCCGCCCGTACAAATAAGATCATTCACGTTCATGGCCACCAAGTCCTGGCCCAAACCCCTCACTTTTCGTGTTTGTGCCGCTAGCAGGGCTTTCGTTCCCACTCCGTCAGCACAACTCACAAGCAGCGGGTTTTTATAAAGACTTGAAGGAATTCGAGTCAGCGACGCAAAGCCACCTATTCCTTGAACCACAAGATCCGATGTGACAGCTGATTTTTCCAGCCAATTCACAAGATCGTCACCGGCTTGAACGTTAACCCCAGATTTTTGATAGGCTTGATTTGAATTTTCCATTTTGTGTTTTTAAGTTTATTGAAAACGCTCGGTAAAACAATGAAGAACAAGAATGACTCAATTTGGCACAACTCAGTCTTAACATTTCCTCTATGAAAATCTTTTGTCTCAAAAATGAACAAGCCTAATCTTGACGAATATTTGACCTTGGCGAGAGTCATGACAATACTAGATAATATTAAACAGGGGGGAATTGTCCCATGATACCTAAAATTAGGCGCTTTTTTTCATTTTTCGTTTTGGCTTGTCTGGTGACTTTCCCTCAGGCCGCCTGGTCTCAGCTTGATTCCGAAGAGGCCTACGATCCGTTTGCTGATTACAGTGAATTTGATGAAGCCTCGGACGAAGAAGCTGACATCAACTTTTTTAAAAACGGGCGGTTTCTGACTGCTGGTCTTGCTCTGGGTCCTCAGACGTTCACTGGAGGGATGGCCAGTGCTTACGGTGATGCACCGGTGCTGGGAATTACGTTGTCCTACTTTTTTGATCTTAGACTTGCCTTATCTCTGGGTCTGATGACTTCCGATCACTCTGTGAAAATTAAAACCACCGGTGAGACATTAACAGGCAATGTGGGAATCAACGAAGTCAATGTGCACTTGAAGTACTATTTATCCACACAAAATATGGTTAAAGGCATTGCAGATTTGAACCCCTATGTGATCGGTGGATTTTCTCAAGTGACTCGCAGTTATTCCATCGCAGAACTTCAATCCCAAAGCCGGGAATCAGCCCCCTCAACTGATTTTGGTGGTGGTATCGAAATTCCTCTACTTCGCCGTAAATCCTTTTTCGGCTTTCAAGCCATCTACCACTACATCAGTTTCGCCGACGAAAATAAACGTGGCATTACTGATTCAGCAGGCGATCAACTTTTATTAAAAAAATTAGATGGCGATTATATCAACTGGCAACTGATCCTAGGCATGAACTTCTAGGGTACCAGGCACGTTACTGCCCCGCGTCTGTCCGGTTATCCGGACAGCAAGAAGCGTTTAAAACCTTATGAACTCTATGGGATGGTAATCCCCGCTTTTGGTTTTCGGAAATTTCAACACTTTTTTGTGCAGAGCTGTTTTAAATGTCTTCAGCAAATCCGTGGGAATTGCTTGATTCACCCAAGCCAATTCTTTTTCATCAAAAAAAGGATTGAATAATATTTCATCAGGCTGGATCGGTAAATTGAGCTTTGAATTTCCCATTAAACCACTGAGAGTAGAATAAGGCCAAGCCTCAGAATGAGAAACTAACTTGGCTCGTACAGGATTTTGGTAAACATACTTGTAAACGTTTGAATAGTAGCTCTCGCTTGAAATTAAACATTTGAAATAACGAGTCCCCCAAACCTGATTGATGCTTCTTGTTTTACTATTGATTTCTTTAGCCGATTCGCAAAGAAAAGCTCTCATGATGTGACCCAATTCATATTCGTAAGTACTCGCTATGAGGTGAAAATGATTCGGCATCATAACAAAAGCATGAATTGTAAGATCATATTTATAGTGAACTAAACTTAAATGATGAGTCAAAATATTCCAGGTTTCTTCAAGTTGTAATGGAAAATGCTGTTTATTATGGGCACGGGCCGTGATGTGAAAAGGGAATTCTGAAATCTGAACTTGAGAGTATTTCGCCATATGGGAACTCAAGCCTGCAAAACAATTTTATAAATCAACCCACAGCCATCACACACATCAGATTTAACGTTGTCCGGACTTCGGACAGACGCGGGGCAGTAACGTGCCTGGTACCCTTAGCGGAGGGCCTGCAAGATGAGACTTGTGGTAATAAGAATTGGGGCCAGCCAGCGGATCACGAAAAACCAGTGGCTTTCCATGATGACACTGATGGTTTTTGACCGGTCTACGAACATTTCACTTTTTTCTTTATCAGACAGAGCTTTATTAAAGGTAAGCAAAAGGCCCAATGCCACGACAGGAAGAATCCAATTGACGGCTATATTGTCCAGTTGTTCTAGAATTGTGGCCCCTGAACCTTTACCACCAAAAGAGGGAATCAAAACCCAAACCGTGGTCAGTAGTAAAATAATTCCAGAGCAGAGCTTTAATGAAAAGGTTCTGGTTGATTGATGAATACTTTGAAAATTACTAACCAAGGCCTCCATCAAAGCAAGACTGGCATTCAAAGATGCTAAATAAAGACATAGAAAAAATATCAATCCATAAATGTATCCTCCACTTAAGGACTGAAAGTACTGAGGGATCACATTAAATAATAATATAGGATCACTGCTTAAACTTTGAGTGGCTTGGTAGGCCACTGGAAACACAAAAAGCAATGCAATGATGGATACAAAAATATCAATCATCGCAATTCTAAAGCCAATACTTGGAATATGTTCATCGGATTTCAAATAGGACCCAAAGCTGACCATCAAGCCAAAGCCCACGGACATCGTAAAAAAAACGTGAGCAATGGCCCTGTTTAAAGTGTCCCAGTTCATTTTAGAAAAATCAGGATAAAACAAAAATCTGAACATGGCTGAATTGTCTGAGAGATTTAATGTTTTAAATAAAATAATAATCACAAGAAGAAAAAAAACAGGAACAATAGTTCTGATCCATTTTTCTAAACCCTCTTGAACCCCGATACTCATAATTGTAATCACTAACAGTAAATGCACACTGGTCAGCATCACTTGCAGCCAAGGATTGTTTTGTAAAATATCAAAAGAAAAAGGTAAAGATGTTGCGGAAACTAAGCCTATGGAAAAACGCGCCATGAAATGCAAAACCCAGCCACTGATGACCGAGTAATAGGAAAGTACCACGACGGATAGCAAAACTGATAAAAATCCAAAAACTTTATAAGGCCTACCCGTTGCTTTCGAAACATTTTCTGTGGCCTTCAAAGCACTTTGCCCTAACTTTTGTCCCAGCATCAATTCTGCGATCAAAAGTGGAAGTCCCAAAAGAAATGCAAACAGAAGATAAAATAGAAAAAAAGCGCCCCCGCCATTTTCTCCGGTCACAAAAGGAAATCTCCAAAGATTTCCAAGTCCCAAGGCTGAGCCCATGGATAGCAAATAAAATCCTAAGGTGGATTTCCAAGAGACTCTTTTACTCACGAATCTTGACCTGCATGACCACGTCTGGATTTCATACAAAAAATTCGGATTGGTAATCCTTGAAGGTTCCACTCTTCTTTGATGGATTTAATCAAAAATCGTCTGTAGCTGTTATGAACTCCATCCGGATGATTGGCAAAAGCAATAAAGGCCGGTGGCACTTGAAAGGTTTGAGTTAAATAATAAAACTTAACGTTAGTGGTTCCCCAAACTGGAGCCACTGCTTTTCGAATGGTTTTAAAAAAGAAATCATTGAGTTCCCTGGTAGGAATTCTGATTTTCATTTGAGTGGCGATTCTTTCCACTTCATTCAGCATTTCTTGTAGTCCAGATCCTGTTTTAGAGCTTGTGAAAACGATAGGAACATCCACATAAAAGTGAAAGGTTCTTGCCACTTGCTCACGGAAAGTTTTTTGATAATTTTCCACTTCTTTTTTTCCAAGATCAGATTTATTGGCAACTAAAATCACAGCCTTATGATCCTCTAAAATGGCTTGCATAATCTTAGCATCTTGCTCGGTGGGCCCCATGGTTCCATCCACAACTAACAATACAAGATTAGCCCTACGAATGGACTCTTGAGATTTGTAAGCTGCTATAATTTCCACGTCCTCTTCACGCCTGGCAGACTTTCGAAGTCCTGCAGTATCCACAATGGTGTAGTGCTTTTCGTTGTAATAGAATGGTGAATCCACTGAATCCACGGTAGTCCCTGCGATGGGGCTGACCAGCATGCGCTCGATTCCTAATAGTGCATTACAAATACTACTTTTCCCAACGTTGGGTTTTCCGACAAAGGCGATGCGAGTGGTTTCTTCAAAATCATAGCTCATGTCTGGTAAATTTTTATGCAGCCATTCTAAAATTTCAGCAACACCCCTACGCTGCTCAAAACTGCAGCCCACAACATCCACACCAAATTCATAGAAATCCGCTTTCAATAAATCTTCTTCGTGCTGGCGGTCCACTTTATTGATGATCAGTAAAAAAGGTTTACCTGAGTGCTTAGCAATTTTAATAATGTCACGGTCCTCTGGTAAAAGTCCTGCCCGGCCATCCATCACAGCTAAAATTAAGTCGACCGAGTGCAGAAATTCGCTGACCTGTTCACGGATCATTTTTGAAATCAAATCAGGACTTTCCGTAACTCCGCCAGTATCGATCAGGTCAAAGCCTTTGCCCCAGATTTCCATGGGTTCAACAATGATATCACGAGTGACTCCGGGCTGATCTTTCACCACTGCTTTTCTTGTCCCTGTTAACACATTAAAAAGTGTACTTTTCCCAACATTAGGTCTGCCAATGATGGCAACTTTCGGTGCGTACTCAACACCCGTTACAGATTCAGCGCCTGTCATGGAAATACCCTAGCTCTTTCATAATTCGTTTATTATCAGACCAACCTTCTCGGGCACTCACATTGAGACCTAAGAAAATTTTCTTACCCATTAATTTTTCTATTTCTTTTCGTGATTCCTGACCAATTTTTTTCAAAAGCAGTCCACCTTTACCGATCACGATGCCTTTATGATTTTCTTTAGAAACTAAAATTTCTAAAGTGATTCTTGGAACTGGTAAAGCTTCTTCTTTAAACTCGATGGTGCGAATGGCAATTGTGTAAGGGACTTCGTCTTTTAAATTCAAGAAGCATTTTTCTCTGACAATTTCACAAATCAAATCTCGCATGGTTTCTGTGGTGTAAAGTTCTGGATCATAAAGCGGAGCTTCTGATTCCGGCAGTAGATTCGTGATGCCTTCAAGCAAAGCCTGACGGTCTTGAGCGATGAATCCATCTTTTCTGGTTAATGAAATGGAAAGTGTGGTTCCACCTAATGCTTTGACCATGTCTTGTAAAATAACGGCTCTGTGAGCTTTGTCGTCCAAATCTGTTTTTGTGATGACGGCAAGCCATGGCTTATTTGATTTTTTAACTAAATTCAAAATTTCTTCGATTTCTTCTTTTGTTTTTTGATCAATTGATAAAACAGCCACCAGTGCGTCAGATTCACTGATCACCTCCTGAACTTCTTGCGCTAAAAACTCAAAAAGACCAGGCTTAGAACTCACAAGCCCCGGTGCATCGACAAAAATAATTTGTGACTGAGGTGTGTTCCAAATTCCATGGACCCGTCTTCGGGTTGTTTGTGGTCTTGGAGTCACGATGGATACTTTTTCATCGATTAAAAAATTCATCAAAGTGGACTTGCCTGCGTTTGGCATTCCAATAAGTCCTACAAATCCTGCTTTCATGTGAGTTTCTCCTGGCTCAATTTTAAAATGGCTTGCTCGGCGGCCTTTTGTTCAGCTTTCTTTTTACTTGTCCCAAAACCTTCTCCCCAAATTTCATCGGCCACAAAAACTTGTACGACAAATTGCTTTTGATGAGAAAGTCCCGTTTCACTGATCAGTTTATAAACGGGGGTTAGCTTCATAACACTTTGAGAGATTTCTTGAAACCGAGTTTTAAAATCTTTTTCATACTCTGTGGTGCCTAAATTTTTAATGTCATTTTCAAAAACAGTATCCAACCAATTTTTAGCAGACTCATGACCCTGATCTAAATAAAGGGCTGCTAGCACACTTTCAAAAACATTTGATAATAGACTGTTTTTACCCGCTCCACCGGTTCTGGCTTCTGCTGGACCCAGTCTGATTTTTTGATCAAGACCCATGTTTTTTGACTTCTGAGCGAGCACATCTTCATTCACAAGACTTGCTCTTTTTTTACTTAAAACACCTTCTGAGTCCTTGGGATAATGCCTCATCAAAGCCTCTGCGATAAAGAAATCAAGCAGTGCATCGCCTAAAAATTCTAATCTTTCGAAATCTTGAATTTCCAATTTAAGTTCTTGGCTAAAGCTTCGATGGGTCAAAGCCTCATCTAAAAGCTTTTTATTTTTAATCAGTTCAGTGGGAGAGGATATTTTCATCATACAAGCTCCGCATCAAAGTGACCATCCTGAGAGGATCCTGAGTTCCAATGAAACTGACCAAGTCTAACGTTTAATTCCTGCCCCAAGTTTTGCCCTGCTTTCAATAAATCACCATCAGAAAATTTTATGTTACAATACTCTCTTGTCACACCATGGGCCCGAGCTGTGAACTTTTTTAATATCAAAGCTTTTTGACGAAGGCCCACTTGGTTTTGTCCCCACTGTTGGTAGCGGCTTTGACTGAGATCCCGAAGTCTTCGAGCTCTTTCTTTACGCTGATGATAAGGAACTTGAGTCATCAAATCAGCGGCCCGGGTTCCGCTTCGTTCGGAGTAAGGAAAGACATGAAGTCTTGTCCAGGGAAGATCAGCTAGTGCAAAATAAGTGTCTTCAAAGTCTTCATGACTTTCTGTTGGAAAGCCCGCAATCACATCCATGCCGACAAAAGGATTTTTTAATTTTTCAGAAATTTTAATGAGAGTGTTTCTGACTTCTGTTTGTGAATACTTTCGTTTCATGTCTTTGAGTACTTTTGTATTAGCGCTTTGAATGCTCATATGAAAATGCGGACACATTCGGGGATCTTGATAGAGTTCAAAAAGTTTGTCAGAAATTTCTATGGGCTCTAAAGATGAAAGCCTAAATCTTGGCATCGGTGTTCTGATTAATAATGCCTCAACCAAATCTTCTAATTTTCTTGTTTCATCTGCGTAATCACCGATGTGCACACCGGTGAGTACCACTTCCCTGTGACCTGCTTCATAAAGTTCGATCACACGGTTGGAAAGCTCTGTGACCGAAATGGATCTGGATTTACCACGGGCGTAGGGAATAATACAAAACGAGCAAAAGGAATTGCAGCCATCTTGAATTTTAAGAAAAGAACGGGTGTGTTCAGATTGAATACCTCCACCAATTTCTAAATCTTCTTTTTTAAAAATATTTGATTTAAAAACTTTGTCTTTAATTTCACCTTTTAAAAATTGATTTAGGATATCTGGAAGCTGAGATTTATGAGAATTGGCAACCACAAGGTCAGCATCGGCTTCATCAGTAAAAAATTTTGTATCCACTTGTGCAGAACAACCTGTGATCACAACTAAATCTTCAGGTGAATCTTTTTTTAATTTCTTAATCAGTTTAACAGCTTCCTTAGTGGCTTCGGCTGTCACAGCGCAAGTATTCAGAATATGCACTTTTTTGGAACTTTGGGTATCGTTCACAAAGTGACCCGATTGAAAAAGATTTTTTTCAATCAATCCAGAGTCATAGGTATTGACCTTACAACCAAAAGTCGAAGTTGAAATATTTAAGTGGTGGGGCTCCGTTGGCAAGTAAGGCTGATTTAGTTCTTGGTGATCCATCCGCCTCCAAGAAGTTGTCTGCCGCGGTAAAAAACAGCCGCTTGCCCCGGTGTCACAGCCCGCTGGGGTTCTAAAAATTCCAATTTAAAAGTGGTGTCGCCTGTTTTAATCACTTTGGCCATGGACGGTTTATGTTGATAGCGAATCTTCACTCCTAATACTTCCTGGTCCTGAACCGAATTAATCAAATGACTGTCCACCACTTGAGCTTGGTCAGAAAACAAATATTTTTCTTCCCCCACCCATACAGTGTTGTCTGTGATATCTACTTTTACGACAAATAACTTTTCATGGTGGGTCAAACCCAAACCTTTACTTTGCCCTAGGGTATAATGATGAATCCCCTGGTGCGGTCCCATCACTTCACCATTAGGTAAACGCTTAATCAGTCCTTTTTTTGTATCCAAAATTTCTTTTGAAACTTGTGATTCAATGAAGTGATCATAACCTTTATTCCCAACAAAACAAATTCCTGTTGAATCTTTTTTCTTTGCTGTTTGAATGCCTCTTTGTTCACAGTAAGCCCGGACCTCAGGCTTAGTCATTCCACCCACAGGAAACAACAAATGCGGCACAATTTTAGGATCTAAAGTAAACAAAAAGTACGTTTGATCTTTCCAGTCATCCGTTGAGGTATAAATTCCCATTTCACCGGATTCATTTTTTAAAACTTGGGCGTAATGACCGGTTGCTAGGTAATCACAGTCCAGCTCTTTCATTTTTCTAACTAAATGATCAAATTTTAAATAGGTATTACAGTTCACACAGGGAAGTGGAGTTTGACCGTCTAAGTAAGACTTTAAAAAGGGATCAATAACAGCGGCTTTAAATTTAGCTTCGCAGTTCAAAACATAAAAAGGTATTTTGAGATGATCAGCCACAGCCCTGGCATCATCCACATCAATAGAAGAGCAACAGGTTCCACTGCCTTCGGTGATGTCACACTCACTGTAATCCCAAACCTGCATGGTGGCGCCCACCACATCATAACCTTGATCAACAAGTAGTGCAGCTGCGGCTGAGGAATCCACTCCCCCACTCATGGCCACTAAAACTCTTTTTTTCTTAATCATAATTCGAAATCCTTTTGAAATTCAGTATCAATCAGTCTTAATCTTTGAACGGATAATACTAATTCTTTGATAAAATCATTAATTTCGTCTTCTGTGTTCTGCCACCCTAAAGAAACCCGTAAGGATCCTTGAGCTTCGGCCCTAGATAATCCCATGGCTAGCAACACGGGGCTGGGTTCAGGGTTTCCACTGGAGCAGGCGGCCCCTGTGCTGACAGCAAAGCCTTTGATATCCAAATTCATCAACAAAGTTTCTCCGTCAATACCATCAATAACTAAACTTAAAGTATTCGGCAGCCGGTTTTTAGAAGAACCGGTGACTCGGGTGTTAGGAATTAATTTTAAAATTTGCTGTTGCATATGATCACGAAGTTTTTCGAGTCTTAAAGATTCTTCAGTGATTTCCTTTTTCATTTTTGCCATCAAACCAAAGGTCATAATGCCTAAGACATTTTCAGTTCCACCACGTCTGGATCTTTCTTGAGCACCACCAAAAAGGAATGGAAACTGCGGAGAGCTTTTTTTGCAATAAAGTAGGCCACTGCCTTTCAGTGCATAAAACTTGTGCGCTGAAAAAGAAGCATAATCCACACCAAGATCTTTTAAGTTCACGTCAATTTTACCTAAACCTTGCACCGCATCCGTATGAAAAAGGGCTCCTTTTTCATGGGCCATTTCTGCCATTCTTTTAATTGGAAAAAGATTTCCGGTTTCGTTATTGGCAAGCATCACCGACACCAAGGCTGTTTTTTCACTTAATACGTTTTGATAAAATTCCAAATCCAACTGACCTTCACGGCTAACTGGAATTCGGTGAACCAGAGCACCTAAACTTTCAATGTGCTGCATGGTTTTTAAAACACTGGGGTGCTCAATAGCACTACAAATATATTCTGTGCGATTTTTTAAATTTAAAAAGAGTGTTTGAATCACGGTGTTATTAGATTCTGAGGCACCACTTGTAAAAATAAGTTCTAGCGGACTGACAGAAAAAAGTTCGCTTAAATTTTGTCTGGCGTTTCTGATCAGATTTTTTGCTTTTCGACCCGCCCAATGGATAGAAGATGGATTCCCAAAATGAGAATCGAGCTCTTGAATTAAAGAGTTTTTCACCAGCGGATGCAGTGGTGTTGTCGCATTATGATCCAAATAGACTAATCGAGAGTTCATGAGGTCCCTGTTTTACACTAAAAGGTCCAGTTTGTAGATGCTTTTTATGTAAGGATTCTGAACTCTTAGACCGATAAGAATTGAAATGAGTACAGCCTCGTGGAAAGAACATTTTAAAGCCAACATCACAGGATACGATCCTGTTGAAGCTCAAGGGCTTACAGAGCTCGGTTTTGCTATTATTAATCAGAAAATTAATGAACAAGAGTATCTCTCATGGGCAAGATCAGCCTTTGAAATGCAAAGTGTCGACATGAATTTCTTTCAAAAAACCACCCCACCAGTGGCTCTTGTCAGCAAGCTTCGTGAAGTTTATCCATGGGGACCAGAAGTGATACCTGTGGCCGAGTGGGATGGACACACCATCATTCTAGCTTTAGAATTACCCGAGACTCCAATTCCTGTGGAATTAAAACCCATTCTTATTCTTGCTCCTGTTAGTCAAATGTTTGAATTTTGGCAAACTGTGCTACCACAATTAGGAGCTTCTGAGGGCGAGGTTCTAGAAATCGAACCACCTGTAGAGGCCCTCGAGGGAATCAGTTTGGAAGCGGCTGCTCCCGTTGTGAGTCTTGATTTCTCTCAGTTGCGCTCACCCCTCACCAAAACTGAACCTGCCGTTCAAACAGAATCTGCAAAACCAGAACCAATAAAAATAGCTCTGGAATCATTGGAAGAGACCGTTGTACCCACAGCCATTGATGATTCGGCGACTCCTGTTAAGGCCATTCCGCAAGTTGTTTCCGTCGTAAGTGCTCAAGCGGGTCTGGATCAGACTAAAATTTTAAGATGTTTATCTTTATTCAAACACATTTACGATAATCGCTGTTTTGTAAGCATAAGCCAATCTGCAAAATCCTTCCAAGCCACTCATTGGCCTGAAGAATCTAACATCACGATTAGCCCTTCAAAATTTGAATTACAGTCTGATAGTTTTATAAAAATTGTTTATCAAACACAAAAACCTTATCACGGCCACTTGATCAAAACTTTGATCAACGAGAAATTTTTTGCTGAACTTAATAACGGAACTGTCCCAGAGAATGTGACAGCCATTCCCATCGTTCATAATGGTGAAACAGTGGGAATCGTTATGGGTTGGGGCCCTGCAACGAATTATAAACAGCAAACCTTAAGGGAAATGGAAAACGTGGTGCAAAATCTTTGTGCCGAATTAGGTTTTATACCTGTGGAAAATGCAGCTTAATTTTTCGCTTTTGATCAACTAAAATTTCAATTTGAATTTCTATCCTTGTCCAGTTCCAAGGCCAACTTTCATCTGGCACCAAATTGGACCACTCAACAAAAAGTATAGATTCTTGCTGATTGAACAAATCCCAAAAACCTGTGCTGTCTAAATCCTCTGCAGAATTCATACGGTAAAGATCCACATGAAAAATTGAAAAAATATGACCCGCTTTTAAATATTGATGGGTAAAAGCGTAGGTTGGAGATTGTACTTCAAAAAAATTCAGCTCATGGCAAGCTAATTTGATGATTTCCGTTTTACCAACACCCACTTCACCTGACAAACACACTAAAGTTTGAGGCTTTAAATGGGGAAGCAATTCCGTTTTCACCCATGAATGTAATTCGCTTAAGTCTGAAATTATGAACTCTTTAATGTTTGCACCATTTTTTTAACGGCTGACTTTAATCCCACCTTCAAAGACTCACATATTAAAAAGTGGCCTATGTTCACTTCAAGTAAGTGTGGCAACTTTCGAATGTCTTGACTGTGCTTGTAATCCAAACCATGTCCTGCATGCACACGCATACCCAATTGATGACAGAGCTCAGCTGCTTTTTTGAGCCTCGCCCATTCTTTTTGCTTTTTCAAACCTTTAGCTAAAACCCAAGTGCCCGTATGAAACTCAATGGCATCAGCTCCGACTACGAAAGCGGCTTTTACTTGCTCTGGGCTTGGATCTAAAAATAGAGAAATTTCGATACCGCGTGATTGCAGCTTTTCAATGGCAAAAGAAATCTCTTCTTGATTGCTTAATATATTAAGTCCGCCTTCAGTGGTTAGCTCTTGGCGTTTTTCTGGCACAAAACAACACCATTCAGGTTTGTACTTATTGGCCAGTTTGATCATTTCAGGTGTGACCGCCATTTCAAGATTTAAATCCACAGGACATTTTTTAGCGAGCTCAATCAAATCACTGGTCTGGATATGCCTGCGATCTTCTCTTAAATGAATTGTAATTTGATCCGCACCGCCCTTGACAGCTTCCCCCACCATATCATTAACGCTGGGATAAACAGTTTGCCCACGTCTGACTTGTCTTAAAGTGGCCACATGATCCACATTCACACCTAGGCGAATTTTTTTTGCTTTCATATAATTAAATACCTTTTTCTAAGAAAGTTCTTTTTCAAGTAATCTTGCGATACTTTCTGCGTACTGATTGATTTTAAATTTATCGGGACCTTCCACTAGAATTCGAATAACAGGTTCTGTTCCAGAAAACCTGATAAAGGTGCGTCCTATTCCGCTGAGTTCAGAATTAATTTTATCAATTAATTCCTGATAACCTGCAATCTTGTCGATTTCTTTGCGGTTTCTGACTCGGCAATTGATCAATACCTGAGGCACATCTTCAATGAGTTGATTGAGCTCACTCATCTTTTTTTCAGTTTCTTTCATAACAGCTAAAACCGAGAGAGCTGCAATGCAACCATCCCCCGTTGTGGTGTGATCACTAAAAATAATATGCCCTGACTGTTCCCCGCCAAGATTGAAGCCATTTTTGCGCATTTCATCAACGACGTATTTATCGCCCACTCCCACTTTAATGACTTCAATCCCATTTTCTTTCATCTTTTTTTCTAAGCCATAATTGCTCATGTGAGTGACCACTAAAGTATTATGTTTCAATGATTTTTTGTTTTTTAAAAATAAAGCACATAAACCTAGAATATGATCACCATTCATGATGGCACCTTTTTCGTCACACATAATCACTCGGTCAGCGTCACCATCAAGACTGATACCCACATCGGCACGAAACTCTCGAACAGCTTCTGACAATTTCGCTGGGTACAAAGCCCCGACTTTATCATTGATATTTGTGCCGTTAGGATTATCGCCTAAGTGAATCACCTCGGCGCCCAATTCTTCAAAAATAGCAGGAGCTACTTTATAAGAAGCCCCGTTTGCTGTATCTAAAACAATCCTGAGCCCATCTAAAGTGTAATCCAACGGGAATGTGTTTTTAGCGTAAACAATATAGCGACCTTGCGCATCTTCAATTCTTTTTGTACGTCCCACATCTTTTGAAGGCACAAGTTTGTCAGTGAGATCTTCTTTTAAAACTAGTTTTTCGATTTCTTTTTCAATGCTTTCAGAAATTTTAAAACCATCACTGCCAAAAATTTTTATTCCATTATCCATATAAGCGTTGTGACTGGCTGAAATCACGATTCCAGCACTGGCCCGCATGGTTCTTGTTAAATAGCCTATTCCAGGCGTGGGCAGTGGACCCACCAATTGCACGTAAATACCCATAGAATTCAGACCACTGGAAAGGGCTTGTTCGATCATATAGCCTGATAACCTTGTATCTTTTCCGATGACCACTTTTTTGATGGGACTTGGACTTTTTAAAATTTCTTTTTGTAGCAAATAGCCAATGGCTTGGCCAATTTTTACAACCGTTTGCGGAGTCATAGGTTCAATGTTGGCTGTTCCGCGAATTCCATCAGTCCCGAATAATTTTGTCATCTTTATCTTGTCCTTTTAAAGGATTTATTGCTTTTTTGCGACTTCCACCCGGATCATATTAGGTCTTACGCTAAGTACTTTTACACCCGATGGAGCTTGAATTTGATGGGAAGGAATATCAACTTCTAATAGTCCAGAGCCCATATTGGAAATATCAATGGTAAGACCCTTTGTATTAGTGTCATCAACAAAGCGCTTAAGCGAAGACCGAGGCCCAGAAACACGGATACGGATTCGGTCTGCCGTCTGCGCAACCACTGATTGTTTACTACTGGTAATGAGTTCAAGATCCATCACTTTTGTGAGGACGAAGTCCCGGCGTCCCATGACTGTTGTCCACAAAAATAAAGCAATGATCAGGGCCATAATTTTTGCTACTGTGTTTTCAAAAACAAAATCTTTTAATCGAGTCTTCATTTCGAAGGTCCTTTAAAAGTAATTCCAAATGTATCAAAAATGGATTTTCTTACATCAGCTAATTCCACATTCGGTTTCAAGTGTCCGCTTTGTACAAGGCCCACAGATTTAAATTCCTCACTGATCACAAACACTAAAGAATCCGTTTCTTCTGTTAAACCAATGGCCGCTCGGTGACGTGTTCCAAGGTTTTTATCAAGAGCTGGATTTTTTGATAACGGTAAAACATTACCTGCGCTGTGCACTCGACCGGCACGAATCAAAAGAGCTCCGTCATGAATGGGGCTTTGCGGATGAAAAATACTACAAATCAGTTCTGCACTGATTTTAGCATCCATATCCACTCCATTTTCGATGTAATTATCGACTACGATATCTTTTTCAATCACAATTAAGCCACCAAAACCTCGGGCGGCTGTTGTCATCACACCCTTCACAATTTCCTCGATCACCAGTGCATCTTGCGCTCTATTTTGGCCTGTGAAAAAAGCTCCTGAGCCAATGTGAGCAAGAGCTCTGCGGATCTCCGCTTGAAATAAAATAACGGCGATCACAAAAAGGTTTGAAAAAAATTTTTCCAGGAGCCAATTCAAGGTGAAGAGCTGAAGTCCCTGACTGATCATGTAGCCAAGAGCTAAAATGGCAAGCCCTGACAGCATTTGTGCTGTTCCCGTTCTTTGCACTAACAAAAGTAAACGATAAACAACAATCCAAACAAGACTGATATCGATGATATCAGTCAGTCGGATTTGAGAAAATAAAAACAGAGCATTTTCTATCATAGATTAAGCTGTAACTGGTCCGGAATTTCCTACTGGATCACTACCTGCTTTTTTAACTAAATTGGCTTTTGCAATATCTTGGCCTTCTTTTTTAGTGCTGCGTACTTTTTCAATTTCTTCTGCCTGCATACCGCCTACAAGTAATGAGACTTCATGACCGTCCACGGTTTCGTACATCAAAAGAGCCTGAGTGATACGTTCGAGAGCATCCTTGTGATCAGCTAGAATCTTTTGTGCCGTTCTGTAGCCTGTGTTAATAATACTGGCCACTTCTGCATCAATTTCTTCTGCTTTACTTTCAGAGTAATCTTTGGTGGCTTGTCCTGTCCCCATACCCATAAACACCGGGTTGTCGCGTTTTTCGTAAGCTAAAGGTCCTAACTTTTCACTCATACCCCATTCACAAACCATGCGTCTGGCCAGTTGAGTGGCTCGCTCGATGTCGTTTGCCGCACCGGCTGTAAAATCTTTGTAAACCAATTCTTCAGCCGCACGACCGCCAAAGGCGAAAGCGATCCAGTTTTCAGCTTGTTTCTTTGAGAAACTGACTTGATCTTTTTCTGGTAAAGTTTGCGTGAGCCCTAAAGCCATACCGCGAGGAATGATGGTCACTTTGTGAATAGGATCAAGCCCTGGAAGCTTAACACCCACAAGAGTGTGACCCGCTTCGTGGTAAGCTGTCATTTTTCGGTCTTCTTCAGACAGCACCATGGACTTTCGTTCGCTTCCCATGATGACTTTATCTTTTGCTTTTTCGAAATCTTCCATTTCTAAATATTTTTTATCAATTCTTGCTGCAATAAGGGCTGCTTCATTCACTAAATTTTCCAGATCAGCCCCTGAGAATCCCGGTGTGCCACGGGCGATTTTTCCTACTTCCACGTCAGGGCCCACAGGAGTTTTTCTGATATGCACCGCTAAAATTTGTTCACGGCCTTTAAGATCAGGTTTGTTCACCACAACCCGTCGGTCAAAACGACCGGGTCTTAACAAGGCTGGATCTAAAACGTCAGGTCTGTTGGTCGCAGCCACAATGATCACACCTTCAGTGGATTCAAAACCGTCCATTTCCACAAGCAACTGATTCAAAGTCTGTTCCCGTTCATCGTGACCGCCACCCATTCCGGCCCCACGATGTCTTCCTACTGCATCGATCTCATCGATAAAAATAAGACAAGGTGCACTTTTCTTACCCTGTTCAAAAAGATCTCTGACGCGGCTGGCACCCACACCCACAAACATTTCAACGAAATCAGAACCAGAAATTGTGTAGAATGGAACACCGGCCTCACCGGCCACAGCTCTTGCGAGTAAAGTCTTTCCCGTTCCAGGAGAGCCCACTAGCAAGACGCCCTTAGGAATTCGCCCACCAAGCCTTGTGAATTTTTTTGGATCCTTTAAAAAGGCCACAATTTCTTGGAGTTCTTCTTTTGCTTCATCCACTCCGGCCACTTCTTTAAAAGTCACTCGGTTTTTATGTTCGGTCAGTAGCTTAGCTCGGGATTTACCAAAGCTCATGGCTTTGCCACCACCGGATTGAATTTGTCGCATGATAAAGAAAAACAGACCAATGATGATAATCAGCGGCAGCCAGTTCGCGAGGAACCCAAAGACTCCGTTCCCGTCTCCCTTTTCATAGTTAGGGGTAATGCCTTTAGCTTCTAATTTTTTTAATGTTTCAGCGTCATCATTACCTGTGAAGGAAAATTTTTCGCCGCCGTACTTTTGCGCACCCGCCGAATTGAGCTCACCGCGAAATTCTTTAGTGTCAGTGTTGATGATGAGTTTATCGGGAATAATTTCACCGGCTTCAAGAGCTGCCATAAAAGTGGTATTTTTAAACTCACGAGCCATTTGAGGATTTTTTTGCTGATAGAGGTGAATCATAAACATACTAACAACCATGATTAAAAACCAGAATGCGATGGCTTTTTGTCCAGACTTCATTGAGGGTATCCTTTCGTATTCTATGGGAATACTGATTCAGATTATTTTATAGGGATTTTGGTAAGATAAGCTAATACTTCCCGAGTGAAATTTGCTGCGCGTTAACTGACCACACGACCCCTGCACACTTAAATGTGTGATGCTTTTGTGCTTTGTCCAGCTGCTTCTGGACTTCTTTAAGCTGAGACAAACCGAATTCATGAATGCCATTGTTTTTTAGCAACAAAGCAAGCACCTGGATCTGCTGCTGATGACCAAAAGTAAGATAATCTTTCACCTTAAGAACTGTGTCTTTAAAGTCAAACGTCTGAGCGAGCGCTAGGCTGTCTAAAGTCCGTGCCATTCGCTTAAGACTTCCCGGTCGATAGTCTTCCAATTTTCGAAGAATCTGATGCCTTAAAAAATTTCGGAAATAATAACTCTTCTGGTTCGAAGGATCCTCGACCCACTTTAAATCATTCTTTTTTAAATAGTCCTCAAGCTCCGACCTCTGAAAACTCAAAAGAGGTCTAAAAACAAATCCCTGCCACTCTTTCATGGCCATAAGTCCACTAGGCCCAGTGCCACGAATCAGCCTCATAAAACGCGTCTCTAAAAGATCATCCTGATGATGGGCAAGGGTCACAATATGGCTTGTTCTGAACTTTTTAAAACATTGAATACGGAAGTCCCTCATTTCCTGCTCACTTTTTAAAAAATGAGAGCTTTTGAACAAGTGAATTTTAAGTTTATTTTTTTTAGCCCATTGGCTTGCAAAATTTTGTGCCCGGTCACGGTCATTGACTGATTTTGATGCCAGGTTTTCACCATGATGAATATGAATCAGCTCAAAGGGAACCTTAAGATCCAAAAGAAGTCCCGCCAAAGCACAGGAATCCCTTCCACCTGAAAATCCAAGCAAAAACGTTTTACCGAGATGATTATGATCTCGAATAATTTTTAAAAGCTTATGGTGAACAGGTCCCCAAGAGTGACTCATGCGTGGCTCCAAAATTTTTATCACTTAACATATTAGCACTTTTTCCCTTAACCTCAATGCAATGATACGTTTAGTTTGTTTATTTTTATCACTTTTTTTGACTGAAATTGTTCTCAGTCGCAACGCAGGCTACCTTTATTTCGATTATTATCTTAATCTCATCCCAGTTCTCGTCTTTACAGCTATTACCACAGGAAATCTTCTAGGCTTTGTTAAAAGCCTTCAGTTGATTTCAAACATAGCACTGCTTTTCATAATATTGATGACCACTTTGATCAGCCTTTTGGGTCTTTCTCACTTTCCTGATTTTGGCTTTATTTGGCTCAGTTTTCCTTACATTTTTTATGGATTTCTTTTGACCCGCCTATTTTCAAGTGAAAGCTTAAAATCTATTATTTATGCCTTTGGATTCGCAGGAGCTTTTGCCTACTTGATGCTCTCTGTTTTCATTAATGAACTGTCTCCGATACTTGAATTTTTAACTCTATTAGCCGCCGCCACAGCATTTTGGAGCTTTCAGTTCAAAAACAAAATTGTTACAGCTTTGGCCTTAGTCATAACAGGTGCGGCCTGGGCAATGGGACAACTGGGCCACTTTGAACCACAGTTAATGGTGGAAAAAAACTTTGAGGGTTTTAAAGATAGCAAAAGAATAGCTCAACCCTATTACACACCCCTGATTCGCACAGACCTCGTCAGTAACCCAAAAGGACAAGTCATTATTGTCACAAACGGAAGAAGATTTGCCGTGGTCTCTCCCCTTGAGGCCACACAAAAATATTTTACTCCTCCTAGTTTTTTTATTCCTTCCTATGACATTCCCTACGAATTTTTAAAGCCAGAAAAAACCCTCGTTATTGGTTCAGCGGAAGGACATAATATTCGCGCAGGTATCAAAAACAATGTTAAAAGCTTAACCGCTGTTGACATCAATCCTGCTGTTTTTAAAATTATGAAAAATGAATTGGCCCATCAGTCAGCCAATATATACAACCATCCAAGTGTAAAAACGAAAGTATCAGAAGGCAGACACTTTCTTGAAACCAGTCAAGAACAGTTCGACCTTATCACACTTCAAGGAGTGCAAACTGGCACTCACAGTAACTTACTTAATTCCTCCATGATCGAGTCCTATCTTTTAACAGAGGAAGCTCTTGAAGTTTTATGGCAAAGAACATCAGACAAAGGTGCTATTTGGATTGAAGAATACAAAGTGGAATTAAATCCCAACATGACACTTGTGAAAAGTATCGCAGCAACGGCTATGACAATCCTACCGATTGAAAACCCAAAAAATCAAATATTTCTATTCGAGTACTTACAAAACTCGGCTAATCCCCATGGCCAAAATAGACGACTTCGAGAAGGGTTACTGATATTTAAATCACCTCAAGATACAGCACCCGAAGCCTTCGGGACAATCCTAGCAAAAAAAATAAAAGTCAATGACCCCATGACAATCGATGTTTCTCAAACTCACAGAAAAACCGACAATCGACCGCGAGTATTTAAAGAATCAACCCTCATTAACAAAGTAAAAATGGCTTGCTTCGTTTTTGCCATATTCGTAATCGGTGCAACGGCCATTGTTTTAAGAAAAAGTAAAAAAACAAAAAATTTAAAATTGGGTGTAAGTCAAATTTATGTGGGAATTGCATTCATGCTTTTTATCATGGGTGCTTCAGGCCCTCTGTCTTTACTTATCGGTAACCCTCAGTTATCAACACCCACCCTCTATTCCATAACTTTTGCCTTTGGAATCATCGGAGGGCAATGGGCCCTGCAATTGGGATCCCGGGGATTAATTAGGGCATTAATGATTTTATGTCTTTATACTTTTATAATTCTGGCCGTCATCACACAAATTAAATCCAGTCTGATTCAAGTGGAGTCTATTTATTTACGAACAATTTTAGTTAGCCTGTTTTTGATCCCTATTGCAACACTGATTGAAATTCCCTATGTTTGGATTCTCAATCAATACAATGGGCAAGATCGAGCTTGGTCCTATACTTTAGAAAACATAGGATCGCTACTTGCTTTACCAATTGGGTTTTGGATTCAATTTCAGTTTGGAAGTCTTGGACTCATCACTGCACTAGCATTTGTATTTCTATTTCTTTTTATAATTATGAGAAACGAAAACTATTCTTCTGCTCGTAGAAATCTTGAAAATTGATTTCATATAAAAAATTAAAATCTGACGTCAATGCCTTTGGTGTATCGCTTTGAAGAAACAGGTTGTACAAGCTTCCAACTTTAAGCTTGTTAACACGGTAATTAGAGTCCTTCGTAAAATCAAAAATAAGATCTTTCACATGCCACTTGTAGCTTGACCATGAGGTCTGAATTCTTTTTTCAGGATTCACCAGCGCCCAGCGCTGAAAGTCTAAAGTGCTGAAGAAATGAAAATGCTTGGCAGCTAAATAGCTTTCGTTAATTTTATCCCGAGTCGAAGGCAAAACGCGAAGAGGGATTCTGTAGTAAACAGATTGCCACTTGTAAACAAAATTAAACCACCAAAAGAAATCAAACAAAGTTTGAATTTCAAAAACTTTCTGATTTTCTAAAACAAACTGGAAATACTCAGACCAACTGGTGATGGAATCTTCGGACATTTTTTTTCTTCTAAAAATATCTTTAAGAAAATTTAATTCAAACTTTTTATGCATAATGGATTCATCAAAGTACTTAAATAAATCATAGACGAGTAATGATCCATGCAATTGGTCATTGAACTCGGCATCTACAATAATTTGATCGGTTTCAAAAATTTCTTTAAATTGGGTCGAAGAACGAATTCGAGGGCCAATTTTTCTGATAAAATTATAATAGAGCTCTGGGTTTTCAGCGATACTATCTTGAGTCATATAGATTATAACTCGGTTTTTAAATTCATCAGCACCTAAAATTTTTAAAAATGAAATAAGAACCATGGTAGAATCAATACCACCTGAATAAAGCAGCGCTATTGGCTTATCGATTTTTTTTTGAACATTAACGATTTCTTCAGCTCTTTCATTACAGATCTGTTCATAGGATTTTTTAAACTCCCTAGAGCTTTGCGGGATATGTGACGTTGGACTGACCTTCATGCGAACGGGCATGGTGGTCAGTCCCGATCGATCGACTAGGCTTTGATTATTTCCAATAAATTTTGAAATTTCTGACCAGGTCTTAAGATCCTTGATAGTGGAATTATGACAAGCTGACATATTCAGCAATAAAAGACCTGGCTTATCATTAGACTTTTGCATTTAAAAACATCTCAGTTCTAACATTATTAAACTCTTGGTCTAATTGATCCAAAGAGCAGGTGTTGAAAATTCTAACGTATTTTTGGAAAATGGCATAATCCCTGATTTTGACCGTATTGGATCCTTCCACTTTAAATTTAATTTCGTAATAAGCAGCATCGAATGAGATTTGATTGATATGGGCATAGGATTTGATTCCTTCAGAAAAATAGTTTTCTTCAGGCCTACAACTCTGCAATTCCTTTTCAAGGATAGAGCTAATTGAAGATGGGTAACCTAAACAGGCTTTTTTTAATGATAGAAAAGAAAGCATTTCTAACAATTCAAGGTATTTTGCCCTTAACTTGGCTTCTTCTCTTCTTTTTAAAAATAAATCTGTGATGTTTTCTGGCTTTAAAGGGTTCACTTCACGCTTAACAGAGACGTGTAAGAAACTATTATCAAAATCCACATCTTTATAAATTTCAAAAATTTTTCTATGCAAAGGAATTTCAATGGTTCTAGAGTCCAAAAGACCTAACATTAAATTTGTACCTACAGTGCGATTAGGAAGAGTACACAGGACCCCACCATTGTTTCGATCAATTAAAAGATACTTCCAGTTTTCTACAAACAATGAACACTCCGATATTTATTTAAAGTATAATGAATCAACTTTTGCAAAGCAACCCATGTGCTTTTTCCAAAATGGCATCTGCATGGATTCTTTTCTTAAATGTAAAAGATGTTGAATGACCTCATTGCGCTGATTGTTCGTGTCGTTTTCCCAATTGGTGGACTTCTGGCGAAATGGAACTTCCGGGTAAAGAAACTTCAATACTTTTTTCGTATTAAATTCTGGCGGATCTAGCTTTTCAAATAGGGGGTGATTCCACATTCCCAGGATTAAGCCTGGAGTACTGTTGTAAAAGTAATACTGACCTGATTTCTTGTTATTTTCAGCCCACAATCGATAAATGACCTCGTTAATCATAAACGGCAGTCCTTCCGTAAATGTGGATTTTGCGAAAAGTCTTTTGTAGGCCTCACCGTGCTTATCCAAATCTCCTTCGGCAACAACGACGAATTGTGAATCTGGTATTTGTGAAAATAAATAGGTCATGGCTATGTAAGTGGGAAAAAAACAACCGTATTTTTTAAAAACTTGAGGAGCATAATCAAATATAAAAAACTTTTTTTCCAATCGAATAATATTCAATTTGAGATTCAATTTTTTTGCCAATGGCTGAACAAACTGTTTTAAAACTGCTGAATTAAGACCCCAAAAATCTAAAAAATAGAGCTCCAATTGATCTGTCTTTTTTAAAATCTCATAAATTAGAATTTCGCTATCCACTCCCCCACTGGCACAAACTGCCAATTTTTTATTTTTTGCTTTTTCTAGTAATGATTGGACGGCTAACTCAACTTCTTCCTTGAAGGAAAATTGGAGGTTCGGCTGATTGATGACAGCTGGATGAAATTGATATTTAAAGTCAGTGGGTTTTGAAAAGTCAGGGGCAAGACTACCAAAATCATCAAAAGACCAAGAAATGTGAGTGGGACATGTATCGAACAGAAAGGGTCTATTTTCTGCTGATTTTGTCATTAAAGTAGGACCTGTTAATCATCATATGATCATTGTCTTTGGGACCAAAATCACCTTCAGGGTGGAATGCAACCACTGATAAAGATTGGTTAGAAGTTTTGAATCTGTGAATTTCATGTTCTTGAATATAAAACGAATCCCCTTTTTTAAGGGCGTGCTCGCCAGAAATTGTTTCGGCCAGACCTTCACCATCGACAACAAATCCAAGACGTAATGTGGGATGCAGATGGGATGTTTGTTGAACATGACTTGGAATATATAAAAAATTAAGACTGGGATCTCCTGACCTGGCCGGATAAGCAAGGATCGTATCAGAACAGCCATCAACATAGGACAGACGGCCAGTGGCTTCGGCTTGACCTAATAAAAGTGGAAGCCCTAAAAACCCATGCCTAAGAATAAGGCAGACACGAGAATCAGATTCAAAAACAGGTGTTTGTTGACCTGGAAAAATTGGCAAAGTGAAAAAGCTATTTTTGAATAGTTGAATTGTTTTATGTTCGAATTCGTAGTGCCCCGAGCCCAGGGAGTAACCGAAGACAGTGCCTCTGACCCAATCCTGAGGAATCTGAAAACGACCTGTAAAGCTTATCAGCTGAGAAGGATAAGAAGAGAATGAGCAATCAATTTGACAATCAGTGTTTAAGATTTTCACAAAGAAAAAACTAACCTTACGAAGTCACAGGGGTCAAGTTTTTAGAGGAAACGGCTAAGAGATGCTTTTTAATTAACTTAAAATCACTGCGGGCTGAATTCCAATTCGTTGTTTTGGAACGATGAGGCACATTTTCATAGGCTGCGGGCAAATAGATTTCCATTCTACCATCTGCTGTTTTAGTTTTTTTCAAGTTCTGAATCGAAGATAAAATTAACTCTGGAGTACTATTAAAAAAGTAGTACTGCCCAAATCTTTGGTTTTTCTGAGCCCATACTCTATAGAAAACCTCACCGTTCTTAAAGGGGTAATTTTCTAGAGCATTAACTTGAGACAGGTCTATATTCTTATAATTTAATGAGGAGCGATCAAGCCCGCCCTCTCCTAATAAAATAAATTCTGATTTGGGAATTTTGTTAAATGCCAAAGATAGAACGTGATAAGTGGGTTGTGCACAACCGGTTTGTAATGCCAATTGTTGGGTCTTGAAACTCAAGACCTCATCAAGGCTCATGTTGATGATATTTAAGCGCAGTCCCATTCGTGAAGCAATTTTTTGTGCTGATTGTAACTCAGCTTCCTTGTTAATTCCCCAAAAGTTAACAAAATAAAGTTTATGAGGAATTGATAGCCGATTCAAACCCTCTGCAATCAGTTCAGAGTTATAGCCCCCACTTAAAAAAAGTGCGATGGACCTGTTCTGTCTTTGAGAATTTAATTTTAAAAGTGCGGCTTCAATGGCCTCAACAAAAGAAAGCTTACGAATGGGCTCTTTGAGTCGGTTGAAGTCAAAATTGTAATTAAGCTCAGATGAGTTAGAAAGCTCCCAACGAATGTGCTCCGGCAGCGTGTCATAGTTTTCAATGGAAGATTTTTTTAAGCTCAGGATTTGGCCTGTGATGGCTAAGGAAACAAGCAAAAAATCTCTGCGACCTATTGGATAGTTAAAGCTTTTATGTTTAATCATCATCTATTATTGTGAATTATAAATAACTGCAGGTATAGTAAAAAAAATGACGTCTCAGAATGATACAATAGTCCAGTGGAGATTCTATTTAAAATGAATTTTAATATTTCCACTTTTCTATTTATAATACTCACTACAACAACCGGCTGGTCTCAGAACAGTGAAACCTTAATCAAAACTTACTTCATCCAAAAAAACCTTGTTAAATCCACAAAACTCATAAGAATTTCTTTAAATTCCATTCAGCTTAATTACAGCAAAAAAACTGATAATAGTTATAAATTAAGCGCATTGGATACTGTCTTGGTTTCAACTCTCATACAATCGGAAATAAAGGATCCTAAGCTTACACCTTTTTTGAAAAAAACTGAAAGTCTTGAAGTTCCAAGGGAAGAAATTTTTAGATCCTATAGACGTATTTTCAGCCAACTGGAAAAACAAGTTCCATGGAACAAGCTGATTGAAATCTTAGAAAAGGACTTTGCTAATCAAGGACCTTTGTCTGTATCTGCTTTTTCAACAGCTCTTCGAATCAGGCTATGCAGTTTTTATTCTCTCAATAATCAAAATACACAATTCAAAGGCTGCATCAGTCAGCTCGAAGCCAAAACAAGCCCCGATGAAACAAGGCTACTAAGAACAATTAAGGTTCTCAAGATTTCTCATGCATTCGTAGGCGGAGCTTACGAAGATGCTCTTTTGTTGATTAAAAACGGGGATGAAATTTTACCCCAAGACAGATTATTTTATGCGAGGTACCTCATTTTAACTTCAAAAATTGATCAGGCTAAAACTTATTTGCAAAAAAATAAGAAGGATTTTGAGGACCCAGCAGATCTTAATCATGTCTATTTGCTAATCGCCTTTCTAGAACAAGATAAAGCTGCGATTGATACCTATTTAAATGCCATAGGTTCTCAATTATCTGAAGAAACAGATAACAACATTAGATACTTAGAATATTTATTTTACAAAGCCCAAATAGAAAATATTATCTCTGAATCAGAAGCCAATTTATCAAAAATTTTATCTGGTGTAAAATTAAGACCTGATTTTCATTTGTTTTTCTTCAAAGTTTTAAAGTTAAGTTTAAACCCAGTAAAAGC
Organism: Bdellovibrionales bacterium Ga0074139; assembly: GCA_001464795.1. GTDB lineage: Bacteria > Bdellovibrionota > Bdellovibrionia > Bdellovibrionales > Bdellovibrionaceae. The sequence continues at coordinate 282,377 of LNEB01000003.1, forward strand.
TAAAGAAGCTAAAAAGCTATCTGATGAACTCTCTCAATATAATAAAGCTGCATCCACGTTCACACCCAAATACCAATTTTTTCTTAAACTTTACAATTGCATCATCAATAGCTGCAGCTCTGAAGAAAAAGTAAAACTTCAAGCAGAAGGAAAATTAAAATTTCCCAATGATTTATTCGCTAAACATTTTTTAAGCAAATTGCAGCCTTTATGACATTTATTGTTTTCTTACTTCTTGCTGTTCACAGCTTTGCAAATGGATGCCCTGATTTAAGTCAGTATGAAAAATTAATCCTAGAGCCTCAACAAATTCCTAAAAACAATACATGGAAAAAATACGGTCAAAGTTTTGATGAGTTTTATGGTGTTCAAGCTTTTTCCAATCACGAGGATGGAAAAGGCGGTACTTATCAATGCACGGAACTGGTTCACCGTTTTATGAGAGAAGTCTATGGAGTGCCCACTCGAATAGGCATGGGTTTAGGTCACGCAAAAGATCTGGCAAAAAATTTATCGGTCAAGTTTTTCACTTCTTAATAAAAAGATTTCATTTTTTTACTTTGATAAAAATTGCCTTGGTGCAGAGCCCGATGTGGGATCTCTTGTTTCATTTAAGTCCCCGCCCTACGGTCACATTGCTATTGTTAGAAACAAAACAATTATTGATGACAACACTTTTGATCTTTATTTATTCGAACAACACGGGGAACTTAATTTTAAGCTGAATCAAATTAAACCCGTTAGAAAACTTAGAATTCACAAGGGAAAGTACCCACAGAACATAAAAGGTTGGCTTGTTCCTTACAGACTTAAAGCTGAGTAAAAACCTGGTAGAAAGACATGACAAGTCCTCCCAAAAGAAATAAAACCATTAAAGACCAAGAGAACACCTTATAGGACTTCATAATCTTAAGGGCTTTTTTAGAATAGCGGGTCTGATTGATCACTGGCACAGGCGTCTGCGCGGACTTAATCAGCGCATAACAGGCCCCACAAAACAATACCACAGATAAAATTGAATAATTCATTACATCCCAATTCAGCATGTGTTTCGTTTCGGAACATTTTTAAGTTTAGAAAAGTCGAGATTTTAAGGAGATCCAACAAAGGGACTGCCATAACTGGAATCAGCAGGTGGTCCAGACCTACAAAAATCAAAGCCTCTTTCTCCGTAATAGAGCTCGTTTTGAATGAGGCATTTTTCTAAACGATTCACAGCTTCTCTAAGGGCTTCTTTGACAAGACTAAAGGCCTCTGGTGTCAGTTGATAGTTACCATCTGATAGTAACTGAGGTCTTTGCTGCAAAGCCTCTTGGATTCTGATTTTTTCATCCCAGGACTTTAATTGTGGAAAACTGATAATCCCTAGGCTTGCAGAGAATACAAACTTACCCCACCGATAAAGATAGCTGCCTAAAATAGATAAAGTAATACCCATCATCCATTTTTCTTTGTTCCATTTTTTTATCATTTCAGTGTTCATCTTAAGCATTTCTTGGATTTCATAATCAGTGTAACCAAAAGAAGAACCCAAAGTTTCACATTCAAATTCGGAACAAATCTGGATCAAACGCCGCTCTGAACTGACAGGATTCAATTCAAAACTTTGTATTTGAACTGTGGTCTTTGCATGCACAAAGGAAAAACTAAATAAAATGATCAACAACATTTTCATTACTGAATCCCCAAAAGAACTTCTTGAAAATCATTAACTGTTTTTTGCAAAGAAGTTTTTAAAACCACAACACTGACTTCAGAGTCATTTAACGATTCGGCCTCTTTCAATAGAGCTTTTTCATTTTTCTGAAAATAAGGAGAAAACCAGTCACTGACTTGTTTTTCTGTAACGATAGATAATGTGAGTCCCGCACCACCGCCCACTAAAATTCCACCAGCAAAGTAACTAATTAATGAATAAAAATCTGATGGGTGTAGCTTAGTCGCAATGGCCTGAGAAATGACAGCTCCTGAAACAGCACCAATGGCTGTTCCTAGTACCAAATAAGCTGTTTTTAATACTTTGCGGTTATGATCTTTTTTTTCTAAAAATTGAATCTGATTTTCAATTTCGGAAATTTCATATCCCTCTGCTTTTCCCATAATCTGACAATCAGAAATGGACAGTTGTTCTTGAACGGGTGTCACAGTGCAGACATTAAAAATAACTCTTTCAGAGTTTTGCAGCTGGGAAAGGACCATCGCTCTTGAAGGTTTAAGACTGGATGACATTATAATCCGAGTTTTAGCAAAACTCAGACTTGATAAAAATAGAAGACTTATTAATAGACATTTCAATGGCGTGTCCTCGGTTGATTTAAAATAGAACCCTATAAGAATTTAAGCCCCCCAGTAAGTGTCATAATTTTGTGCAGTCATTTCTACAATGGCCAAGGCCTTGCTAATACAACCCATGCGAGGTGAAACCATGTACGTAAAAAGAAACTCATTCGCTTTGATGCTATTTATTGCCATTTGGAGCTGCCAATCATTGGCAATAGAACAATGTCTAGACGTTGTTACCATGAAAAAAGATTTAGGGGTTCGTATTGAAGATAATGTGGACGATGTTTACGTGCCGTCTAAAAAAGAATTGCGAATCACCGGCGAAGCTTTGTTACTATCATTAGATAACTATTACGGACCTGAAAAGAAAAAAACAGAGACCATCGAGTTTAATTGGGCCCAACAAAAAAAAACCTTCATGAGCCGTCTCCTGAGTTCCAATACAAATGCGGAAGCACTGCTGGTGACATCTGACTTTCTTTATAAACTCGACGATGCTCACGTCAATATTGATATCCCATCCAGCTATGAGGCAAGCCTTGCACTGCAATTCAGTTATGACCCCAATAACAAAACAATCATTCTCAATCAAATGAATCCCGCCTCGCTGAGTCTTCAATTGCGCTCTGGAAAATTGCCAGAATTGGGCACTAAGCTTCTCAAGATTAATGGTCTAGATGTTTTAGAGTTTCAAAAAAGGTATCCCTTTTTTAATTCCAAAAATGGAAACCCATTGACGAACACAGCGATGTTCGCAAGATCCCTAAGTCGCATTCGTGAAGCTTCTGGCTTTCCACTGTCTCTGTTTCCTAAAATGATTTGGAAATTCGAATTTGAGTCTCCAAAAACCAAAGAAATCTTTGAAGCTGAATTTGAATATAAAAAATCAGGCACCCCGCTGATCACGGGATCCACTGTTTTAAGCACTAAAGTGGCCAACCTTGGCACCGAGATGGAGAATTTAATCGAAAACACTGAGAGCCTATCTATTGGGAAAAAATATAGAATTGGTCAATCTCAGCCATTTTTCGAATTACCAAAAAGTTTTCGAAAGATCATGTTACCCGATCATTTGAAAGAAATTGATAAGGATAACTTTGGCGAAAAACGTCTGCATGCAGGAGTTTTTCAACATGAAGGTAAAAATGTGGGCTACCTAAGAATTGCAAGCTACAGCACAGGCTCGCTAGGTCTTCAAGATGTGGGATTGATTCTTGATCACTACATCAATCAGTTGGAAGCTTCATCTGATTACTTGATCATTGATCAAATGAGTAACCCTGGTGGCAGTGTCACCTATGCTGACATGATTATTGAAAGACTTGTGGGTGAAATTAAACTTGATACTCACATGAAGTTTCAAGTGAAACCCACCCATTCATGGATGCAGAATTATACATCACTGATCGAAGCTGTGGCCGGTGATTTTCAGCTGGTCAGCTTTGATCCTGTTCGTCACAAAAAACTTTTAGACTTTTTAAAAGAGCAATTTGATATTATTCACAAGGCTTACACAAGTGGCGAGCCCTACAGTGAACCCGTTTCACTTCTAGGTTATCACGAATACATCAAGTTCTACACAGACATGGAGCGAGCGAAAAATCAAGGAACACAGTTAAGTCTTTTTGATTCTTCAACAGATTCAAGAATGAATAAAAAAGCTTTGTATTCAAAAAAAATCTATATGCTGATTGACCACTATTCGTTTTCTGGTGGAGATGCCACACCTGCCAACTTGAAGGATTATCGCAGGGCTACATTAATTGGAACTCGCACCGCTGGCGCTGGCGGTTCGGTCGAGAATTTTTCATCAAGGCTTTTGAAAGCCGAATTCAATTACTCTTTAACGGTGTCACTTATGTACCGCCCAAAAGGCGATGAGACATTCGTGGAAAACTATGGAGTGACTCCTCATTATGAGTTAGTTCCCACCACCAATGACTACCTAAATGGATTTAAAGAGTATTTCCAAAAAGTACTGAAATTTATTAGTGAAGACTTAAAAAAGAACTAAGCTTTAGAGGACTTTTTCGAGTCCTCTTTTTTTTCAATTTCAATTTGAGCTTGAATTTTAAAACGATGAGTTTCTGCAAATTTTGAAAGCTCATCGATCCAATCAATTTTAGAAATAATTCCGTTGATCTCTTTGGCTACACGGTTAGTGATTTCCTCTTTGCTGCGATTAGCTCCCGAAAGCAGGGCCTCTAAAATTTCCTTTGGTAACTTGAGATCAGCTAAATACTTTCTGATTCCTTCTTCGGTCATAAAGGCTGCTGACACACCCACTGAAAAAACTTTTTTTAAGGCATCACCAAGGCCTGCTGATTTATCTTCTTTATCATTAGCCATTATTGACCACCGTAGATTTGCTTAATTCGGCGGTGATAGGCTGAAATCATATTAGGAAGATTCACGCTAACAGCGGCATTCGCCACAGGCCCTGGAACAAACATTCCAAAAGTGGCTTCCACTTCGTAAGTGGCCCTGGTTTTCCCAGCTTCTTCTTTTAAAATCCAGTGACCTTTCATGGTCTTAAAAATATCACCTGAAGCAAATTCCCATGTGATTTTGTTAGGCTTATCTTCAGTCATCCAAATGGTGTAAACAAAGGACTTGATCAACTGCACTTTGTATTCGACTAATTTTTTTGAGCCTTCCGTTTTTAAAACGGTGCAGGATTTTACTTCTGCCAAAAACTCTGGGTATTTTGAGTAATCAGAAATCACTGCAAAGAATTGATCCGGGGTGCAATTGAAAACTTCTGTGGTGCTTGCTTTTGCCATAGCCTATTGAGCCGCGAACTGATGCTACTCGTCAACTTTTTTTAAAATTTCTAAACAAAGCCTCGGCGGCGGCTTTGGCTTTTTCACTTTCCGACTGGACTGAAGTCGCAGTTGTTCGAAGTTTAAAAAAGTCACACAGGTTGGAGCGATCTTTTTCTAGAATTCGACTGGCTTGGGTTTCCCTACATTCGTTGTAAACTTTTGGATCATAAAACTCACAGTTTCCGCAGCAGCGAATATCCGTTTTACATTTATAACACTCAGCTGATCTTGAAATAGGATGCACAACTTCTAAAACTGTCTGACATCTAAAACAAGAGCTCATAGGGATAATGATTTCTTTCCTAAATTATGACTGGCTTCAATAAACCGAATTGTTCCCGTTTTTGAGCGCATAACTAAGGAATGAGTTGTCGCAATATGGCCTGATTTAAATTTCACACCTTTTAGCAAAGGTCCATCGGTCACCCCAGTGGCCACAAACATCACTGAACCTGGGGCTAATTTCTCAATGCTTAACTTTTGATTGAGATCCAAAATTCCCATTTTTTTTGCACGTTCTTTTTCGTTTTCATTACGAAATTTCAGGCGCCCTTGAAAGTCCCCGCCCAAACATTGCATGGCAGCTGCTGAAATAACACCTTCCGGGGCTCCGCCGATACCCATCAACATATCAATGCCTGAGTCTTCAAAGCCAGCAGCCACAGATGCAGACACGTCCCCGTCACCAATCAGTTGAATGCGTGCGCCCGTTTTTCTAACCTCAGCTATTAAATCAGAGTGCCTTGGACGCTCGAGGATAACCACTGTGATTTCATTAACACTTTTTTTCAGCTTTTCAGCCACGCGGTGAATGTTTTCTGTAGGACTTAAATCAATATCAATGCATCCACGAGCCGTGGGTCCACAGGCAATTTTATCCATATAAGTATCTGGAGCATGTAAGAATTGACCTTTTTCTGCGACTGCGATGACAGAGATCGCCCCCACCCCACCCGTTGCACAAATCGTAGTCCCTTCTAAGGGATCTAAAGCAATATCCACCGATGGGGCACCGTTCACATTGGAGCCCACTTTTTCACCGATAAAAAGCATGGGAGCTTCATCCCTTTCGCCCTCACCGATGACGACAGTTCCATCGATTTGCACCGAATCAAAAGCTTTTCTCATGGCATCCACGGCCGCTTGGTCCGCTTTTTTTTCTTCTCCACGACCCATCCAGCGTGCGCTGGCAAGGGCTGCGGCCTCAGTGATTCTCACGAACTCTAATGCAAGGTTACGATCCATACTGTGCTTGCTCCTTAAGATAAAACTGATTTAAACCTTAGTTTATGCAAAAGTGGAAACAGAATTTACCTCTACACCTGACATTCTCAAGAATTTACTTCTTACCTTTGCTTGTGCCTATGATTTTGCAGACCGGTTGGCAATGGGACGTGGCAGCGGCCGTGCTATTCATCCTTCTCTCGCTGACAGATGCCTGGGACGGAGCCTTAGCAAGAAAATGGAACTTGGTTTCCAATTTCGGGAAATTTATGGATCCAGTGGCCGACAAGGTTCTCGTTTCCACTGTACTACTTACGCTGCTTTATTTGCAAAAAGTGGAACTTTTATTGGTCATACTACTTCTGGCTAGGGATACTTTTATCGGTGGAGTCCGAGCCATCGCCGCTGCTGACAACCTTATTTTGGACGCCAAGTCCGCAGGTAAGTGGAAAACAGGTTTCCAAATGACAGGTATTACTTTGATCATTTTAGAAAGTTTTCCATGGATTCCCTATTTCGGAATCCTAGGACGAGTGGCTCTCTGGTTCTCGGTTGTTTTAAGTCTTTTTTCGGGGTATCAGTATTGGCAAGCGTACCAAGACTCTCGAAAAGGAAAATAGCTTATTTATGCTCAAATATCTTCAGCCTGTTTCATGGTCACTGATTTTATTTATGCTTTTGATGAGCCTTTATCTGCAAGCCCAAAAAATAAGCAATCATCATAAAAAAAGCCCTCCCTCCATCGTGGGTGCTAGTTTTTTAAGTCCATAATTTTAAACAATTACAGTTTTGAGTAGTTGACCAATCGGGGTAATTAACAGTATTTCTTTTATTCGCATTTCAAGATGCGGGAATAGCTCAGTTGATAGAGCGATGCCTTGCCAAGGCATAGGTCGCGGGTTTGAGTCCCGTTTCCCGCTCCAATTTTTTCTCTAAATATCACCCGGTAACATCTGCAATCCCTCAGGATTCATCAATAGCTCAAAACCCTCCATGGGCTTACGCCCCTTTACCAAGGAATCTTGATCAGGCGTTTTTTTAATCGATTTCTGTGGATTTTCAGGATCCAAATGCAATGCCCAAAGCGTGTCAAAGCCTTCGGCAGACATGGAATACCTACCGTCACCTAAGATTAAATTTTGTGAATCCAGTGCATACATCCAACCATCCACAAACCAATTCCATATTCTAATTTGTCGATTCAAAATTTCATTACTTGTTAACAACTCCTCGGTGCTTATCCATTTCACTTGAGTTCCTGGTCGATAAAGGCTTTGGCTAAAAGGAGGCACTAAAATTCCTTGGCTATAGATTTGACCCTCAAAAAGATAAACGCCGCGAAACCAGAATGAATTCCCTAAGCTTGGAAAAACTCGAACCCTTTCAGGAGTGTGTCCCTGAGATTCAGCAATTTTTAAGACCGCTGTTTCAGCTCTCCACTCTTGAGTTCCTGCCCAGGCAAAATAAAGAAAGGTGTAGAGAAAAATAATTTTAAGCGATGTTTTTTTATATTTTTTGATAAAGAAAAATGTCACAAGCCAGGGAGTGGTTAATAATGGATCAACAATTGAGACCCAATCTAAGGAAAACCTGTGATTGGTAATAGGCCAAAAAATTTGTGTCCCGTAGGACGTTAATAAATCTAAAATCCAATGGGTGCCGACTGCAAAAAAAGAAATTTTATAATATTCCAAGTAGTGCTCGCGGGATTTTTTAAAAAAAGGCCAAAATATTAACCAACATAGCCAAGCACCCAATGGAATAAAAAAGATAGAATGAGTGAAGTGCCGATGCATGAGAGTCGCAAACAGCGGATCCGTGGAGCTTCTAAAAAAAGAATCGAGATCTGGTAAAGTGCCGCCCACAAGGCCAATGATCCAAGGTTTGATTTTTAGATCATTTGTCTTTTTAGTAGATGCTTCAGCAGAAAGTGCGCCCCAAAGAGCTTGTTAAATCGAATCCATGGCTAGCTCACTGTGTGGCCCCTGATCCTTTTACCGAAGATCTAGGACCAGGATTAAAATCTTCTGCCAAACTTTCACAACCTTTAATTTTTGCTAATGCCATTTTAAGATCCTTGGAGTTTTTATACTTCCAATTATGAGCAAAGCGATCCGACTTCGAGTAACTTAAAACATCTGAATTTTTGATTTTACAGCTTCCACCAAAATGATCTCGTACAGTAATGACATTTGAAGGAGTCACTAAATTAGGTGGCTCACCTCGTTTAAAGCCAAAATCAAAAACCAACGAGCCCGGGCAAGATTGCAATTGAAAACCAGAGGCTTCCTTTTCCCAAGTGCTAATGGCTGATTGTTTAATTTTACAGCCATTCTCGTTTACTAAATTTCCTGAGTTATCAATCAACCAAGTCAGCCCTGCTGAGTCTTGAATTTTTCCATCTTTAAACTGAGGCTCACCTGAAGACGGAAAAATAAAAAAACTGCGCGCTCCAGGAGCTCCTGATTTTGCTCCTTTTTTTTCTATTGCAGAGTGAACCTCAAATAAACCATTTCCAAAGAATTGAAAGTTTCGGTGAGATTGATCGGCATCACGAAGACTTAAGCGAATAATACAATTCTTATATTTAGGACTTTGAAACTGGTGCATTCGGTAAGGCCCCAGCCTTTCGATTTGATCTTTGCAATTGGGGCTTTGGGCCCCAATTGCAAAGGGTAATAAAAAGACAAAAAGAAACTTATTCATTCAAAAAATTATAGGTTTGCTGAGGTGCAATTTCATAAATAGAACCCACTTCAGCTGGAAGCTGAATTTTTGCTAAGCCACCTTGATTAAGTTCTAATAATTCACCTTCAAAGTTAATAGCAAAAGTTCGGTTGGCAATTTTGTAAGCTCTTTTTAATTTCTGATTCAGTTGAATATTGGATGGCTTCACGAAAGCTCTGTTATTTGTACAACCAAATTCTAATACGGATCCGCTGGTAGTCATCAAATAACTGGTTTTGGATTCTCGTTTATAGCCATCAAGATGTAAAATGTTTCCTGCAAGCTCACCTTGAGTTAAAGCTACATCTGTTGTGTCTGCACTTTTCGGATCACAAGCAAACTTAATTTTATTGGTATAAACTCTGGCGTTCCACTGGGCTCCGCTGAACATATCCTTTAAATCAGCTTTTTGCTGGGGACTTTGAGCATTGTATTCTAAAATGGCATCCCCAGCCGTTTGGGCGATATCACCTTCATTTTTACTAAAAACATATTTAGCAGGTAAAGTTTTATCCTCAGGAAATAAAATCATGTGCTGAGCTCGCATGACAATGCGGCCCACACTTGGTGATTGTCCAAGGGGCTCGATGACGGGTTGACCTGATAAAGTGATGGAATAAAATTGGCCAGTCTGATTCATGATTAATAAAATGGGATTCTTTGAAACTCGTACAGGCGTTTCAAAAGTTTCATCCGCATAGGTTGCAGCCGAAGACATAGAATAAGCCTTCAATGCAGGATGCAAGTCCACTGCATATTTAGCAATTTGAGCGTAGGTTTCAACTGTTACAGCATAAGAGCCTTCATCAGAGATTTTATTATCACAGGCCCCGCTTAATCCTGCGCGTGGTCCTGAGCGACAAGTGATGTGCCGAAAGCCATCCATGTGACGAGCCTCGTGCATGAACACACTGGCACGGTCCAAAGCTGTATAGTTCGCCGTCAAAAGCATGGGACAAACATACATAGTGCTACCAAAACCGTAGACGTAAGCGGCCACACCTTTTGCACAGTTTCTTGGTATATTGATGTCGTTAATTCTTTCGGTAAAATACTTGTACCAGCTACTAGAAAAACGCCCTGAAAACAGTTCGTCAGAGCTATTTTTCATGTCCGGTGAAAAAGCTGTTTTTCGCATGAACATGATACTGGCTAACAGATTTGAATTTTCTGAATTATCATAACAGAAATTTTGTCCTGCTAAGTTTCGAAATTGTTTAAAATCCTGAGCGATTTCTTGCATCTCGGATTGCGAAATACAATCATGCTGAGCCCAAGAGACCGTGCTTAAAAATAGAAACGCTAAAGTGAGTAAAGTCTTCATCCGTGATTTCCCCCTAATTAAAATGCTAGTTCACGAATTCAGAGGGAATCACTGTAAATCATCATTATGATACGGCTTGTCTATTAATAGTTATGGAAAAAGTTGCTGAAATCTTTTTTTGGCATAAGCTTTAAGCTCAGGAATTTTAAGGTTTTCAATTGTCTTTGCAAGCTCTGAAACTAAACCGGGATCATTAATTGCTCTATTGAAAAGCTCGTCAAGACTCATTCTTAAAATTGCTTTCTCGTGCATACTTTGAGTCTCATCCAGTGAATGTGGTGCCGGCACACCTTCCACTGATAACTTGGCTGATGCAATTTCCTGAAGAGCTGAAAAACTAAGGCTTGATGACTGAGTCAGCATATACACACTTAAAATTCGCTCGTTCGCCGTTGCATTCACAGCCAGTGCTTTTGTTTTTAATTTGTCGATTTCAAGTGCCGTCAATTTTAAAGCTTTCTCTTGAAGCAAACCTTCCTCTAGTAAACTGTCATAGCTTTTCGTATCCATGAGAGCAGCCTCTTGGCTTAACCATTCCGTTACGTCATAGGGCGTATCTGATGTCGGCTGATTTTCTGCTTTCTGTTCAGTTAGCTTGGTCACTGGTTTAGTTTTTAGAGAATTTTTACTTTCAATGTTGAGTCTGAATAAAATGGGACTTTTTTGGCTCAAGAAAAAAGCCAATAGAACCATGAATGCCAATAATAAAAAGCCAATAATTTTCAACTTCATTGTAGTTGATCTTTCATTTTGTTTCCTTAGAATGCAAGAACATGATTTATTTTTTAGTCTGTTATCTTCTATTCCAATTTAGTGTGGGCTACTGGGCCTCTCGAAGAATTAAGAACGAAACAGATTACTTACTTGCAGGTCGAAAAATTCCCACCTGGTTACTTAGCTTTTCATTATTTGCCACTTGGTTTGGCGCTGAAACTTGTATCGGAACCTCAGGGGAAGTTTACAACTTAGGCCTATCGGGTGGGCGTGCAGATCCATTTGGCTATAGCCTTTGCCTCTTTTTTCTAGGATTTTTAATTGCTACAAAAATCTGGAATAAAAACTATTCCACCTTAGCTGATTTTTTTCATGATCGGTTCGGACTAAAAGTAGAAAAATTAGCCAGCTTCATTTTGATTATTTCCTCCCTTGTTTGGGGCGCTGCTCAGATCAGAGCCATGGGACAAATTGTTTCTGCCACCACTCAGCTTCCAGTGGATCTCACTTTATTAATAAGTTTCATCGTGGTTTTAAGCTACTGCCTTCTTGGTGGACTGATGGGAGATATTTTAACAGATTTTATTCAAGGCCTTATTCTTATGTTAGGTCTTGGGCTCATCCTTTTTTTCATTTTAAAATCCGAAGGTCTTTCAATTTTGGCCGCGCAAACACCAGAAAGATTAAGTTTGCTGTCACCTGGAGAATCCCTATGGGAAAGAATGGATCGCTGGGCCATTCCTATCCTGGGTTCTTTGATCGCCCAGGAATCCATATCAAGACTTCTTGCTACAAAGTCTGCTGAATCAGCAAAACGCTCGGCTTATAATGCCAGTTTGATTTACTTGATTGTTGGATCCATTCCCGTTTTGCTTGGCCTTATGGGGCCTACGTTATTACCAGGGCTTTTAGATAAAGAGCAATTTCTAGTGCTCCTGGGACAAAAGTATCTACCACCTATTGCCTATATGCTTCTCATCGGAGCATTATTGTCAGCCATTCTATCATCGATTGATAGCATTTTGCTGGCCGCTGGTGGTTTGTTTTCACATAATTTAGTTATGCCTTTGATTAAAGACCCCAGTGCAAAGAAAAAATTATTGATCACTCGAGTTTGTGTGACCTTTTTAGGTCTTATTATTTATTTAATTACCCATTTTTCAGAAAGCATCTATGGATTGGTCGAACTGGCCTCTTCCTTAGGCTCTGCGGGCCTTGTGGTCATCACTCTTTTAGGATTATGGACAAAGATTGGAACTCCATTGGCAGCCACTGTGACGCTTTTAACAGGCCTTATTGTGTTACCTTTAGCTGAGTATGGACTGAAAGTTCCAGCTCCCTATTTATTTACCCTGTTGACGTGCCTTATTATTTATTTGCTGATTTCGGCAACTGCTTTAAAGGTAAATAACAAAGGGCTAAACTGACCCAAACAGCAAAACTAAAATAGAGGCTTTTCCAAGCTATTTCATCTTTCCAATCTTGAATGTCACGGGTCACAACCCAGCGAGAATTCAGATCCTTCAGCCCCTCAAAGAATCCCAAAAGTGGTTTTTGCTGAGCTGAATCTTCAAGAAACCTTGTGACATACATGGGCACATCCACAGTTACCATAAATAGTACGTACAAAAAACATCCCAAAATAGCAAAACTAGCTGCTGATTTTAAAGCCCCTGATAATTCTTTGCGGACTCGAAACAAACTGATTCCAATTAAAAAATAAGTCAGGGCCCACAACGATTCTTCTATGGCATTTCCGATATAGTGAGTGCGAATCACGGCGTACCAAGAAAAAACCTCAGCAACAAATATGATAGGCACAATCCACTGTGAAAGCTTTCGAATGGAAGGTATTTTATAAGCAACAGAAATAAAGTAAAGAGCTATGGCCCACTGGGTAACAAAAGCGAGCTCCGCAATTGTGGCGACCGTTCGCCCCACCAAAACATTTGAAAACCAAGTGTCAAAAAGACAAATTCTTTGCACATCAGCACGGGGCAAAAAAGACCTGAAGGCACAACCAAAAACATAAAAAGAAGAAAACCAAATCATGGATTCAGGCTTTAATGGAAATTGAAATATTTGAGCAAAGGACGGTCTTTGAGTTTTAAAGCGGTAAGTCCATATCCAAAAAAAGATATTCACAAGACTTACGCTAACTAAAAAGACCCACCATATCGCCACCGGATTATCATAACTGACCCAAGTTAATTCCATTTAAAAAATGTGCTTGATAATCAATAGAGATTCAAATCAATTATTGAATTTGAATCATGAAATAACCAAACCCTGACTTACGAGGCTTATAAATACTTTCAAGTTTCACAGCAGGGTTCAATTCCAAATGTAAAAACCCACGATCAAATGGCTTATCACCTAAAAAACTTTTAGCAAGAACTAGGGATTTCGATAAACTCAATTGACATGAAATTATGTATTGGTTTTGAATTGTTTTTTCAAAATTGAGAGTTCGTAGGCAGACAGGATGACTCATTTGAATAAGCTCTGGATCACACAAAACTTCACCATTAAGATACACACAGGGAAATTGGAGTGGGCTTTCAGGTCTTGCCTGATTAAAACCTAAAACGACCTTGGCACCACTAAAAGGAGATCGTTCACCTATAGAAAAAGCTTGGGCCTGAAGATTCACAAACATTAAAATTAAAAAAAGAGCTTTCAACTTGAGACCCCTGTCTTAGTTTTTACCTAATTGCCGAAAAATGTCTTAAATTCAGCTCTGACTGCAAACATTTAACATCTTTTTCGGCAACTTAAAACAAGAGTGCAAACCCAAGACCAATAATGGCTTATCTTTTACGAGGCTCCCTTGAGGGAATTTCAACGCTGATTCTTTGCAATTGAACTTTAAAGTTGGGCTCAATTTTTTTAGAAAGAAACCTGGACAAATCCTCTAGGCCAGAGGCTGTCAATTTAACTTCAAGTCTTTCGTTTTTATCTAAGTAACTTAGGACCTCAAATAGCTCCCTTGGAATTTCTTGTCTGCTGAGGTTTAACTTTTTATTAGGCGAATGAATCTCTTGCCCTGTCGAATCAGTCACACTCATGGTAAATTCATAGCGGTTTGATCGTTTTGCAGAGCTCATGATTTCTCGTAATGACTGTATCTCTTTTTTCCCATCACTCAAAAGTTTAAACTGAACCCCTCTAGGCGAAGTAAAAAAACCTTCTGCATTGACTTTGTCATTAAACTCAGGTCTGGCTATCGGTCGACCTTGCTCATCTCTTCTTTGCATCAACAGTCGACGAGATTCTGAGAGCTCCTCGGGACTTAGCCTTGAGTAATCATTTTTAGCATCCTTCAAAGCCGCTAAAAAAGGCCCCGCTGAGACGTTTAAGTTTTTGACTCGTGGACTGCTTCCTGTTTGCTGCCCCAGGGCATAGCTCAACTTTGCTTGTTCTGTAAAAAGTGGAGGATATAAAAAAATAAAAACATAGGTCAATAATAAACAAAAGGCAGATCCTGAGATAAAACCAACAATAAATAATTTATTTTTAATCATACCTTAAATTGAAGCTCAAAACTACCACCCTGTCCAGAGCGAAGCTCAATAAAATAGTACTATAAAATGATTTACGAATGGTTATCTAAAGTGTATCAAGAAATAATGAATCCTAAAACACGGCAACAATTTATTTTTCTGCATGTTTTACTCGCTGGTTTTTTCTTGCCCGCAGCTGTCATGTTTTCCATTACAGGTGGCCTCTACACCTTTGGAATTAAAGGGGATTATAAAACTCAAACCCTCGAAGTTGCCTTTCCGACTGATTCCATTCCAAACCTCGATCAATTAATTGAATTAGCTAAAAACCAAACTCAAACTCTGCAGTTAAACCTTCCCACGGGCGAACCCTCATTAAAAAAAGTAGGGACCTCCTGGATCTTCGAGTGGACAGGGTCCCAGCGCGACATCACTATCGAACCCACTGCAACCATAGGACTTCTTAAACTGTCGAATAAAGAAACAACATGGCATCGCTATTTTGTTCAACTTCACAAAGCCAAGGGTGGATTTGCCTTTAAAGTCATGGCAGGACTTTTAGCGGTTGCGTTCCTTTCACTTTTTTTAAGTGGAATCATGATGTCTATGGCAAGTCCCAAACTTAAAAGAGCCCTCTACTTTAGTTCAGCCTTGGGGTTCGTTGCCTTTGTTGGGCTCGCATTGCTAAGCTAATGCTTGGATGTTTAAATATTTATCTCTCGATTTAAGATCTCTTGGCCTCTTTCGCATTGGCCTAGGAGGACTGCTACTATTTGACCTGCTATTTCGTGTATTAATTGTTAACGATTTCTACACAGACGTCAGCACATTGCCAAGATCTCCACTGATCTCTGACTTTTCCAATCAGTACTTTTTTTCTTTCTTTAATATCGCAGGCAAAAGTTTTTATATTTATTTTTTATGTTTTTTATCTGGAATTTCTTATTTAAGCCTGGCCCTGGGTTACAAAACGAAGCTGGCCAATTTGTTTTCGTGGCTATTTTTTGTTTCTTTCTCAGCTCGGGCTCCCGTTCTTTCTCACGGGGGAGATGATCTGATTCGCTTATCACTTTTATGGTTATTTTTTCTACCTTCTGAAACTCATTTCTCGATTGATAACTCCCATGAAAAAATAAAAAAAGAGACAGAAATTTTAAACCTCTCAAGCCTTGCGTTTATGCTGCAATTAATTGCGATGTATTTCTTTACTGCTCTTCTTAAAATTCATCCTCGCTGGATGTCCGAGGGCTCTGCCATTTATTACTCTCTAGAGCTTGATCAGTTTCTCACTTCTTTTGGCCTTTTATTTCGGGAATTTGCCCCTCTGGGACTTTTAAAAGTGATGACTCAAATCACTTTTGTGGTGGAATTTCTATTTCCATTCTTTATATTTGTCCCCTATTTAAACGCAAAATTTCGACTCATCTCGATCCTGACATTTGTAATCTTTCACTTTGGGCTCTTTTTAGTTTTTAATTTAGGAACTTTTCCCTGGATCTGCATGTTGTACTGGCTGGCTATGATTCCATCTGATTTTTGGAAAAAAAAACGTGTGGCTGTTATAGAAAGTTATTTTCAAAGATTTTCAAATCTCTCCAAGCCATCTCCTTTATTAAGTTTCAGATTTTACCATCACGCCAGTGTTCAAGCCTTAGTTGTCGTATTTTTTTCCATCGCCATGTATTGGAACGTCGCCTTACATGATGAAAACGACAAGTATCAGATCACCGGAATCCCTCATAAAATTGGCTCTGTTTTTAGGCTTCACCAACACTGGAATATGTTTGCTCCTTTTCCTGCTCTTAATGATGGCTGGGTAATGGTGGAAGGAAATCTGTTCAGTGGTAAAATTTGGGATGTTTTTCATAACAAGGAATTCACTCTTGAAAAGCCAGAGAAAGTCTCTGCCATGTTTAGTACAGCTCAGTGGCGAAAGTATTTATCTAACATAGCCACTGACGAGTATGAAAATCACAGACTTTATTTTGGTAGGTATGTTTGTAGGAATTGGAATTCCACTCGGTCAGGAAGTGAACAAGTGGATACCTTTAAAGTTTATTTTATGCTTGAAAGATCCAGGCCCCCGGGAGAGCCCAAAGCTGAAATCGAAAAGCAGTTGATCTGGGATCATTACTGCTTTTCTAAAAGAAACTAGGAATTAGGGAGCACCTAATCCTGTGTAGTTTTTGTTTGTAATAAGACCATGAATTCGTGAACGCTTAGATTCCACACCCAATGACATTGTGTCAGTCGCAAGCTTAGGATCTAGAGTAGAGAATCTTCCTTCAACACCCGTTGATCTTAATGTCATGCGGTTGTTTTTGAAGTAAGTTCCTTCCATTGCAAAATCAAGTTCCACACCAGGTCCCGCCATTGAAATGGCCATGGCTAAAGTGATTTGATTTGTCATAGCTGCACGGCCGAATTCTGCATAAGCAGCTGTGTATTGGGCTCTGTTGCCTTTTCGTGAACGCATCTTGTTCAAAGCCGTCTGCATCTGAAGAGTTGCATAGGTTGTCTCGTTTAACAGTTGAGCTTCACAATTCTGATTATCCGTAACAGTTTTGCAAAGTGAAGATCCCTTTAATGCATAAGCTGATTTTACACGGTTTTCTGTTAACTTTCTCATAGAACCAGAAGACCTACCTGCAACAGCACTCATTAATCGAGACGTATTTTCATCTGTCATTGTGATATTAAGCACGATGTTTGTGAAATCAAGATCATGATTCACATTTGGCATTTCAATACGGATCTGATTAAGACCTGTTTCACTGATCAAGTTTTGCAAATTTCTGTAGAGTGTTCGAGTCGATGAGTTATCATCCTGATAAACCCAAGTGAATCGACCAAATGTATTGCTGATAGCTGGCTCATTTGTTGTCAGATCTTTAGCATCATAACTGACTCCATAAAAACCTTTTGAAAAGGTCGTGTGCGAAGAAAAAGCACGAGTCTTAGTTGTGAAGTCGTAAACTCCAATTTGAGCATT
Organism: Bdellovibrionales bacterium Ga0074139; assembly: GCA_001464795.1. Lineage (GTDB taxonomy): Bacteria > Bdellovibrionota > Bdellovibrionia > Bdellovibrionales > Bdellovibrionaceae. The sequence continues at coordinate 299,969 of LNEB01000003.1, forward strand.
CAATTTCAAGTTATCAACATACATATCTGATACTTGGCTTGTTTGAATTGTGCTTTGTGAACTTGTCGCATTTAAGAATATTGGCACACCAAAGAAGAAGCTAGAGGCTTTACCTTTAGATTTACGCTTAAACTTTTCAACCTTTGTTACCGGTGTGAGTTCTGGGCTAAGAACATTTTGATCTAAAAATTTCTGAGCTGCCAAAACGTTACCACGAACGAGGTCTTGGTAAACTTTGCGTCCATCATCAGATTTAAGATTTATCAAGTAACTGAATCCATCATCCGAATTGTTAAACGCTGTGCGAGCTGCGCTACCAATTGCAACACCGGCTCCGTTAGCCACTGACTTGAGCTCAGAGCTCGTAATCTTAACATAAACATCAGTCTCTGTGACTTTCTCAACATGAGTCTCCCAAGTTCCTTGAGCAAGACGCACGTTCGTAACTCCAGCTAAGTTAAGTCCAAGACCAGCAACGTAAATCATTCCACCTTTAGATCTGTAAGTAACACTGTCACCCACGTTCCATTGGTAAAGTGCTGTCACACCCATAGGAGCAGATTTGTAACCATTTGTCGCTTTAGCTTTTGCAAGACTATTGAAGTAACGAACAGAAGAAATCTCAGTTCCCTTCATTGGCATTAAACCAACTTGAGCCCAGAAATTAGCAGCGGCACCAGAAGCATTTGCAAAATAGAATCCTAATGCAGCTCCAATACCACCTTCAAGAAGCTCAAAACTAGATTTCTGATAAAGGTTAGCATGACGAGTGATATCAAGTTTGTTGAAGCTTCCATCACGAGCGAGTTCCGCTTGATCGACAGCAACAATTCCAGTTCCAAAATCATAATCTAAATAAAAGAGAGGCTGAACACGCGCTCTTAAGCTGCGCTCGGGTTGCTCTTGATCTGGATCTGGTGCTGGTTCACCATCAAGGCCTCCGCCGTCTGTTTCTCCGCCATCAGTATTACCACCGTCGGACTCTCCTCCGTCGGTTTCGCCACCATCAGTGTTTCCATTTGTAGATCCACCATCAGTGTTTCCATTTGTAGATCCACCATCAGTGTTTCCATTTGTAGATCCACCATCAGTG